>JBBIOW010000092.1:0-11486 GCA_037443165.1 Nitrospiraceae bacterium | reverse complement strand
GGCGCTCGCGATCGACTGCCTGGAGGCGGGCAAGCACGTCTTCCTCGAGAAGCCGATGGCATCCACCCTGGCGGACTGCGACGCGATCGTGGATGCGGCGAACAAGGCCGCGGGCTTTTTCATGGTGGGGCACATCTGCCGCTTCGACCCGCGCGTCGCCCAGGCCAACAACGACCACCAGCCCCGCCTCAACTCCCGAGGCTACAAGCCACGCTACGCGAATTATTTTCTGGAGACGGTGCTGATGCAACGCGCCCTTTCGGTGCTGCTCATCGACGTCGTCAACGTCGTCGTCGGAGGCGCCATCGGCATGACAATCCTGGTCTTCTACCATCCGTATTTTTTGCTGTTCAACGCGGTGCTCCTCGCCGGCTTCTGCGCGATCATGTTTCTGCTGAGTCACGGAGGCCTGCGGGCGACGATCCAGATGTCCCACGCCAAGTACGACACGCTGCACTGGATGCAGGAGGTCGCATACAACCTGCTGCACTTCAAATCGACCGTCAGCGAATCGTTGCTGATCAAGAAAACCGATGAACTGGTCAACGCCTATATCGCCGCGAGGCGCACGCGCTTCCACGCTCTGATGCGGCAGTACCTCGGCTCCGTCGGGTGGCAGGCGCTGGGACACAGCGGTCTGATCGCCACGGCTGGATGGTTGCTCTCGATCGGCCAACTGACGTTGGGCCAATTGGTCGCGGCCGAGGTCGTCGTGGGCACGCTGCTGCTGAACTTCGACGCCGTCGTCAAGCGCATGGGCCATGTCTTCTACTTCTTCACTGCGCTGCACGAGCTGGATTTTCTCTTCTCATTGCCCAAGGACGAAGACACGGCGAGGCTGTCCGTGCCGCTGCCCGATCCGACGATCCACGGCATTCGCGTGACCTGCAAGGACCTTTCGTTCGTCCATCATGCGAGCGCTGTGGCGGTCTTCCAACATTTCAATCTCGAAGTGACGCCGGGAGAGAAGATCGGCGTCTACGCGACCAGCACCGTCGCCAAGACGACGCTGGCTCGTGTCCTGGCCGGTATCGAGTCACCAACTTCGGGCGTGATCCGCTACAACGGGGTCGATCTGCGCCATCTCGACTTGCAGACGATCAATAAATGCCGCGGGTTCGTGCTCGATTCCGAACTCTCGCTGTTCGAAGGAACGTTGGAGGAAAACATCGTCCTGGGCCGCACCGATATTCCCTACAGCGACATACGATGGGCTCTGCGATTTGCCGAACTGGAAGAAGAAGTGGATGCCCTCCCGCAGGGGCTCAAGACCCACGTTCGAGCTCCCGGCATGATCTTCGCCCCGACCCATATTCTCCGCATCTTGGTTGCCCGCGCGATCCTGTCGAGGCCGCAAATCCTGATCTTCGACGGCATGCTCCACAACATGCAGCCGACCATCCGGGAAACGATCCTGCGGCGTCTCTGCTCGAAAGAAGAACCGTGGTCGGTTATCTTCGTGTCCAACGATCCCAACCTCACCCCCCACGTGGATCGCCGCATCGTCCTGGACTAACGACGTGCGTGTCGTTCCAGTGGGCGTCATATTTCAGCCGAATCCCGCCCCCGCGCCGCACAGCCACGGCGGAGATTCGCCAAGGACTCCGGTGAATGAGCACCGCCGGTTCTGAGCGTCATCCTCCGAACGCCTCCCAGGCCGTGGCGACGTTCACACGCCTGCTGTTGCTGCTCGTGTTGGAGAAACGCATCCTCGCGATCATCCCGACCTATGCCATCGCCGTCTGGCTGTTTTCCCTCATCGTCCGATTGACTGTCCAGGAGCTGGTCAATACCTTCGCCTACTCGATCCGACCGATCATGATCGTGACGCTTGCCGGCACCATGCTGGTGGGCCTCCTGTTCATGGGAGCCTTTCGCGTGCTCGAGGCCCGTGACGTCGACTTGCACGACGCCAGCCTGGAGTTCATCAACGCCTGCCGAGGACTGATGTTGGATTCCCACCTCTCGCTGTTCGAGGGTACGCTCGAGGAGAACATCTCCCTTCGTCGCGAATTCCTGCGTTTCGATGATCTGCAATGGGCGCTGCGGTTCGTCGAATTGGAGGACGAGGTGGACTGCCATCGCCGCCGGCCTCGCGTCGACCGCCGCATTACGTTGACCCGACCACGGGCCGAGGAGCGTCCCGCTGCGATTCCCTTCCAGGATCGAATTTGCTAGACTGGCTTGCAAGTGCTCCCGCCTTGGCAAGGCCACACCGCGGGAGAGGGAGGCGAACCGTGCTCGGTCGGCTTCGCGTCACATGGCCCAGCGGGTCGCAGCTTTTGATCAGCGCGCTGATCGCGGGGCTGGGCTGGGTCAGCGGCCAGGCATTGAGCCAAGTCGACCAAGACCTGCGCGTCATGTACACGGAGTACACGCTCGGCGCGGCTGACCTGGCTCACATCTCCGCCGACGTGATGCGATACCGGAATACGATCATCCGCGCGCTCGAAGCCCCCAACAAGAAAGAATTCGAGCGTATTACAGAGTCCCTGCCGTACCAGCGGGCCCGCATACAACACGCCATCGACCGTTACGCCGCCGCGAGCCTGCGGGTGTCACGCAGCGGACGCAGCGAGCCTCGAGACCTTCAGGCGGTCCGCGACAGTCTCGACCAATACTTTTCTGCAGCCAGCCTGACGATTCAATTACTGACGCAAGAATGGAACGCTCCTTCAGCTAAGGAAGCGACCGAGCTCCGTCGCAAAGCCGAAATCCACGCCGCGGACAATTCCGGCCCCAAGATGATTCAGGTCAGCCTGGCGTTGGATCGACTCATCGACACCGTCGCGGAGGTCGCCAAAGACATGCGGGATGAGGGCACCAGGACCGTCCGCAGCACCAGTGCGGTGCTGGTCGGCGGGAGTTTTGTCATCGCGTTGCTGAACTTGTTCCTGACGCGGTCGCCGGGATCGCAGCTTCCGGCCTCCGGCCCGTCCGTACGGCGCGAAGAGCGGGAACCGACCATTTCGCCGATCGCCGCCCCCGCCGAAAGCCCCAGCTCGGTCTCCCGAAGCGACTAACAAGAGCGCTTCTTCACGTTGCCGGGTTCTTCGGCGTTCACGATCGCTTGCCTCCCGTCTCTGTCCTTCCCAGTGTGCGGAACAGTTCCGACCGTTCTTGCTCGGTGAGGTTTTTCCACTGGCCCGGTCGCAGGCCGTCGAGCGTGATGTGCATGATCCGGATGCGCTGGAGGCTGACGACCCGATACCCGAGGGCTCGGCACATGCGCCGGATCTGCCGATTGCGTCCTTCGGTCAGCACGATGCGGAAGCGCCGCGGACCAAGTCTCGCCACGGTGCAGGGCTTGGTCCGTTTCCCGAGAATCGCCACTCCGCCGGCCATGCGTTCCAGGCACCGCCCATCAAACTCCCGGTCGACTTGGACCACGTACTCCCGCTCATGGCCGTGTTCGGTTCTGAGGATCTCGTTCACGATGTCGCCGTCGTTGGTCAACAGGATCAAGCCGGAGGAATCCTTGTCCAGACGCCCGACCGGAAAGATGCGCTCGGGATGCCCGATTTCGGCGACGATGTTGCGCTTCACATGGGGCTCGCTGGTGGTGGTGACGCCGACCGGCTTGTGATACTTGATATAAACCGCCGCGGCACTCCGGCGAATCACCTCGCCGTCCCTGGTAACGATGTCGTCGGGGCCGACCCTGTCGCCCAATCGGGCGATCCGTCCGTTGATCGTGACGCGACCTTCCTCGATGAGCCGATCCGCTTCTCGGCGGGAGCAGATGCCTCGTTCGGTGAAAAATTTATTGATCCGGATCACGGGTGATCGCTCGCGGTCTTGAGTGTATCAGGAAAAGAGGATCGCCGGGGAGAAGGGAGGAAGAGCCGGGCTACGTCACGCGACGTCCCGCGCGAACGCGGCCGAGGATGCGGTAGACCAGGCGCGCGACGGCAAACTGCGGCGCCACGAACCCTTCGATCGGTGTGATCTCGCTGACGTCCATGCCGACGATTCCCGGCCCCTTGGCCAGTGCCGTGACCAAGGCCAGCGTGTCGTACCATCCGAGCCCGCCCGGCTCCGGCGTGCCCAATGCCGGGACGAGCGAGGGATCCAGACCGTCGCAGTCGAACGTCAGATAGACGGGCCCCTTGCAGGCCTTCACCACGTCCGGCACCCATCGCGCGGCGCACCCTTCATAGGGACCGGCCGGATCCAGGATTTGGCACGCGAAAAACGTGGTCACGGAGGAAGTCCGATTGATCAAGTCGATCTCTTCCGGTGAGATCGACCGGATTCCGACCTGCACCAGCGGCAATCCGTCGTCGACCACGCGGGCCATGACACTGGCATGGCTGTAGGGATTGTCCTGGTAGGCCTTGCGCAGGTCCCCGTGAGCGTCGATCTGGACGACACAGAGGTCCGGATAGCGTCTCGCGTGGGCGCGGATTGCGCCGAGCGCGCCCGTATGTTCCCCGGTCAGGGTGAGAATGAACCGACCTGGGGTCACGTGGGGGTTGACAAAGGCTTCAATGGCCTCCACCGCCTCCCGGTCGACTTTTCCCTGAAGCGCCAGCGGGACGGCGGTCGCAATCCCGCCCCATTCCCGGTAGGGTTCGCAACCTAGGGTCTCGTCGTACAGCTCGACTTGCCGGGACGCTTCAATGATCGCCGACGGTCCCCGGTCCGAACCGCGAATGTAGCTGGAGGTGTGTTCGTAGGGCGCCGGAAGGACATAGACTCCGGCGTGATCCGGATGGCACCAGGGTTCGCCGATGCCGAGAAAGTTCTGCTCCTGGCCGAGCCAACCATGAGGAAGGGCCATCGCTTACCCGCTGGCCTATCCCGCCCGGGCGGCGCGCAGGCGATGCGCGTCGACGTTTACGGACGGCGGCGGACCTTCTTGGGCAGATTCTCCGGTGGAATGAAGACCGCCAAGGCCACGACCGTGGTCCATCTGTTGGGCCGCCCGATCGCGGACTGGGTGATGTTCAACGTCCTAACGATCTTGCCGCCCATTTTAAAGACCTGCTCCCGCTCCTTCCAGGCCTGATTGGCGTCGAACTCGATACCCAACGTCGTGGCCAGCATCTGGGCCGCTAGGTCTTCCGTATACTCGCCGGATTCCTCGTCCGTTTCGCCGTAGGCATGGTGTTCCGACAGGTACCCGTAGGTGCGGCGGTCCGTCGGAATTGCAAGACCGATGGAAGCGGAGATCAACCGGTTCCGCTCGTTGGTCTCCGAGCGGGCCATCACGCAGAACGTGATCTCGCCCGGGTTGAGCAGCTTCTCCCCGCGTTTGCGCGGGATGATCTTGCAATTGGGCGGGAGAATCGACGACACGCTGACGAGATTGCAGTACGCCACGCCCGCGCTGCGAAGGGCCTGTTCGAAGGACGCCAACTTTTCCTTGTGTACCCCGACACCCCTGGTCAAGAACATGTGAGTCGGAACCATCGTCGCGCTTCCCCCTTCGTCCGTACGAACGCGGCCTCCGCGTCCGCTGCCCACAGGATTTCATTCACGCGCCGTTCCCGACCACCGGCGCACAGGGCCGGTGTTGTACCAAGTTGAAGACGATTCCGCAATATGGTGGAGGGATTTTTTTACGATAGGCTTCACTGGCGGAGATTGAGGATGAGCAGCCTGGGTTCCGTCATCTCCTCGATGGCGTACCGCACCCCTTCTCGCCCGATACCGGAATCCTTGACTCCACCGTAGGGCATATGATCCGCACGGAACGTCGGGATTTCATTCGCCAGCACCGTGCCCACATCCAGGTTCCGAAAGGCGTGAAAGATCCGGCCCACATCTCGGGTGAAGACCCCGGCCTGCAAACCGTAGGGCGAGTCGTTCACAGCCGCCAATGCGTCCTCGAAGCGTTGATAAGGCGAAACGGTCACGACGGGCCCGAACACTTCTTGGCAGGACACCTTCATGGTGGGCGCAACGTCGCCCAAGATCGTCGCTTCCACCACCGAACCGGTCCGCTTGCCGCCGAGCAACAGTTTCCCGCCCTGCGCCACCGCCTCGCCGATCCAGTCTTCCACCCGCCGGGCGGCGGCCTGGTCGATCAGCGGGCCGATGACCGTGTCGTCCTCGGCCGGATCGCCCGCTTTCAACGCAGCCACCTGGGCCAGGAGTTTCTCGGTGAATGCCTGAAGCACCGACTGATGGACGAAGATCCGCTGAACTGAGATGCACGTCTGGCCTGCGTAGGTATAGCCACCCGTCGCGCACCGCTGCGCCGCAACATCCAGGTCGGCATCCGGCTCCACAATTACCCCTGCGTTGCCGCCCAGTTCGAGCACTACCCGTTTTTTCCCGGCTTTTCCTTTGAGCATCCACCCCACAGCCGCGCTGCCGGTGAAACTCAGCATCCTGAACCGCTCGTCGACGACCAGGCGCTCCGCCACCGCGTTGTCGCACGGCACGACGTTCAAGGCGCCGGCCGGCAGGCCGGATTCCAGCACGATTTCTCCGAGCAGCAACGCCGTCAACGGCGTCTGCGGTGCCGGCTTGATCACGATCGGATTGCCTGCAGCCAAGGCCGGAGCGACCTTGTGGGCCACGAGGTTGAGAGGGAAGTTGAAGGGGGTGATACCCAGAATCGGCCCGATCGGGAACCGGCGAACGATCCCCAGGTAGGACTCGGTTCCCGGCGTCCAATCCATCGGCACGATCTCACCGGGAACTCGCTTCGCCTCCTCGGCGGCGACGCTGAATGTCTGAACGGCGCGCGCAACTTCGCGGCGGGAATCGGTGATCGGCTTCCCTGCCTCGGCCGTAATGGTACGCGCCGCTTCTTCCTGCCGTACGCGCAGCGCCGCGGCGATCTTCAGCAGCGCTTCGGCGCGGGCGTGGGCCGGCAACTCACGCATGGCGACCGTCGCCGTCACCGCCGCCTGCACCGCTGCCGCCGCTTCCGCCGGTCCTGCCCGGCAGATTTCGGCGATCGTCTCGCCGGTGAAAGGATTGATGACCTTGGCGGTCGAAGCCGACCGCCGCCACTGACCGCCGATGAGAAATGGGCGTGCCGCTTCCATCGGGCAGATCCCCTACGAGTCGGACGTGAGGCGGATTACTCTGCGGACTCGACGGCGGACAGACCGCTGGGCGCCGCCTGCGGCGCGTCGTCCTCGGCCTGAGCGGCAACAGCCTTGGCGATCAGCTCTTCCGTTCCCCAATCCCGAATAGCCTCGAGCGTGAAGGCCTCGTAGGTGGACACCCCGTGGCAGGTGGGGCAGTCCGGCTTGGGGACTTTGCGGCGGAAGACTTCGTTCAGGCACGACATACAGACCCACAGATCCGGTTCACCGTCTTCACAGGGTATGGACCAAAACGCTTGTGCGGATGACATAGGCAGTTCCTTACCGACCATGTAAATGTGTGGACGAATGTGGCCGAACGGCGCGCGCCTTTACGCGCCGCTTTCGCCTCGCGGGTGCGTCCGGGCCAGCAGCCGTTCGATCTCTTCTTCAAACACCTGATAAGGGAATGCCCCCGGAATCGTGACGGCCGCGTTTCCGCCGCGCCCGTCCTTCGTCAGCATCAGGACGAAGCCCGGCGTCCCACGGAATCCCCAACTGGTTCCCTCCTGCCGATCGTGGAAGATCGAATCCACATGCCGGCCGTCGCGCATACAAGTCGAGAAACTCGCGGCATCCAACCCCAGCGCCTTGGCGTGCCGGTCGAATGTCGCGGCATCGAGCCGTCCGCCGTCCGCAAATAAGCGATCGTGCATGGCCCAGTAGCGGCCCTGATCTCCGGCGCAACGCGCGGCCACCGCCGCATCCAGTCCCGGACCCCGGTCGGCGCGGGGATAGTCCCGATAGACGAATCGGACCTTGCCGGTCTCCACATACTTGGCCTGGATACGGGGCCAAGTCTCGCGAAAGAATTTGAGACAGTACCCGCAGGTGAAATCCGAGTATTCAATCAAAGTCACCGGCGCATCCGAATTCCCGCGTACCCGACGATCCGCGCCCGCCGCGTCGTTCCGCAAAACGCCGCCGACCGAAAGCAGCAGTGCCAAGCAGGCCAACAGCGCCGACCAGGGCGCCGTCACCGCTCGCCCTTCTGTCGCCACGGTCGGTTCACTCGATCCCTGTGGGAACCGCACCGTCACGTGGGCTTCCCCTTATGCCCGAACCGTTCCATCAATCCCATCATCAGCAGCGGCCAAACGACCGTCGCATCGCTCAACACCTCGGCAAAACGGCCGCCTTCCTCGGGGGAAACGAACTTTCCCCAGGAGATCCCCTCCTGATACGTGCAGCCGCTCAACCCTCCCCAGTAATCGGGCTCAGGGCAGATCCGCACCCCGTACTGGAACCGCGGCGGCTTGACGTTCAACCCCAGCCGCATGTTTCCGATCTCGATATATGGCCCAACCTGCTGCGCCCAATTCCGCGGCACCCCTCCGCCGATCGTAAAAATGCCCAGCCGCTTGGCCGAAAGGACGTAGTCCGTGTAGCTGTTCAAATCCAGATAGGGATTGAATGCCGGGCATGACCGATGAAGCGCTCGCAACACCGCGAGATCGCCGCCGCCCTGCGCCTGAGCTCGAGCCAAGTCCGCGGCTTTGCCCATCGCCCAGGTGCCCACATCCAGCCCCATTTCAGAATCGGTGAAGGCCGGGATATACACCGGGACTTTCTTCAGATACGCGCTCTTCAGAATGCCGCTGCCTTCATACTCCTCGGCCAACGTCCGCCCCAATTCGTGGGTCAGGATTTCCGAGGAAAGCGGTCGATCGGCGTTGATCCGCTTGAGCGTCTGCGACACCACGTGTTCCACGTGGTTGAGGTTTGCTTCCATCTCCAGGGTATCGTACACCCGGTTATAGCCCTTGCGAAACAACTCCTCATCGCTCATCGACGGACGGTGACGATAGTGCACCTTGCCGATGGACTCGCTGAGTCCGTGGGCGATCAGGGCGCCGGTCGAGACGACGACCTGGACCATTCCATGATCGATCATGCTGCTGATGATCTTGCCCATTTTGGCGACCGTCATGGCGCCGGACAGCGTCAGGACGACCGAACACTCCGGATCCTCGATCATCGCCACCAGCACCTCGAAGGCTTCGCCCAAGCGTCTGCCTCCGAAGGCGGTTTTCCGCATGGCGGCCAGGAGGTCCGAAAAGGATGTGATGCTGTCGGGATCAAGAGGATCGAGCGGCTCCAACCCGTCTTTCGCGCCGTCGTGGAATTCGCGTGCGGGCATGCTGACTACTCCTGCTCAGGCCAGGGGAACACGATACGAAAAGCGCCTCCCTTATACACAACCTTTCGTATAGGCGTCAATTCGCGGGACTCCGGAAGAGTGACAATGCCGCGGTCGCCTTGCCGCGTTGAGAGGATTGTTGAATCGACGGTACGTGCGGGACGAAACACCCGAAGCCGACAGGACGGGGTCAGTCTTCAGAGAGCGGAAAGTCCGAAGACGTTTCAACCTGGAGCGGCCGGTCGGTCAACGCCTCGTAGGCGGTTGTGACGGTTCCCACAGGAGAGACCTGCAATAGGAAGGGAGTCTCCCAATCACCATCAGCGATGTCATACTCCTCCGGCACCAGGACCCGGCGCAGGTTCTGATCCCGCGCAGCCGCCAGCTTGAGCGAAATGCCGCCGACCGCGCCGATGTGCCCGTCCCGGGTGACGGTTCCGGTCAGCACGCGGGCCGGCTGAACGATATCGCCTTTCGCCAAGGCGACAACCGTCAAGCCAACCATGGCGGACAGACTCTCGCCGTAGATGGTGACCCCTTCATATGGCACGGTCAATGAGACACTCCAGGAATCCGTATTCAGACCGGCCAGCCGAGCCGCCCGATTGATCGCGGTCACAACGGCCACCTGCGCCCGGATCGAAAATCGTCCTGGATTAGACTCAAAGGTGACCTCCATCCCGTTGCGGTCCTTTCGGCTCGCCACGGAAACCTGTAGTTGGGCGACGACCCCGATCGGCTTTCTGTCACGATCGAAGGTGGTGCCCAGGATCGGA
Source organism: Nitrospiraceae bacterium (assembly GCA_037443165.1). Lineage (GTDB taxonomy): Bacteria > Nitrospirota > Nitrospiria > Nitrospirales > Nitrospiraceae > DATLZU01. Next base: position 1,524 of record JBBIOW010000092.1, on the reverse strand, counting down.
ATGATTTGCTTGCGGAGCTGGACTTCGTCCTGAAACGACCGTGCCAGGGCGGGTGAGCTGATCGCCACAACGAGGCATGCCGCGATCCCACCGAGTCCGAGAACCCCTCGCCGGGTCCTCCCCCGGAATGAACACGTGCTGTTCTCTCGCCCCTGGCCGATCATGGAAAATGCCCTTCGACGATGGCGACGATTTCTACATGGGATTATACCGCGTGATCGCCAAAAGTGAAGTCCATGGCGGACCTCCTGCCTGTTCCATCGGTTTGCAAGGAAAGAGACTTATGCGCCGTCGAACGCGTGGCCGAGGAATAATTGGACCAATTTTCAAGAAAGGTTCAGATCACAAAGGGGGGAACGGACCTCAACCGTATAGGTACGCGCCCATCGGCGGCGTCAAGGCAACGGACTGCGTGAATCAGCCTGTTCCCGTTGCCACGACCAACTCCTGAAGTTGGACTCGAAGGTACCGCGGCAGGCACATCTGCGATTCCAAATACTGCATCAGGCGCGCCTTGTCCTCGGCATCCATCATCAGGATTTCCAAGCCGAAGCGGGCCCCGTGGGCCCACGTCACGGCTGCGAGGCGCACCGCGATCGATTTTTCTGGGATCGGCAAGCGGAGACGGGCTTGGACATACTGCCCGGGAACCAAGGGCCTGCGGCTGGGGCACCAACAGCCCGGCACTGACACATCGAACACACGCCCTTCGGCCTCAAGCGGCCCATCCCCCGAGCGGGATACGAGGCAATCCACTAAGTGGCGAGGACGCACACGGCAGTACATACCGCACCTCCTACTGTGACAGCCCGTTACGGAAGGCCCGCTGAAGGACGCCCCACCTGGCCATTCATTTTCTGAGCTTCCCGAGCCAGGACATCAACCCTATGGGAAGCGGCTTGCACCGCTTTATGAGAGAATCCGGCGAGAAGATCCGCCAATCCTTCCGTCGAGGGAGCGAAGGCGATGGTGCTGTCGATTTGGGTCAGGCGAGTCCCGAGATAGTTCTCGAGTCGCTGCGCTGCTGCATGTTCGGTCTGACACTGCTTGGACAGGACACGGTCAGCGAGTTGCGTCCACTCCATCGAGACAATCGTCAGACTGCCCGCGAGTCCGGCGCTTGCCCCCGCCTTCGTCTGGACTTTCAGCACATTGAGCAGCAGGACAAAACCGTCCGTAGAGCCCGCCTTGACCGTATAACCCTTGGCTTGCAGAGTTTGCGCGATGGCCGACTCGACGGCTTTGGACGCCGGATCATCACCACTCAGGATCGAGACCGTCTGGCCAAAGGCGGACGGAATCGACGCGAGAAGGAAGACGACGAAGGCGAGCAGAGACATGACAGTCGCTCCAACAGCCACAGGACGCAATCAAGAGAGGCTCACTTCACAAGGGTAACCTGCGGCTCGGCGGAACACTATTCTGCGTTGGGGGCAAAGAGTCCCCGCGTCGGTAGGGAGGAAGAAACCGGCACGATGCGCGGGCAGATCGATGCCAGTCGCCGAGAACAAATTGAACAGGGTT
>JBBIOW010000091.1:0-11561 GCA_037443165.1 Nitrospiraceae bacterium | reverse complement strand
CAGGGGCTACTCGGGTCCAAGCTGTATGTCAGCTGGCCGGTCTTTCCGCTGCAGCGCACTGTCGCCATGATCAACGTCGATCATGCCGGCATCGGCAACGGTCGGCTTACCGTCGGCGTCACCGGGCTCGACCAATCGGTGGCCGCTCGGGCCAGCCAATCAGCAGGGTTGGCCGACGTCGTGGACCTGTTCGGGTTCTTTCCGGGGGGCGACCATGTGCCGTTCAAGGAAGCCGGTATCCCAACAGTCACCGTGGTGACCGGCGGACCGCACCCACACTTCCATCAACCATCCGACACGGCAGACACAATTCGACCAGCCTTGCTCCGGGCTGTGACCCGGCACGTGCTGGCGCTGACTTGGCGATTGGCCAACGAAGAGAGACTCGCAGTGCAAGGCGAAAGGGGATAAGCGGGAAATTACGGAATCTCCTCGAGCAGGGTGGACTGGATCGGCGGAAGCGGCGGGGGCTGTCGCGGGGGGCCGGGCAGCACAATCGGCGCTCCGATCTGGTTCGCCCCCTGGATCAGTCCGATGGAAAGCTGAGGGCCCAGTGTCGTGACAGCACCGCTCCAGGCCTGGCCGGTCGTCGGATTACGGAAACTGAAGGATTGAAAGTTGTTCCCCGGGTTGTACAGGTAACCCTGGGTCCCTTGGTTATCCAAGTACAAACTCCCGGGCCCGGTGAGAGAAAATAGCGGGCCGACTCCGCCGTCAAAGGAACGCACGCCTGACACCGTCTGCGCCTCTGCAAGGAGCGGGAACATTGCCAACAGGACTGCCGGCAGCCAAGCTCGAATCCTCATCGTTTGTCCCATTCGTCTTGAGCCTCGGTGAGACCAGTTAACCGATGACACTTTCCCCATGATGCATGATAGTATGGTTCTCTTCTGAATCCAGATCAAGGGGGGCTTTATGCGGACATATCGCGTTGGGCCGTTGGTTGGAGTCATCCTGGCCGGTTGGGTAGGCCTTCCTTTCGACGCATGGAGCGAATTGCAGCCGCAACCGGTGACTCCGCCGGAGCGGCGCGAAGCCATTTCGCTGGCCGATGCCGCGCTGCGGGCGCTGCAAAACAACTTGGACATCACCATCAGCCGCCAGACGAAGGAAAGCCGCCTCAGCGACATCATTATCGAACAGGCGAAGTTCGACCCCACCTTCAGCTTGAACGGTCAATACAACCGGATCGTCAATCCGCTGAACCGGCCGGTCTTCGGCGGCACAGGCGGGATTCTCCAAGAGATCACCGTCTTCGATCAGCGCAACCATTCCGTGACAGTCGATCTGACCCAAAACCTCTTAACCGGAGGAAACTTCGATCTCAATTACAGCCCCCAGCGAAGCAACATCAACGCCAACGTGGCATCCGGCTTCCTGTTCAATCCCGCCTATACCGGCGGTCTGGCGCTGACGCTCACCCAGCCGCTGCTTCGCAACGCCGGCGTCGATCTCAACAAGACCTTTATCAAGATCGCGCAGAACAATGCGACGGTCGAAGAGCATGTCTTTCGGGACCGGGTCATGACCGTGCTGGCGACCGTCGAGCAGACGTACTGGGAACTCGTCTTCGCCAATGAAAATCTCAAGGTCGCGCAAGCCGCCTTGAAGGCGGCGGAGGAACTGCTCGCGAGCAATCGCGCCAAGGCCAAAGCCGGCGTGATGTCGAACGTGGATGTCCTGCAGGCCGAAGCGGCGGTCGCATCCCGAGTCGAACAGGTCCTGATCGCCGAAAAGGCCATCCGCGACCAGGAAGATCAACTCCGCCGTCTGCTCAATCCCTCGGAAGAAGAGTTGCGGCAGGACGTCCGCCTGACGCCAGTCGATCAGCCGGTCACGGTGTTGGAACCGATCAGCCTGCAGGAAGCGATCGACGTGGCCTTCGAGCGGCGGCCCGAGATCGTTCAAGCGACCAAGAACGTGGAGACCAGCGAACTGAACATCAAGTTCGCCAAGAATCAGCTTCTCCCGACCCTCTCGTTTCAGGGCACCATGGGGCTGGCGGGATTGGGCAACGACTATCCGGACTCCGTCAACAAGAATTTCAGCGGCGACTTCTACAACTACGGCGCCGGCCTGGTGTTGAGCTACCCTTTGGGCAACCGCTCGGCCTGGAGTACGTACAACAAGCGCCAACTCGAAGCCAGAAACGCGCAGGCGTCGCTGCAAAGCGTGCGGCAGCAGATCATCGTCGGGGTACGCGAGGCCGTGCGCCGCGTACAGACGGATTTCAAGCGTATCGAGACCACACGCTCGGCCCGCATCATGGCGGAAAAGCAACTGCAAGCGGAGCAGGAGCGGTTGAGGGTCGGTCTAAGCACCACGCGCTTCGTGCTGGACTTCCAGCGGGATTTGGCCACCGCGCAGGCAAATGAATTGCGGGCGATCGTGGATTATAACAAGTCGCTTTCGAACTTGGCCCGGCACAAGGCGACGACACTCGAGCGCTATCACATCGAACTCCAGTAGCGGTCTTGTGCGAGCGACCTCCGAACGCGTTGTAAGCGGGCACGGCTTGGAAACCGCCCCGGCTGCGGAGCGCGCAGCGGCGCTGGCGCTCCTGCCGATCGGGGGAACCGCGCTGTTCTACGCCCTCCCGGTGGAACTGCAGCGGGACTCGTGGCTTCAATTTCTTCCACAATTCCTCGCCTACCTCGCACTGATGACGTGGCGCCTTCGGAACACCGCTGTTCCCGAACGACTCGGCCTGAAGGTCGAGGGTTTTCCCGAGGGCACGCGCTGGGGTCTCACCACCGGCTTGCTGCTGGGCGCCGTGAACACGATGGTGATCCTGCGCCTGATTCCATGGCTCGGCCAGGACATTACGTTCCTTAAGGACACACCACACGCCAGGGTGCCCGTCGCGCTCATGGTGCCGTGGATCATTGCCCTCATCGCGGTCTTCGTCGAGTTGAACTTTCGCGGATTCCTCCTCGGGCGCCTGCTGGCACTTGGGAGCGCCACGCTCGGCATACGCGCTGACCGATTCGGTCCGTGGGTGGCGATCATAACCAGCGCGCTGACGTTTGCCTTTGACCCCTTCCTGGTGGCAACCTTTCAGCACCTCCACTGGATCGCGGTGTGGGACGGTCTTATCTGGGGAGCGATCTGGGTCCGCTTGCGGAACCTCTACGCGACGATCATGGCCCATGCGGTAGAAGTCATCGTGATGTATCTCGCTGTGCGGGCGGCGCTGAGTTGAATCGATTGCTCGCGGGTAATCGGGCCATCGTCTTTCAATGAATCACTGATCCGATGATTCAATGACTCAACTTCCATGAATCCCTCGTTCTCTAGCTACCTCGTCAACGATGTCTTCGGCGACCCCGGCGTGTACGTCGAGATTCGCTGGTCCAAGCGCGCGTTGCTCTTTGACCTCGGCCAGAACGACGCGCTCGGACCGACGCGCCTGCTGCGCGCCAACGACATCTTCGTTTCCCACACCCACATGGATCACTTTATCGGCTTCGACACGGTCCTACGGGTGGCGCTGGGGCGTGGCAAGACCCTGCGGCTCTATGGTCCGCCGGGGCTCATCGCGAATGTGCAGGGCAAGCTGAAAGGCTACACCTGGAACCTGGTGGACGGCTATCCGCTCTCCATCGAAGTCCAGGAGTTTGGCGAACACGAAATCAAGCGCGCCTCCTTTCTGGCCACAGACGGATTTGCCCTGCACGAGGATCCGGCGAGACCGCACTGGACCGGAGGGATCGGCGCCTTCCCGGTGCTCGAAGACCCGATGTTCACAGTGCGGGCCGTTTCTCTGAACCATCGCGTCTCTTCTTTCGGCTACGCCCTGCAGGAGCAGTTTCATATCAACGTCAACAAGCAGCGTCTCCATGACGCCGGCCTGCCGGTGGGCTCATGGCTCAAGGAAGTCAAACAATACCTGTGGCAGGGCAAACCCGACGACTTCCGCTTCACGGCAACCCTGTATTTCGAGCATCACCGTCAGGACCTGGAGTTCGTGCTCGGAGAAGTCCGCGAACGGTTCCTGACCATCACGCGCGGCCAGAAGATCGCCTATGTCGTGGATGCCCGGTATGACGACGAGAACGAAGCCAAGATCGTGGACCTGGCCCGCGGCGCAGACGTGTTTTATTGCGAGGCGCCCTACTTGGATCGCGACGCCGACAAGGCCTATGAACGGTATCACCTCACCGCCCGCCAGGCCGGACTGATGGCCAAGAAAGCCGGCGTGCGCGACCTGGTCGTCTTTCACTTTTCCCCGCGGTACACGGGCATGGGGAGCGAGATCGTTAAAGAAGCGATGGAGGCGTTTCGAGAAGGTGAGTGCCCCTTCCCTGTCCCTCTCCCCACAGGGGAGAGGCGAAGGTGAGGGGGAAAGGCCAATACGTCGTGACAGACGAGAAAGGAAGCATCGGATGAGCGAGTTGATCAAGTACGGGCTGTACTTTGTGCTGGGAGGTCTGCTGGTGAGTCTGTCCACCTACTTAGGGGCGCAGGGACGAGGATTCTTGGCGGCTTTCGTCAGCACTTTTCCGGCCATCACAGGCGTGACGATCGTCCTCATCTACCTCAACGGCGGAAGCGAGCCGGCGGCGCTCTACGCGAAACATCTCCTGTGGCTGGTCCCCGCCTGGCTCGTGTACGTCGGCTTCCTCATCCTCGCCATCCACCGCCTCGGCTTCTGGCCCGCCATGGCCGGCTCCCTCACGCTCTACATGTGCTGCGTCGGGCTGCTCAAGCTGTCGTTGCGGTAGTCGACCGGCGGGGCAGGAGAAGGCGTTTGACCTGGTGGCCTGAATTTTGAACACTTCACCCAATCGAAGGTTGCCTTACGGACACGACTATTCCGCTCAAGGAGGCCCGCACAAAGTTTTCGTCCCCGGTGGACAAGGTCAACCGGCTCTCTGAGCTGTACGTTGTGACCAAGAACGGGATTTTCCAAAGCCGTCGTGATGAGCGCGGCGGAGTTCAATAGGTGGGTCGAGACTCTCCAATCGATGTCCGAGCCCAACGCGGTGAAGGCCTTACGGCAAGGCCTCGAGGAAGCCAAGGCGAAGAAGTTTCGCTCTTTGTGAGGTTTTCGGCGAAGACCAGTGAGACACGTTCGCCTCACCCCCGTCAGCGCTGAAGGACCTCGAGTCGTTCGACAGCGAAACCAAGGATCGAATCAAACACATCCTGCGACACCTTATCCGACCCAGCCCTGGACCTGGCTGTACGCCTTGGGGCGTCGGCCTCTTGATTTGGAAGGAGGTTGCACAGCGCCGGATTTTAGCATCCGCTCAATGAGCTGTCGAACCGGAGGATGTAGAGGAGTTACTCGCTGTTTCCGAAGTGGAGCCGAGTTATTTCTTCCAACGCTTCGAGAAGGGTGCCCAGGGTTTGTGTCACGGAATTGCTGGCTTCAAAGGAGAGAAGTTCCGCGGAAGGTGATGAGCCGGGCGGCACGGTGGTTTCGCTCACGTTCCGGCAAAACCGGGCGAGCGTCCGTTGCCAATGGAGGACATCGGGCGTTTCCGCCAAGAACTCCCGGCGGTCCAGGGAAAAGGGTGGGTCGAATTCCTGTGCCCGATCGAGCCACATCTGTTCCATCGCCGCCAGCCGATCTTGGCCGATGTCGAGGCGCGCCGCCCGTTCATTCAGGACCGCGAACAACCCCCCGACGACACCTTCGATGTGATGCTTCGGCAGGACGTCGATGCAGGCGCGGACGAGGAGGTATTTGTGAAACAGGAACACTTCGGCGTTGATGCGGGCTTCCCCGGCTGACGGATCATAGGACCGCGCCAGCGCCCGTAGAGCCTCCGCCGACTGGCCGTCAAGGCTGGTTCCCAGGAGGTCGGCCAACTGCCTGCCGAACTTCAGATATTCGGCACCTGAGAAGGGCTGAGTCATGCGATCCTCCAATAATCGGCTTGTCGGCGTGTTCATTCATCGCCTACACAGTCCTGATGAGCCTTCAGCTCACCCTGCAGTAGAAAATCGCCCCCTCCCCGAGGCCCTCCCCCTTGAAAGGAGGAGGGCAAGGGGGAGATAAACCTGATGGCTGTTGGCTGCCCGCTCTTGACTATCTTCATAGTAATTGCTCAGACAGCCTAGTCCAGCCACTTTTAAATAGCCAGTAGATATTCCCAACCGGCCTGCATTGCAGGTCGGTTGCACCCGCTTTGCGCGCTTGTTAGGATGCAATGATTTGACTCTGTTCAAGGGCTTTCTCGTGCCGGATACTACCAAGTCAGACCGTGTCTCCGGCGACTTGATCGTCGAAGGCGCGCGGCAGAACAACCTCAAAAACATCTCGCTTCGCATTCCACACAACGCGGTCACGGCCATCACCGGGGTATCCGGCTCGGGCAAGTCGTCGCTCGCGTTCGAGACCCTGTTCGCCGAAGGTCAGTGGCGCTATGTGGAATCGCTCTCGACTTACGCGCGCATGTTCCTGGAGAAAGTGAATCGTCCGGATGTCGATCATCTGATCAACGTCCGCCCAGCCATCGCAATCGAGCAAAAGAACCCGGTTCGTACGGCTCGCTCGACGGTCGGCACGGCGACTGAGATCGCCGATTTGCTCCGCTTGCTGTTCGCCAAGATCGGCCGGCCGGTGTGTCCCGATTGCCGTGAAGAGGCCCGCGGGTTCCATCCGGGCTCTGTCACGGACGACCTTCTCGCGAGATTTCCCGATGCCCGCGCCATGATCCTTTTCCCGATTAAGGCCCCCGGGCCCGGACATGACCGCTCCTTGGTGGAATCCCTGGTGCGACGAGGTTTCACCAGGCTGAAATGCGGCGAGGAGGTAGTGGATCTGCACGTCGGCACCGCGCTGCCCCGGATCGGACGCTCGGACTTCTTCGTGATTCTCGACCGGTTGGTGATTCGGCCCGACAACCGGAACCGGCTGATCGAAGCGATCGAGACGGCGTTTCAGGAAGGCGACGGGGTCTGCCGCGTGGATGTGATCGGGCAGAGTCCGCAAACTTACAGCGCGCATTTCCGTTGCCAGCGGTGCGGCCGCACGTTCGAGCCCCCCAGGCCGGTCCTTTTCTCATTCAACCATCCCTTGGGGGCCTGTCCGGCATGCAAAGGCTTCGGGAACATCCTCCGTTACAACGAAGACCTCGTCGTTCCGGATCGTACACGCTCGCTGGCCGACGGCGCCATCGAGCCCTGGACGAAACCCGGTACGGACTGGTGGCAGAAACAGATGCTGCTCACCCTGAAGCGGCGCGGCGTGAACCTGGCGACGCCTTATGACAAGTTGCCGCCCGAGGTGCGCAGGCTCCTCTGGGAGGGTGACGACAAGCTAGAAGGCATTCGGCAGTTCTTCGAGTATTTAGAAACGAAGCGCTACAAGTTGCACGTCCGCGTATTTCTCAGCCGCTACCGCAGCCCTTTTCCGTGCGAGGCGTGCCGAGGGACTAGGTTGAGACCCGAGGCGCTGTACGTCAAAGTGGCCGGCCTCAACATCCACGAGATTGCCGAGATGACCGTGCAGGATGCAGCCGCCTGGTTCGGCGCATTGACGCTTTCGGACTTCGAAACCCGCGTGGCGCACGATATCCTGCGCCAGATCAGGGATAAACTCGGCTTCCTGTTGCGTGTCGGGCTCGGCTATTTGACCCTGTCCCGCCAGACGAAGACGCTCTCGGGCGGCGAAGCGCAGCGGATCGCGCTAGCGAACCAACTCGGCGCCCGCCTGGTCGGCACCCTGTACGTGCTGGATGAGCCGACGATCGGCCTGCATGCCCGCGACACGGCCACGCTGGCCGGCATCCTGCGGGACCTAGCCGCCCACGGCAATACCGTCGTAGTCGTCGAGCACGACCGGCAGATGATCCTGGCCGCCGACCACATCGTCGAACTCGGTCCCTGGTCCGGCGAGAAGGGCGGCGAAGTAGTGTGCGCCGCCCCGCGCGAGGCGTTCCTGCACGACCGCCGCTCGCTCACCGCGCGCTACCTGCGGGGCGAGGAGTCCATTCCGCTTCCTCGCACGCGCCGACCCGGGAACGGGAGAACTCTGGTGCTCGCCGGAGCCATCGAGCACAATTTGAAGGACCTGGTGGTCAAGATCCCGCTGCGGATGCTTGTCTGTGTCACCGGCGTGTCGGGATCGGGCAAAAGCACGTTGGTGGAAGAGACGCTCTACCGCGCGGTAGCCCGCGCGTTCCGCGTGGAGTCGCTGCCGATGGGCCGATTCCGCGCGATCAAAGGGCTGGAACACCTCAAGGGCGTCAGATTGATCGACCAGCAACCGATCGGTCGCACCCCACGCTCCAATCCCATCACGTACCTGAAAGCCTTCGACGAGATCCGCGCGCTCTTCGCAGCCACGCCGGAAGCCCGTCGCCTGGGACTTACCTCCGCGCATTTCTCTTTCAACACGCCGGGCGGCCGCTGCGATCGGTGCGAAGGCAACGGCTACGAGAAACTCGAGATGTATTTCTTCGAAGACATCTACACGACCTGCGAGGAATGCAACGGCCAGCGATTTAAGCCGGAGGTACTGAGCGTTCGCTTCCGCGGCCTAACGATTCACGACGTGCTGAACATGACCGTGAACGAAGCCCAATCGCTTTTTTCCGGCTCGCCCAAGCTGACCGAAACACTCTACCTGCTCTCGTCGATCGGGTTGGGCTACCTACGATTGGGCCAACCTGCCACGACGCTTTCCGGCGGCGAAGCTCAGCGGCTGAAGATCGCCGCCGAATTGATAGGGACGTGCCGCCGTCCGAACCGCCAGGGACGGGCGCCGAGCTTCGGCCCCGGCCGGTCTCCCGATCTGCTTTATATTATGGACGAGCCGACCACCGGACTGCACTTCGAGGACATCAAAAAACTCCTTGCGGTGCTGCACAAATTGGTCGATGCCGGCAATACGGTCGTGGTGGTCGAGCACAACCTCGACGTGATCAAGACCGCCGATTGGATCATCGACCTGGGACCGGAAGGAGGCGCGCAGGGCGGGCGGATCGTGGCGGAGGGCAGGCCGGAGCAGGTCGCACAGGCGGCCGGTTCGCACACCGGGCGATTCCTCGCCCAGATGCTTTCTGAAACACCATAACGCGGCGTGGGAACTTACAGTCCCGCCCGCCGCTCCGCCGTGGCTTCGATCAGCAGGTATTCGTTGCCGCGTTTGACTTCGAGCGCGAGTGTTTGGCCGGCCTCCACTCGGCACAACCGTTTGGCCTCACGCTCGTGCTTGACGGCAGCGATCGGCGAGCCGTTGCATGACAGAACTGCATCCCCTACCTTGAGTCCCGATTGCTCGGCTGGAGAGCCGCTTTTGATCTCTCGCACCAGGTAATACCGCGATCCGGCCGATTCGCGCAGTTCCCAGTTCACACCGATTCTTCCGCTGCCGAGCAAGCCTGTCTTGACTCCGAAACGGGCCAGAATGCGGTGGGCGATTTTTCGCACCATATTTTCAGGTTCATCGCCCGTCGCATCGGACCCATGCCCTTCCCCGTTGAACAACAGCCGTCCCGTCTCCACATCGATCATCCGCAAAGACAAAGACACGCTGCTGGTGCCCTGTCGTCGGTCGGACTCCCACTGTTGCACCTCGCCGATCACGATTGCGTTCGCCCCGGCCAATCTGCCGATCTTCAACGCATCGGCGTCATCTCCATATGTGAGCAGCGTCACCTGTTCGTTGAGAACCTGTTCCAATCTGGTGCGTTCGACCAGACTCAGGTCCAAGTCCAGAAGCAACGTTGTCACGATCCCTGCGACGCGCGAGCCGCTGCCCGTCACGCCGGGGGCGTCTTCGAACGTCAAGACCGCCATAGTGCGATAACGCTCGATACTCTCGGCGTCGATGGGCCCGACGCCGGTCACGATCGGTTCCGCGCCGGGCGTGGAGCCGGGCACGGCGCCGGGACTCGTGCAGGCCTTTCGCTGTCGGAGAATGATGAGCGGTGATCCCCAGGCGCAAAGCCGTTCGTTCACCAGCACGACGTGGAAGGGATACTCTCGGTAGCGTTCCAATGCGGTATTGGTAAACGGATAAAACAGGCAGCCGCCGACCCAGACGGAGACGGGACAGAGCGCCAGCTCATATAACCACTGCCGGCTGGCGGTCAGAGAATATTCCCAGATCAACACCCGCCCGTCGTCGCGGAGCACCCGATCGGGCGTGCCGATCTCCGCCAACACCTGGTTCTTGGTCATGGGGACGGACAGGCGGTCGAGTCGGGATTCCGAGTTCACGACGGTGTAGATGACCCCGCACCCGGACACGCTCAGCGCCGCGACAACTAGCATGAGGTTTCCGACCACGGCTCACCTGTGGCGTGAACCAACGCGCCAACCGCGGATACGGTAGCAGCCCGGCGGCAAGCGTGCAATGCGCCGGGTCCGGTCAGTTCAGGCTGGGATCGGGCGGCATGTCGGCGTAGCGCTGGAACGGCTCGCCGAGCGAAGCGAGGATGTCCGGCCAAATCCTCGCCGGATCTTTCTCAAAGACGATCGCAGGGTCGGCCGGCAGCGTGATCCAGGAACCGGTCTCCATCTCCCGCTCAAGTTGGCCGGGTCCCCACCCGGAGTAGCCGAGATAGGCGCGGAAGGCTTCATTGCCCCTCGAACTCGTGAGGATGCGCTCCAACACCGACAGATCTCCGCCCAAACAGACGCCGTCGAATATGTGGTGAGAATTTTCAGGCATCTGATCCAGCCGGTAGAGCAGCATGATCTGATTGGTTTGCACCGGACCGCCGGCGAACAGCACGTGTTTCTGCCCTTCAAGGACAGGCACCTGCGGCAAAGCTTCCGCAATGTGCATGGCGGTCGGCCGGTTCACCACCACCCCCAGCGCCCCCTCCGGTCCGTGCTCGCAGAGCAGGACCACGGTTTGCCGGAAATTGGGATCACGCAGCGCCGGCGAGGCGACTAGGAAGATGCCCTTGCCGAGCGGGGCCATCATTGGAACCATTTGTATCGTCTGCCTTTCCATGTGCGTGATCGGATCTGCAGAATTATCGCGCAATCAACTTGCGTACAGTTCCGGACGGCGACCGTGCAACAGATCGTTGTACGGGTTGAGAGATTTGTTCCGGGCTTCGGCCGGATCGATATCCAGCACGGTTACTTCTTCACGATCGCGTGGAGCCCGATGGAGAATGTAGCCGCTGCGCGCGACAATTTCGCTGCTGCCGATAAAGGTCAGACGGTCTTTGCCACCGCGCTCCTCGCTGCCAATGCGGTTGGCCGTGACGCTGAACACCCGGTTCTCCAGGCAGCGCGTCACCATGGCGTCCGGACAATGGGGCAACACCAAGTTGGATGGATGGCAAACAATGTCGGCCCCTTTCAGCGCCAGCGTCCTGGCCGACTCCGGGTAGAACCAGTCAAAGCAGATGAGCACACCGATCTTCGCCCGTCCGATATCCCACACCTGAAAACCCGTATCGCCGGGGAGAAAGAACAAGGTTTCTTCGAAGAACAGATGGGTTTTCCGATAGCATCCGATAAAGCCCGAGGGTCCGACCAATACCGCTGAATTATAACACCCGCGCGCGCCCCGTTCCGCAAGACCCGCCACCACGTACATGCCCCGGCTGCGGGCCACCTCGATGAGCCGCTTGGTGGTTTCCCCG
>JBBIOW010000090.1:3787-11581 GCA_037443165.1 Nitrospiraceae bacterium | reverse complement strand
TTGGTGGAGGCGAGGGGAGTTGAACCCCTGTCCGAAGACCTTCAGCGCACCGGTTCTACATGTGTAGCCGATCGTTTTGGTTTCGCCGCCGCCCACGCCCATCGGCTGGCTTAGAACGGCCGCTAGCCCAGTGTATTCTCGTCCTCAGCCGCTGAGCACCGGCCTTGGACCAGCCTGCTGCATCGCGCCCCTTCCACCCCCGCAGGCCTCAGGTGGAGGGACGTCGCGGTCATTACGCCGCGAGTGCCAGTTCGTGATTGGCAGTTGCTTGTTTCCCGGAGGTTTTACGAGTCCCCGAGAGCTCGACATGCCCCGATGGCCTCACGATCCCCGTCGAAACCGGTCGCCCCCTTCGTTCAGGTTGTCGAAAACGGCCGCCAGCGGCGTTCTGCTCGCTCAGAGCCTACGACGTGCCACCGACCGCACGCCTCAGCGCTTCGCGTTACTGCGGCCTTGCTGGACGGCCGTTTTGAACAACCTGCGGGAGTTCAACAGGTATGCCTGGCCTATCCAGCTTCTTCTTGGAAATTCATCATACCGCACAGATGGGGCGGATGCCAGTGCACCCCTCCGTCCCCGCCGCAGGAGCTCGCCTGGCCACCTTCACATTGCTGCAACCAGATCCGGCTCGGCCTGACGCGCGGTCGCTTCCAGCGGGAACGCGCGCTCCCGCCAGGCGTCGATGCCGCCGGCCAGCGGGCGGACTTTGGTGATGCCTTTGCGCCGGAGCATCAACGCCATCTTGGCTGCGGTGGCCTCGTTGGGGCAGGCACAGAAGAGGATCACGTCCCGATGTCGCGGGATCTCCTGGTGGCGCTGCTCCAACTCCTCCGCCGTCATGCGCAGCGCGCCGGGAATCGTGTAGGGATCGACTTCATGATCCAGCTCGCCCCGCAGGTCCACCACCAGGACCTCATTTCCATTGTCCATCAGGTCCTTCAGTTCGTCCGCCGTGATGCGGGCGATCCGCAACTCGCGCAACACCCAGTGTCGATGCGCGAACTTGTAGGCGACATACGCCACCAGACCGAGGCCCAGCGCCACCAACAGAAACGTGCCCACGCGCGCCTCGTGAGCGGCGATCGCTTCGAGCTGGCTGCTGAACACATACCCCGGCAGTATAAAGGCCAGGATCCACAGCACCGCCCCCAGACCGTTATAGAGCAGGAACCGTCTCAGGCCGATTCCGAACAGCCCGGCCAGCGCCGGCGCGAGCGTGCTCAGGCCGGGGATGAACTTCGCCAGGATCAGCGCACGGATGCCGTGCCGCGTGAAGAAGTTTTCGGTCCGCCGCACGCAGGAGTCTGGCTCCAATGCAATGCGGCACAGGAGATTGAGCGCCTGCCGGCCCCGGTGGCGGCCCAATTCGTACCAGACCACGTCGCCGCCCAGGCAGGAGACGACGGAGAGCAGCACGGCGAGGGCGAGGTTCATCTTCCCGGCTCCGGCCAGGGCGCCCGCCGCCAACAACACAGGGGATCGCCGGAAGCGGCAGCCCGATCTGCTCGGCGAAGACGACCGAAAACAACACCAGCAACCCGTACTGAACGAAAAACGGGCTGATCTCATCCATCGTCGTCGCTCGCCCTTATTTCTCGATGTCGAATCCGTTCTCCTTCCACCAGCGCCAGCCGCCCTCGAGCTCCATCACCGGGTAGCCCTTCTTCGCAAACTCGAGCGCTCCCGCCGCCGCCAGGTGGCAGACGTGCGAATAGCAATACAGCACGTTGATCTTGTCCTTGCGCAAGACCGCTTTGAGCTTCTTCGCGTCCCCCCATTGGTTCTTGGGCAGGTTCGCTGCGCCGGGGATGTGGCCTTCCGCATAATCCTCCGCAGCCCGCAGGTCCACGATGTTCACCGGCTGGCCTTGTTGCACCCACCGTTCCAATTCGACAGGACCGGTGGTGAACGCCAGTTTGTCCGCAAAATATTTCTTTGCCCTGGCTGCACTGGGAATTTTGAGTTTCGTCGCCATCTCGGTTCCTCCATTTTTTGAACCCACGGCCCGCCGCCTGCGCGTTAGGACTTCTGGTCCAAGTTGTTCTTGAAACCGGCCTTCTTGTGCGCGCCGTCGCAGAACGGCTTGTTCGCCGACTGCCCGCATCGGCACAGCCAGGTCTCGTCCCCATCGACCGCGATCTCGCGGCCGCCTTCGGTCACGATCTTGATTTTGCCTTTGATGTAATACGGCCCATCGTTCTTGGGCGTAACAATGACGTCGGCCATGGTTCTCCTCCTTGTGTGAGTGAAAGTTGTCTCTGCCGGCCTCCTCGCTTTCCGTTCTTCAATACGATCCCGGCCTTCTGCACTTCCTGGTAGGGCAGCAGCCAGACCAGCGACTCATCGTGGAGATCCACGACCTGAATCCGGTTGCCCCAGGGATCGCGGAAGTCGCAGCGGAAGCCGGGCACGAGTTTGAGCTTATATTCCTTGGTGAGCTTTCTCCGGATTTCCTTGATCTGTTCCTCGTCGCGCACGATCAGGCCGAAGTGCTTCCCTCGGTCCGGCTGGAGCTTCTCGACCTCCAGGATGGCCATGAACTGGTGTTCGCCCAGTTTGCACCAGGCTGCGCCTTCACCGCCGCGGAGCATCTTCAGCCCGAACACGTCCGCGTAGAACTGCACGGCTTTCTTCGCGTCCGTCACTTCGATCGCGACGTGGTTGCAGCCATATACCTGAACCGCCATTGCTTCTCCCGCTTCCCCCCTCACCTGATCCTCTCCCCCCTGCTGGGGGAGAGGATGGGTTGTGGAGCGCGGCGCTCCACCAATTGCTTCAGGTGTTCCGCCATCTCGCGGGCCGGCCAATGCACCCGATCTCCATGACCGGGTAACACCCACTCGAAGCGATAGGAGAGCAGCTTGGCGAGCGATCCCAGCAGGCGTTGCCGGTCCCACACCAGCCGTTCCGGCGCGCCCAGTCCCTTGCTGTCCCGATCCCACCACAGATGGTCGCCGGAAAACAGGAAGCGATCGTCGTAGAGCAAGGCCATGCTGCCTTCCGTGTGGCCCGGAACCGGAACGATGCGAAACTGCGCCGACACCTCGACTGCGTCGTCTCCCTCGACGATCCATTCCGCCCCCGGCGCCGCTTGGGCATCGGCGCGATGGATGATACGGATCGCACCGAACTCCTTCGCGTACCGGACTGAATCCGCCACATCGTCCTCGTGCGTGAGGAAGATGTACCGAATGCCGCCCATGTTTTCGAAGGCCTGCACGAGCCGCTTCAGATAGCGCGGTGAATCGATCAGCCAGTTGCCCGCCGGATGTCGAATGACATAACTGTTCCCGCCGAACGACTTCTCCGAGTTGAACCCGCAGTAATAGACGCCGCCCTCCAGATGAAGCGGGAAACTCGCCATCGCGGCCTGCAAGTGCGCCTTCTCGCTCCGCTCCGTGCCGATCGAACCCACCGGGCACGCGAGCAGGGCCTGGTAGGCTTGGCGATGCTCCGTCTCCCCCTCCGGCTGATGCGTGACCGCTGAGAACTCACCCACCTCTTGGAAACTCTTCGGGGCCAGTTGCCGGCAGGTGTCGCAGTTGATGCAGGTCGCATCGACAAAGAAATTGCCAGCGACGTTGGTGTCGAGGCGCTTCTTGATATCGGCCATGACGGCTCCCTCACCCTCACCCTTCCCTCCCCCTTCAAGGGGGAGGGTCCTGGGGAGAGGGATCTTCACCGGTTTACAACTTCAGCGGCTTGATCGGTGAGACCACCGCCGCAGGGTTCTGTTTCCAGATCGCCTCGTCCGCATCCACGTACACCTCCACTTCGTTCCCGTCCGGATCGCGCACGTAGAGGCTCTGGCTCACCGTGTGGTCACTCATGCCGTCGATCGCGACGCCGGCTTGTTCCAATTCTCGTTTCGCCGCCCGCAATTCATCCAGACTGTCGCCCACTTTGATGCCGATATGGTAGAGCCCGCGACGCCGGCCTTGCGGCGGCCCTGGCGCATCACCGACTTGGATCAGAAGCAGTTCGTGATGCGTCCGGCCTGATGTGAGCACGGCAGCCGCGCCGTTGAAGATGCGGCCGACTTCTTTGAAACCCAACAGGTCGCGATAGAACGCTAGCGACCGTTCGAGGTCTTTCACATAGAAGACCACGTGACCGAGATAGTGCGCTTTCATCGTTGTTGCCCATGGAGCGTGAAGCGACGCGCCGTCGCATTCATGACAGATGCCCCATCTTGCCGGCCTGATAGTCCTGCACGGCCTGAATCAGTTCCGCCTTCGTGTTCATGACGAACGGGCCGTACCGGGCGATCGGTTCCTCGATCGGCTCGCCAGCCATGACCAAAATCCGGCTGTCCTCCCGAGCCTCGATCGTCACCTCCGAACCGTTCCGCTTGCAGACGACGAGCTCCGCCTCCCCGGCCGCGCGCGAGCCGTTCGCCGATACGCGGCCGTGCAGTACAAAAAGCGATGCATGATGCCCCTCCGGGAATACCAGCGGCACGGCCGTTCCCCCCTTCAACTGGACATCATAGAGTTCCACCGGCGTGAACGTGCGCGCAGGCCCTTTCTGCCCGCGGAATGACCCGGCGATGACCCGCAGCCGTCCGCCCCCCTCCAGGTCGACGGCCGGAATGTCCTGGTCGAGGATCGTTTGGTACCCCGGCGCCGACATTTTCCTCTCACGCGGAAGGTTCACCCACAATTGGATGGCGTGCAGTGTGCCGCCTTTGCGCGCAAACTCGCGCTCGTGCATCTCTTCGTGCACCACGCCGGACGCCGCCGTCATCCATTGCACGTCGCCCGGGCCGATGACGCCCGCGTTGCCGGCGGAGTCCCGATGCGCCAGCTTCCCTTCGTACACGATGGTGACGGTCTCGAACCCGCGATGCGGATGTTCGCCGACGCCGCGCGGATGATCGGTCGGCGGGAAATATGCCGGCCCCGCATAATCCAGCATGAGGAAGGGGCTAACCTCGCGATCGAGGTCGTTGCTCGGAAAGAGGTTCCTCACGGGGAACCCGTCGCCGACCATATGGGTCGATCCGGGCTGATAGATGCCGAGGATCTCTTTTGTCGTCACGACCGTTTGGGTGGACATGGGTGGTCTCCTTTCTTACACCATCGCGCGCAACGCTTCGGCCAGGGTCACCCGGCCGCGAACGAGCGAGTCGGGGTGCTCATACCCGATGGCGCCTCGCGAGAAGGCCGTATACATCTCCTCAAAGAGCGCGGCGGCTTCATCCGAGAACCCGAACGATTTGAGCGTCGGCACCACCGCGCTCAACGGCGCAGCCTGAGCGCTGACTGTCCGTCCGAGAATCTGACCGAGCGCCGCCGCCACGTCCGCCGGGCTGTACTCCTCTGGACCAGCCAGTTCGACGACCTGTCGGCCTTTGCCCCCTGCCATCAACCGTTCCGCTGCAACCCGGCCGATATCTTTCGTCGAAATCATTGGAATTTTGACCGCCGGTGCAAGGAAAGTCGGCAGCACGCCCTGACCCTTCGCCGCGCCGAGCACCGGAGCCCAGTTCTCCATGAAAGAGCAAGGGCGCAGAATCGTCAGGTTCTTCGCGACGGACCCTAGCTTCTGCTCGCCGTAGCGCACCGCTCGAATGGGACCGGTCCCATCCGGAAGGTGAGCCCCCACCGACGACAGGAAGACGACATGCGGAATCCCACTGGCTTTGACCGCCTCCGCAGCCTGATCCATCGTCCGTTGCTGCTCGGCAAGCCAGGCTTTCGCCTGGTAGTTCGGCGGCACCAGCAGGTACCCCCCTTTCGCGCCTTCAAAGGCTTTGTGTATCGCCTTGGTGTTGTCATACGTAGCGACGGCAACCTCCGCGCCCTTCGCTTTCCACGGTGCTCCCTTGTCGATGGATCGAACGATGACGCGAACCGGCTGGCCGTGGGCCAGGAGCGTTTCCGCAACCACTGAACCGGTATGGCCTGTGGCACCGAGCACGATGAACATGGTTGGCTCTCCTTTCCCGTCCTTTTCAGAAACGCTTGGCGAGTTCTCCGTCGACGGACCACTTGCCGCCGCCTGTCATCAGTAGCGCCGCTGCGATCCCGATCACCAGCAGATGATACTCATACCCCTCGCCCTGTTGCTGACCGAACCAGTTCATGAAGAACCCGTGCGGCCAGTGGACGAGCGAGATCGCCCCCACCATGATAACGCCGATGCTCGCCGCGCTGAACCGCGTCAAGAACCCGACCAGCAGCCCCAGACTCCCGAAGAACTCGCCGATGATGATCAGGAGCGCCACCAGCCAAGAGAGCCCCATCTTCTGAGTGAAAAATCCCATCGTGCCCTCGAACCCGAATCCCCCAAACCACCCGAGCAGCTTTTGCGCGCCGTGCGGAAACATCACCAGGCCCAGCGTCACGCGCAGGACCAGCCCGGTCCAGGTGTCATCGGTTTGAAACAAAGCTTTCATCGGTCCCCTCCTCACCGCGCTGTCGAAGCGACGCACCCTCTTATTGTTATCCTCTTGGCACACCGAAGGAACGCCTTGATGTCATTGCGCTGTTAACCGACCTGAATGGCCCCCCGTCCACAATCGCCATTATAATAGTTCTAACTAGAACATTGTCAAGGACCGCGCGTCCTTTTTCTTCCACACGGCGAGCCGGTGCGAATTTCCTTCGGAAGATCGGTGCGCTAAGAGGAAGGAGGCAGGGCAGGGAGGTCCGGTCGTCTCGTCCTGACTTCTGCCGAGCTTGCGCTATTTCGCGACATTGCAGGAGCGCAGCCTTGTCCTCCGCTCATGGGCCAAGAGTCGAAGCTCCGCTTTGTGTTGTTCCGGCTCATGCGCTGAGACTCCAGGTTGACTTGCTACAGTCTTCTGTCTATGATCACTCCCGCCCGGAGGTCCCGCACCGCATCACCAAGACCCCCGAAGCCGTCACGTCCAAGGCTTCACGCCCCTGGACCCGCAGCGCGTCCGACGGTGAGGGCTTCGCTGTTCGCTCGTTCCGCCCGCTCCTCACACTGCGAGGTTTCCCGACCATTCCTCACTCATGCGGAGAAAGGAGGAAACCTTGCGTATTCCTCTTCGAGCCCTACTTGCCGGTATGTCGCCATTCGTCATGCTCGGTCTGCTCTACGCGACGGTCTCGGCCGAGGTGAAAGTCGAAGAACAGATCGTCGGCCCGGCCTATGAACAGAACGTGACCTATGCCCTCAGCCCGAAGGGCCTGCATCTCGCGACGGTGCATCCCAAAGACAGCCGGTTCGCGGTCACGGTGGACGGCGTGGAGGGTCCGCTGTTCGACGAAATTCTGAAGTCGGCGATCAGCGATCTGCGCCACGGCTACTCCATGGTTCAGAGTGAATCGCCGGTCCACGTCGCGCTCAGTTCCGACGGCATGCGCTTCGCTTACGCGGCGCGCACGGGGAAAGAACTCGTCGTCATTGTCGACGGTAAAGAGATTTATCGCGCGCCGGTGCCTGCGCGTGAGGGTGGGCTTCCGCCGCTCCTCGACGAGGAGATTCGTTTTCTGTCATTTTCGCCAGACAGCAAGAAGGTGATGTTTCTTGTCTTCGCCCCGGATGCTGCGAAGGACATGATTTATGATGCGAGGGAGGGCATGCAGTTGCCGCGAAGTCTGGCGGTGCGGCTGATCATTGACGGCAAGCCGGCTTCGCCGCCATTCACCCCGACGGCGATGCATCTGCCGCGGTTCAATACCGACGGCTCTCGCTGGGTGCTGCTCGGTGGACGTCCGGGCAACGCGGTCACGGGATTCCTCATCGTGGACGGAAAAGATGTGGGCGACGTTGGCAGCCGGGAATGGGGGGATGTGCAGGTTCAAGTCGGGGGCAGCTCTC
>JBBIOW010000090.1:0-3777 GCA_037443165.1 Nitrospiraceae bacterium | reverse complement strand
GCCCCGCGGAGCGCCCCGCTGCCCGCCCGCACGGCGGGCCCGACCACCTCCCCCTCCGCGCCAGCTCTCGCTTCTTCGATTTTTATCTCGGCTTGCCGCCATTCACGCCGGACGGTAAGCGACTCGTCGCGTTGCGCCACGATCCAAAATCGCAGACGCACGAGCTGCTCGTGGACGGCAAGCCGATTCTTACGTCAAAAAAGATCTACTTCTATGTCGTCACGGCGCTGGGCGACATCGCTGCCGTCGCCATTGACCGCGATGGCAAACGGCGGCTGTTTATGAACGGCAAAGCCATCGCCGGAACCGATCATGCCTATCATGTCGTCTTCAGTCCCGATGGAAAACGCTGGGCGGCGGCTTGCGCGGAGTTGGACGAAATCGCCGTCGGCAATACTCCGGGTGACCAAGCGGGCATCCACGCCAACGGCGCCTGGGTGGTCGTGGACGGCAAAAAGGGATTGCAGTACGCAAAAGTGTCCGACCTCGCGTTCACGCCCGACTCCTCGCGTTCCGTCTATGTGGCCGAAGCCCCGAGCACAGGCGGTCCCGGTAGAAAATTCGTCGTCCTCAACGGCGAGGAAGACAACGGCCACATGAACCTGCGCGTGAAACCCACGTTCTCCAAGACCGGCAATCGCGTCTTCTACGTTGGCGAAGCGATGGGAGGGAAAATCCAGGGCTACCTCGACGGCAAACCGTTGCCGCCAAACGCACCGGGCCGACAACCTGACGCTCAGCCCGGACGGTTCACGCCACGCGAACTACGCGTCCGAAGGCCCGCTCGGCTCGACGCTGTTGGTCAACGGCGAGCCGGTCAGCAAAGGCGGCGGCAGTGGCGGGCCGATCCTGTTCAGCGAGGACAGCAAACACGTCGCCACAATTGCGTCGCCTCCCAAAGGGGGTGGTGAGGCAATGTTTGTAGACGGCGAATTCCTCGCCTTCCCGAAAGCCTTGCAATACGCAAGGCCGTTGGGCTTCACCGCCGATCATCGCAACCTCATCGTCGGCGGACTGGAAAACGGTCCCGACGGCCGGCAAGCCCGCACGTACTATTTGAACGGAACGCGTGTCGCGCAGTTTTCGTCGCAAGCCGTCTCGTCGTTCGGTGGGACCCAGCAACCTCAACCGTGGGAAACCCAGCCCGACGGCAGTGTCATCTTCATCGGCGCCGAGCCGACCGGCCTGGTCGGCGGACCGATGAAGCGCATCAGGGTCAGCCCCGATGCCGGCACTTCCGTCGCGACGTGGATTGCCGACACTCATGCCGCGCAGAAGAAGGCCGTGGAGGATGCCGCGGCGGCCGCGGCCAAGGCGAAGGCGGACAAAGAGGCCGCGGCAGCCGCCAAAGCCAAGGAACGAGAAGAAGCCCTCGCGGCGAGGGAACGGGCCAGGCAGGAGGCTATCGAGGCCAGGAAAAAAGGGCTGGAGGAACGGGAAGCCGCCAGAGCGAAAGCTCGAGCCGAGGCTGAAGCGGCAAGAGCCGCCAAGAAGAAGCCACCGCAGTAGCCCGCACCGCTTGCCGGAAGGAAGGGCCGAACTATCGATCATTGACGTGATCGTCAAACGCGCGCGCTTGAACGAGCACCGCCTTTCGCCTTTGTCTCAGCGGCGGGTGGCCGAGGTCTGGCATGCGTCCGCCCGCAGCGGGGCCCCACACCGGGCGGGGTGCGAGGACGGCCGGGTGCCGACCTCGGACAGGCCCCGCCGCCTATTTTTTTTCCTTGATCGCCCGCTCGACTTCGCGGCCGGCTTCGCGTTCCTTGATCGTCTCGCGACGGTCGTACTGTTTCTTGCCTTTAGCCAGTGCCAGCTCGACTTTGGCGTGACCGCGCGGGGTGAAGTAGATGCGGAGGGGGACCAGTGTCAGGCCCTTCTGCTGCGTCCGGCCGATCAGTTTGTTGATCTCCTTACGGTGGAGAAGCAGCTTCCTGGGCCGCAGCGGGTCGTGGTTCATGATGTTGCCGTGGCTGTAGGGGCTGATGTGGCAGTGGTGGAGGAGGATTTCCCCATCCTCCACGCTGGCGTAGCTGTCCTGCAGATTGGCTCGCCCTTCGCGCAGCGATTTGACTTCCGTGCCTTTGAGCGCGATCCCGGCCTCGAACTTCTCTTCAATGAAGTAGTCGTGAAACGCTTTCCGATTGGTCACCACGACCTTCTGCCCGTTGTCTTTGCTCTTCTTTCCCTTCGTCATGACTGCCACCATGGCATCCGCAGAAGCTCTCGGCCATCAGCTTTCAGCCGTCAGCGCCCCCGCCTTCACTCCCCCTTTACTAAAGGGGAGGTCTCGTGGAGAGGGTTGACTGCAAGCTGAGAGCTGACCGCGGTTCTGCTACAATGCCGCCATGCCCGCGGCCGGTTCCTTCGATTCCCTCGGCTCTGTTCTCGGCGGCATGGCCCGTCGTTTGGGCTTGGACGCCAAGCTCGCCGAATTCCGGCTGCGCCGGCGATGGGCCGAGATCGTCGGCCCGCAGGTCGCGGCGCACACGCGACCGGATCAGATCCGCTTCAAGAAACTGTATCTGCTGGTGCGCGATTCCGTGTGGCTCCACCAACTGACGTTCCTCAAGCCGGATCTGCTGGCCAGGATCAACGCCGAAGCCGGCGCCGAAGCGGTCGCCGACATCGTCCTGCGCATCGGCGAAATCCATCCGGAGGATGAACACGGTGGCCGCTCGCTGCCGAATTCCGACCTTCCACCCTCGAACCTCGAACCGCAAACTGCGCTGCAGGAGGAAGCGGCGGCGCACGCCGAAGCGGTGAAGGACCCCGAACTGCGGGCTCGCTTGGCCGCCGTTATGGCCCAGGCGCTGGCTCTCCCCGAGAAACCTCGGTCCCCGCGGTGATCGCCCCCTTGAACAGCTCCCGCGCGTACGCCGCCGTGCCGAGCGTGTCCTTGCCGCGCAGAAGAGGACCGATGCGCCCTTCCTCTTCGTTGTCCTCGAGCCGGTAGAATCCCCGCACCGCTTTTTCGAACCCCTCGCTCACGCTCCGATCCGCGCCGGTCAGGTACTTGTGGAGAATGTCGGGGTCCGTCCACGCGTCATGGGTAAAGATCTAGATGTTGATGCGGCGATAGCGGCCTTGGGGATCGCCGGGCGTGGTGGGACGGATCTTCATCGGGCCGAAGTTGCGGGTCTCCCGGCCCACCTCCCTAAACCGCTCGATCAACGCCTCGATTTCGGCGTCGCTGGTCCACGGCGGGACATGCACGGCGACCGCCGTGCCTTCCTGTGACCCGACGCTGTAGGGGGGGGATGGACCCGTCCGGACGGCTGAGAAACATCCCGGCCCAGATCAACGCGAACAACCCGACGAACACGCCGAGTGCCAGTTTGACGACGGTGTCTAATTTTTGTATCCGCGCGAGCATGCACGCTGGTGCGACTGCGGTACTCGTCGGCGGGCGGATAAGAGACGCGTCTTGTGAGCCGTCCGCGGTCAGCTTTCAGCGGTGAGCCCTGGCAGCAACAAGGAGAAGACCTCGAAGGCCATAGCCGGACTGGAGGAGGGTCACATGACTCAAAACTCTTGCTGAACGCTGACGGCTCTGCTTCACCCGTCGCTCCCGTTATCCGGGGCCTCGTCCTCGCGCTCGCCGCTCTCTGCCAACCGGGCCACCGCGACCACCCTGTCGTCCTCGCCTTCAAGTTCGATGATCCGGACGCCCTGCGTGTTGCGACCGATCTCCCGGATATCGTCCACCCGGCAGCGCAAGATCTTGCCTTTGGCCGCCATCAGCATGATTTCATCGCCATCGCGGACCTGGAGGAAGCC
>JBBIOW010000089.1:0-11663 GCA_037443165.1 Nitrospiraceae bacterium | reverse complement strand
CATCGGAGTGAATCGTCATTCGTCATTGGTCAATCGTGAAGACTGACGCGTGCGACATGTGATTGTTCAGCGCATGACGAGTGACGATCGACCATTGACGAGGCCACCCGCGACGGCGTCGCGGGGTTCATCGTTTATCCGGCGGAGCGGTCTTGAACATGAAAAACGTGACGATGGCGACGGTGGACCAAAACACGACCTGTTTGTGCCAAAACAGCACTTCGCCGTAATGGAGGAACGCCAAGCCAATCGCGACGGCCGCGGTGATGATGCTGTAGCGGAGCATCGGATTCTCGATGACGGAGCCGGCCCAGATGGCGAGGCCGCCGAAGTAGATGATCATCGGCACGACGTTGATCTCGAACCCTCCGCTGATGGAGAGGAACACGTTCAGGAACCCGATGAACATGAGGGCGGTGCCGGTCATCATGCCGGCTACGTGGGTCGGATGCTCGTCCCCGGATTCCTTCTCGGGATCGCGCCGCGGTTGAGTCGGAGTCGTGATGGGACGCTCGTCGGGGCGGTGCTCGGAGGTCATGGACGCCGCCTTCAAGATTTGAAGTGCTTGCTCAACGTGAGGCCTTGTCGCTGGTACGACGAGCCAAGGGCTGCCCCATAGACCTGCGTCGGGGTCTCCAGCATTCTGTCATATACAACCTTGAAGAACGTTTGTCCATCGTGGATCAGGAAGGGTACGTCGTGCGGGCGCACTTCCAGGACCACCTGGGTTCCGTGCAATTCACCTCGGCCATACCCGAATCCCGGATCGAAGAATCCGGCGTAGTGGGTGCGCAGTTCGCCGCAAGCCGCTTCATAGGCCACCATTTCCGCGGCGTAGCCGGGCGGCACCCGGATCCGTTCTTTGGACGCCAGGATGTAAAACTCTTCCGGTTCGAGCAACAGACTGTCCTGCCGGTGACGGCGGATCGGCTCCCAAAAGTCCAGCGCAGCGTAGTATCCGATCCTGGACAAGTCGATGACGTGGCTGTTTTTCTTGGCTCGGTAGCCGATGATCGCGTCCTCGCCGCGGTCCGCGCCCTTCAGATCGATGCGAAGGAAGAGCCCCCGATCGGTCCGCAGGTCGCGGCCAGCGATAGGTCTGCCGGTCGGCTGGTTGTGATAGAGCAGCGGCTCAGATTTGTGGAGCGTTTTCAGCGCCGCGTCCGAGACCGCCGCTTGCCCGCGGATGAACCGGATCTGGTTGAGTGAATAGCCTGTCCTGACCTTGATGGCGAAGGAACGCGGCACGACCTCCAAATAGAGCGGCCCGTGGTAGCCCGAGCGGATCTCGTCGAAGCCGGCGGTCAGGTCGGTCACGACGCGGGTGAAGACGTCCAGCCGGCCGGTGGTGCTCTTGGGATTGGCCCTGGCCCTGAGGTCCTTCGGCAACTTCAGACTTTCCAGCAGGGGGATCAGGTACACGTGGCCCTTTTCGAGAATGGCGCCGCCTGCTAGGTCCATCTCATACATCACGAGATCGGACTGGTAGAAGTCCAGCACGTTGAGCCGGCTGGTGATCTCGGACAACTCCGGTAGGAAACTGCTGATGAGCCGGTACGCCTTGTGTCCCAGCCGCAGGTCCAGGCTGGCCGGCTGAATCTGCCGGTCTTCGATCGGCATCTCCGATTGGATCGCTCGGCTCGCGATCAACTGCTTGATCTGTTGATAGGGGAGAATGCCGTTCAGACGGGCTGGCCGTTTCACAGATCTTCGAGGCCTCCGTCGGTCCCGTCGCTACAGGCGGCGAAAGACGGGTGCGCGCCGACCATCGGCAGTTCGCGGCGAACCCTCTCACCCGTCCCTCTCCTCTCAGGGGAGAGGGACAGGGGAAGGGGAGGTTGCGGGTAGTGAAACATCTTCTGTTCGTAGTTTTTCAGGACCGCGCCGTCTTCGTCCAGATGGACCAGGTAGTCGGCCGGCAACAGCGGAATCTTGCCGCCGCCGCCGGGCGCGTCGATGACGAAGTGGGGCACTGCCATGCCGCTCGTGTGGCCCTGGAGCGCCCGGATGATATTGAGCCCAGTTTCCACGCTTGTCCGGAAATGGTTCGTACCCTTCGTGAGATCGGCCTGGTAGAGGTAGTACGGCTTGACGCGAGCCAGGAGGAGTTGATGCACGAGTCGTTTCATGATTTCCGGATCGTCGTTGACGCCTTTCAGCAGCACCGTCTGGGCGCCGAGCGGAACGCCGGCGTCGGCCAGCATGCCGCAGGCCGCCTTGACTTCGGGCGTCAACTCGTTGGGGTGGTTGAAATGCAGGTTCATATAGATCGGATGGTATTTTTTGATCATCTCGCAGAGCTTGGGCGTGATGCGCTGCGGCAACGTTCCCGGCACCCGCGAGCCGATCCGGATGATCTCCAGATGGGGGATCGTGCGTAGGGCTTTCAGCACGCGCTCTAGCAGGTGATCAGGCAGGAGGAGCGGGTCGCCGCCGGAGAGGATGACGTCCCGGACTTCGGTGTGCTCCCGCAGGTAGGCGATCGCCCGGTCTAGCTCGCCTTTCTTGAGAAAGCCCGGTTTGCCCACGAGCCGCTTTCTGGTGCAGAAGCGGCAGTAGATCGGACACTGGTTTGTGACCATCAGAAGCACACGGTCTGGGTAGCGGTGGACCAAATGGGGCACCGGACTCATCACATCCTCTTCGAGCGGATCGTCCTCCGCATCCACATCGGCCATCTCGGCGATGTCGGGCACGACCTGCTTCCAGATCGCGTCACCGGGTTCTTTGATCATCGCCATAACTGTCGGGGTGATCCGCATGGGATACTCCCCGACGACCGCCTCGATCTCTTTCTCGTCTACGCCGAGCCGTTCCGCCAGGTCTCTGGGCTTGACCACGCTCTCGGCGAGGATCTTTCTCCATTCCTCCATCGATGACTCCATGAGTACACAGCGAATAGCGTCCGGACCGATCGTCGGCCGATGGGCTATCCGCCATCGGCCATCCGCTGTTTGCTGTACTTGGTCTCCAGGTACGCCAAGATATCCCGTGTCTCGGTCAGGACCGTGTCGCCGTCCTTAAGCACGGGTACGTAGTATTGACCGGAGACGTCGTAGACCTGTTGGCGCATCGGCCGGAAGTCCGGCACCACCACGTCTTCATAGTCCACGCCCAACTCGGCCAACTTCTGCCGGACGACCGCGCATTCCGGACACCAGTGAACGTGGTAGAGGGTCATAATTATGAATTAGGAATTGGGAATTATGAATGATAAACGATGAATTGTGATTCAGAATTCATCGTTCAACATTCAGCATTGCTGCCGTGCGCAAGAGCGCACGGCAGCATGATCGCATCTCTCATGCCGTGGATCAGTTTTTTGTCGGGCGGACACACGGTCGCCAGGATGCCGCCCAGTTCAGCCTCGTCGCCGACAACGAAATAATACGGCGACAACCGCACGCGTCCCGACATGGGAACGACGTCGTCCGTGGCGGGATCGAGATACGACGACTCGAACAGCCGCCCTTTGTGGAATTCCTGCAGGACATAAAGCGTCGTCGGGAACGCAGCGAGCGCGCGATCCAGCGCCGCCGCCCATTCCGACTGCGGCAGGTCGTGGCCCACGAACACGCCGCGGCTGCCCCAGGCTAGTTCCGAGAAACCGGACGGCTTGACGACATACTGCCGCTTTTTCTGGCCCGCGGCGGCGAGCTCGCGCCAGTCGTTCACCGCCCGGCCGTCGAGCACGAGGCCGGGTATCACGGCGGTCGGCGGCACGGGTGCCGGATCCAGAATCCAGGTGTGTGGCATCAGCGCCGACAGGGAGGCGAAGGTCTCTTCGCCCAGTTCCCTCCGCCAGAACGGCGCGAGCACCGGATGGTGCAGGAGTGCGAAGGCCAATTTCTCCTCCAGCGCCGGCTTGAATGGCGGCGTGACGATCACCCGCCCCTTCTTCGCGCTGTACATGATGAGTTCGACTTTCGGGATGTTCTTGAGGTCGAACAGTTCGAAGAACCGGTAGATCAGCGCGATCGGGTGTCCGCCGGCTTCACCGGCCAGCCGCAGGCCTTCCTCGGTGAACCGCACCTGACGGGGCTCGATGCACGAGATCTCGAAGCCTCGCTCGCGCAAGCGCGCGGCGATCCACTGCATCTCCGGCCGATAATCGCGCGCTTCTTCGGACACGACGATTGCGACCCAACCGGGTGTTTCTCCCTTGAGCGCCCGCAGCATCGACCCGAACCCGTCGAGCATCCCGTCTCGCCCGCCGACGATCTCCCAACGTTGATCGCTGTCGGCTGAAAGCTGGCCGGCAGGCCGGTCGAGATCGGCGTACACTTGCGACAGGCATGCGGTCAGCCCGATCCCGCCGGGCACGGAATCCAGTTCGGTGATGACGGCACCGTCCTGCGTCGGAATGATATCGGGGCGGATCACCGCCGGCAGCGAGTCGCGAAAGCGCTTCATGCGACTGAAGGCGATCAGCGATTCCGGCTTCCCCCGGTCGAGGTAGCCGGCCACCCAGGCGGGCTGCGTCCCCCTAGCGCTGTCGAAATAGAGGCGGTTGAGCGCCCGGTAGAATGTCAGGAGATTCCGGCCCAACGATCGAAAAAAGGCGACTTGCTCGGAAGAGAGGAAAAACGGCGCCGGGCCGACGCGCCAGGCGGTCATGGCGGCGTCCGGCCCGCGGGAATCTTCGGCGCCGTCGTGCCGCGAGGTGTCATACAGCCCTTCACGGATCAGCGTGTCGCGAATGATAGAACAGCGACGGGAGGCGGTGTCGGAAGCGATGAGATCGGAGAGATTTCGCGTCGGCGCCAATGAGTCATCCCTCGGTGGTAGAGGTGCGGCAGATCCGGCGAGTGTGCCGAGCTCCGGTCGATACGTGGCAGATCGTAACATGCGCTCTTCGAATCAGACAAGAGCGAGGCCGGAAGTGATGCGGCACATGATGGGTCGATCGCCGCCCGGCCGCGATGAGCCGAACACGTCCGACCAGCGCGACCGAGTTTCGAAGACGGCGGCTGCGTGCACGATAGATGGGTTCAGGAAACGGCGGGTTCCTTGCTCCTCTCCGAATTGCGTCGTATGATGATCGGCGCCTGCTCCAGGAGCAGTGTTTCGTCATGCGCGAGCTTCGTCACTTGCCAATGGTTGCCCTTCCTCAGTTCGTCCCGAGCCGGACTTGCCTGAGTTGTGAGATCTGCTGTCGCTTCCCCGAGCCGGGCAGCCTGCTCCGGCCCTACTTCACGGACCAGGAGATCACTCGGGCCGTCGAACGGGGGATCGATCCTGCGAGTTTTCCTGCAAAAGACGGCTGTCAAGTCGACGTCGTGCCCAACCCTGCCGGCGAGGGCTATCTCTGTCCGGCCTTCGATCCGGCCACCTCTGAGTGCCGGATTTACGAGGTACGGCCGCTGGACTGTCAGATCTACCCCCTGGCGGTCATGTGGAATGAGGGGCAGCACGAGGTGGTCCTGGGATGGGATAGGAAGTGCCCCTTTTTATCAGGCGAGAGGCCAGAGGCAAGGGGCGAGGGGCGGGATTCTCCAGCCTCCAGCCTCCAGCCTCTAGCCCCTAGCCAGCCCCTCGAGGTCTATGCCGCCCGCGTCGCGTCGTTGATCGAGCGCGACGACATCCTCGACACATTCGCCCGACATCCCCGCCTGATCGGTCCCTTCCAGGAGGATGTCGTGATCCTCCATCCCCTGCCGCGACTGACGGCGCGCTTTCGTGAGCGGCACGAGGCGCGGGGCGTGGGGCAAGCGGCAAGGAGCACGTTCGCCACTCCCCCCTCTGCCATCACCCTTCGCCCTCTGACGTTGACCGATCGCCCTCGCGTCGAGCAAGCCCTCGCGTCATCGGAACTGTCAGCAGACGATGCGCCTCTGGCTGCGTGCTCATTCGCCTATCACTTCGCCTGGCGCGCCTTGCTTCCCTATCGATGGGCTGTGCTGGAGGGACATCTGTGCCTGTTCGCCGAATCGCCCGACGGAATCTTTCTGGCCCTGCCGCCGTTGGGTCCGGGTTCCCTCAGGCCGGCATTGGACGCGGCGTTCGGGTTCATGCAGGAGCGCAACGGCAGGTCGTCGGCGACACGCGTTGAAAATGTGCCGGCGCGTCTCGCGCCGCAATTGGAGTCCTGGGGTTATCGCCTGTCGGCGAAAGCTCCGGACTATCTCTACCGGACATCGGACCTGGCGCGCCTGGCTGGCGATCGCTACAAGTCGCAGCGGGCTGCCTGCAACCGCTTCGAACGCGAGCATCCGGGGCGCGTCAGCTTCGAGCCTTATCGGCCGAGCGATCGAGAAGCCTGCGAGACGTTGTTCCGCGACTGGAGCCGGCAAAAAGAGCACGGAGAGGTCGATTGGACCGCAAAGCAGATGCTGGCCGATTCGGTGTCCGCCCACCGGGAGATGCTGGGCCATCACGAGGCCTTGGACTTGACCGGCGCGGTGGTGCGGATCGACGGCGCCGTTCGCGCCTATACGTTCGGCTATCGGCTCGCTCCGGCCGTCTTCTGCGTGTGGGCCGAAGTGACCGACCGGGCGGTTCCCGGGCTGGCGGCCTGGGTGTTCCGCGAGTTTTGTCGTCAGGCGCTGCGGCAAGGATACGGGTTCGTCAACACGATGGACGATTCCGGCCTCTCCAGTCTGGCCCGATCCAAGCGCGCGTACCACCCCGATCGGCTGCTCCCCAACTGGATTGCGAGCGCTCAATGACGTCCATGCCAACGCCTGCCGCCGGGATATCCAGACCTTATGCCTGGCTGCCCGCGCTCATTCTCATCATGGTGGCGGTCCCGTTGGTGATCGGGGCGATCACCCTGCATGTTCTGGAAATGCGGCTGGTGGCGACGACCGGCGAGAGTTTGAGCCTGGCCGCCTCCGAGGTCGCCGACAAATTGGATCGATTGCTGTTCGAGCGGTCCGCGGACGTCGAAATGATGGCGCGCGCGTTCAGCGACGGGATGCAACGACCGGGAGGGATTGAACGCTATCTGCGTTGGATGAAAGCCAACTATCCCGTGTATCTCTGGTTGGGCGTTGCCGACGAACGCGGCCGGCTGGTGATTTCGACGGAGCCCGGCTTGGTCGGGCAGGAGCATGGGCGGAGCGACTGGTTCCTCGCCGCCCGGGATCGGCGTGGACCGGTGGTGGGCGATGCGGAGCCGCATGAATCGGTCGGCGAAGCCGAGGCGGTCGCTTTCTCCGCTCCGATCCTCGGACCGTCCGGGGACTTTCGCGGTGTAGTGACGGCACGAGTCGGGTTGGCGGCTCTCGAAGAAGTCGCGACCAAGACAGTGGTCGCCTTTCAGACTGGGGACGGCGGGTGGGGTCCGATCGAATATCAGTTCCTCAACGCGGCGGGTGACGCCGTTCTAGATTCCGATCCTGACCCCTCGCGCAAGCAACGAGTCAACCTGCGGCGGCTCGGCCTGCCCTCCGCACGGCTCAGCGAGTTAGGCCGGCCGGGGTACGTCGAAGAGGAGCATGTGCGGCGGCACGTGCCCGTGCTTACCGGATACGCCAGGACGCGGGGCGGTCAGGATGGCACCGGCTCGAGATGGACGGTGTTGCTGCATCTCGATCGAGACCGTGTCGTTGCGCCGCTCCATGGGTCAGTGTGGAAGTTGGCCGCTGCGGGATTGGTTGTTTGGCTTCCCATGCTCGGGATGGTGTTGTGGGCGACCCGCCGCCTCCAGGCCGAATACGAACAGGCGCGGCAGGAGAGCGAGTGGGCGCGGGCGGCGGAGATGGCGCTGCTGCAAAGCCAGGAACGGAACCGGGTGATCGTCGACACGGCGCTCGACGCGGTGATCACCACGGACGCCGATGGCGCCATCACGGATTGGAACGCGCAGGCCTCGCGCATCTTCGGGTGGACGCGGGAGGAAGCCCTGGGGCGGCGGTTGTCGCCCACGATTTTTTCCGAGCGGGATCGAGCGGCGCATGAGCAGAGGGTGCAGCAGTTCCTCTCCACAGGAGAAAGTCGATTCTTGAACCAGCGCATGGAGGTCATGGCGCGCCACCGCGACGGCCACGAGTTTCCGGTCGAATTGGCGATCGCGCCGGCGCGCGTAGGGGGAGCCACCATCTTCAGCGCCTTTGTGCGCGACATCACGGTCCGAAAACGCACGGAGAGCCGCCTGGCTTCGCAGTACGCCGTGACGCGCGCGCTATCCGAATGCCACACACTGGCAGGCGCCGCCCCGAAGATCCTGCAGGCGCTCTGCGAAAGCCTGGAATGGGAGGTCGGCGTGATGTGGCAGGTCGACCGGTCCGCCGACGAACTGCGCTGCCTCGATCTCTGGGTCTCGCCGGCCTCGCCGGCGGACGAGTTTGTCAGGGCGACCTTCCTGCGCACGTTCAAGCGGGGCATCGGGCTCCCGGGCCGGGTCTGGGCAACGGGCGACTCGGCATGGGTCGAAGACGTGCTGGCCGACGCCAACTTTCCGCGCGCCGTGGCGGCCCGGGCTGTCGGTCTGCACGGTGCGTTCGGGTTCCCTGTTCATGTCGGCGACGACGTCGAGGCCGTCATCGAACTCTACAGCCGGCAGGTGCGGGAGCCCGATGAAGAACTGCTCAAGATGGTGGCCGATATCGGGCTGAAGATCGGCCAGTTCGTCGAGCGGTCCCGTGCGCAAGAGGCCCTTCGACAAACGGAAGCCCAATTGCGGCAATCGCAGAAGATGGAGGCGATCGGCCGGCTGGCCGGCGGCGTCGCGCATGATTTCAACAACCTGTTGACCGTCATCCGAGGTTACAGCGATCTGATTCTGACCCGCTTGAATCCGACGGATCCGCTGCGTAAGGACGTTGAGGAAGTCAAGAAGGCCGCCGATCGCGCCGCGAGCCTGACCGCCCAGTTGCTCGCCTTCAGCCGCCGTCAGTTCGTCGCGCCGAAGCTGGTGGATCTCAACGTGGTCGTATCAGGCATGGAAGCCATGCTGCGACGGCTGATCGGCGAGGACCTCATCCAGCTCTGCACAGTGCTCGATCCGAACGTCGCCATGGTCAAGGCCGATCCCGGACAGATCGAGCAGGTCATCATGAACCTGGCGGTCAATGCGCATGACGCGATGCCGACCGGCGGAACCTTGACCATTGAAACCCGCAGCGTCCAGATCGCCGACCAGCCCGGAAGGGATTCACAGTCGGTGGAACCCGGTTCGTACGTGATGCTGGCGGTCAAGGACACCGGTTGCGGCATGGATGAGGAGACGCAATCGCATCTGTTCGAGCCCTTCTTCACCACAAAGGAGAAAGGCAAGGGAACGGGACTCGGACTCTCGACCGTCTACGGGATCGTCAAGCAGTGCGGCGGTCATATCTCCGTGGAGAGCAGACCGGGGCATGGGGCTGCGTTCAGAATCTTGTTCCCGCGCGCCGACGAGACCGCAGACGCGACGGAGGCGGGCGCCGGAGCGGCCGGCGAGTCCCGCGGCAAGGAAACGGTCTTGTTGGTGGAAGATGAGCCGGGCGTGAGGGGGCTGGTGCACCAGACGTTGAAGCTGCACGGCTACACCGTGCTGGAAGCCCGGCACGGTATCGAGGCGCTTCTGACCGGCGCCAAGCACATGGGGCCGATTCATCTGTTGCTGACGGACGTGGTCATGCCGCAGATGAGCGGGCCGGAGGTCGCCGAACGCCTCGCCGCCGTCCGTCCCGGGCTGAAGGTGTTGTATATGTCCGGCTACCCGGACCATCCGATCTTCTCGCAAACCGGGGTGGCCGCTCACGCGGCCTTCCTGCAGAAGCCCTTCACGCCGAACGTCCTCGCGCAAAAGGTGCGCGAAGTGCTGGACGGGCATACCAAGTGAAGACAAGTGAAGAAGTGTTGAGTTCTGAGTGCCGAGTGTAGAGTTTAAACAGAGCCTCTTGAAACCCAACACTCAGAACTCAGCACTCATAACTTCGAGACGCGCGGCGGCTTGATCTTCTCCCTGCTTTCCGCTTATGGTGGCGCCTGGTTGGATCGCGAATAGCGGGCAGCCAGCAGCAAACTGCTCCGAGCTGTTCGCGCGTGGACGACGATCGAAGAGCTGAGAGACGGCGTAGGCGTTCAGGAAACCCCGATCGGACCATGCACAAAGGCCAGGAGTTGGACATCGATCGATATCGGGTGCGGGAGGAGCCGTTCTATGCGGAGGTGCGCGGAGAGATCGGGCTGTTTACGATTGCGGCGCGGAACCGAATGCCGGTCATGCTCAAAGGCCCGACCGGTTGCGGCAAGACGCGCTTCGTCCAGCACATGGCGTATCGCTTGAACCGCCCGCTCATCACCGTCGCCTGTCACGAGGACCTCACCGCCTCTGATCTGGTCGGGCGGTACCTCATAAAAGGACAGGAGACGGTGTGGGTGGACGGCCCGCTCACGCTCGGCGTCAAACACGGCGCCATCGTCTACTTGGACGAAATCGTCGAGGCCCGCAAGGATACGACGGTAATCATCCATCCGCTGAGCGACGACCGTCGGTTGTTGCCGATCGAGAAAAAAGGCCAGATCGTCGAGGCCGTCGACGACTTCATGCTCGTGATCTCCTATAACCCCGGCTACCAGAGTGTGCTCAAGGAATTGAAGCAAAGCACGAAACAGCGGTTCATGGCGATCGAGTTCGATTATCCGGCGCGCGACATCGAAACCCGGGTGATCGAGCACGAGGCGGGTGTGAACAGGGAGACGGCGGAGCGACTGGTGACGCTCGGCGCGAAGGTCCGCAATCTCAAGAATCACGGGTTGGAAGAAGGCGTGAGCACGCGGCTCCTCATCTACGCCGGTACGCTGATCCGGCAAGGCGTGCCGCCCGAGCAGGCCTGCGACGCGGCCGTGATTCGCCCAATCACCGACGATCCTGATATGCAGCGGAGCATTCAGGAAGTGGTGAAGGCGATCTTCTGAAAAGGCACGAGGTGAGAGGCAGGTGACGAGAAGGGGGTGACGTCGTTAGCACTATAAGCCATCCCATGACTGTTCAAGGCGGCCCTGCAGGGACGACTCTCCTGGTGTACGTGCAACCCAGAGCTTCTCGCACTGAGTACGCCGGGCTTCACGGAGATGCGCTGAAGTTCCGAGTCGCCGCGCCGCCGGTCGAGGGCGCGGCCAATAAAGAACTGTGCCGGTTTCTCGCCGGAGCGTTCGGCCTTCCGTTGAGTTCCGTCGAGATCGGTTCCGGGGCGGCCGGACGGCGTAAGCGAATCCTGTTGAGGGGAGTCAGCGCGGTGAAAGTTTGCCAAGCGTTCGGGTTGTCGATGTCGCTGCAGAAAGAGCGGACATGATCCGACGGGTGTTCGGTATCAGTCCTTCGCGCGAACGAGGTCTGGGTCTGTTAGCGATCTGCGTGATCTTCGGCCTTGCCGGGTGCTCCGGCCCTCAACCGATCCTTTATCCCAATTCCCATTTCAAAACCGCCGGCCGTGAGGCGGCTGAACAGGACATCGATGAGTGCAAGAAATCGGCGGAGGCAGCCGGGGCCGAGCCGGGGGTCGGCGAGTGTCTCCAGGGAGAGGCGAGGCCGGCGCCAGACGCTGCTCCCGGTCACCGCCTTGCCCGTCGCGCGCTCCCATTCGCTGACGCGATAGTCCGGCCGTGGATCCCACTGCGCACTCAACACCAACCCCTTCATCGCACCGCCTCCTTGCCGAAGGCCTGATGTTCGCGCGCCGGAGCGCGGGCCCCGCAGGATTCGCGGATGCCCAGCTCCGGGCCCAGCACCG
>JBBIOW010000088.1:0-11700 GCA_037443165.1 Nitrospiraceae bacterium | reverse complement strand
TCGGCAGGTGGCCAGCCAGGTGGCCGTCGCCGTGGACAACGTGTTGAACTACGAGCGCGCCCAGACCGCACAGCAGCACCTCACGCGCGAGCGGGACCGTTTCAGGCTGTTGCTCGAGATCACCAACGCGGTCGTGTCCCGTCTGGACTTTAAGGACCTGTTCGGATGAAGCCCGCCGTCCCACCCCAACGTCATCCCCCACCATTACACGAGCCTTGCCTTGTATGAGCCCGAGCGGAACGGGTTCGTTGTCTACGCGCTGGACTTTCCCGGTGGCAAGGGGTTCATCACGGAAGGCTTGCGCACCAGCCTGGGCACGCCAGCCGGCGAGGCGTTTTGCGCCGGTCGGCCGTTTGTCGTCGATCCGGGGGACCTGGGCCGGTGCCAATCGGATTTCGGACAGCGCGCCGCCGCTGAAGGGCTCAAGACGGCCTGCTGTCTCCCCTTGATCACGGGCGAGCGGAAGCTCGGGACACTGAATGTGGCGCGCCTTCGGAACGAGCCGTTCACACCGGAGGATGTCGAACTGCTCAGCCAAGCCGCCAGCCAGATCGCCATCGCCATCGACAACGCGCTCGTGCACGAGGAGGTGCAGAAGCTGAAGGACAAGCTGGCGAAGGAAAAACTCTACCTCGAGAACGAAATCCGGACCGAGCACAACTTCGAGGAAATCGTGGGCGACAGCCCCGCGCTGAAGAAAGTGCTCAAGCAGGTCGAGATCGTCGCACCCACGGACTCCACGGTGCTCATTCTGGGAGAAACCGGGACCGGCAAGGAACTCCTCGCCCGCGCCATCCACAACTTAAGCGGACGGCGGGACCGGACTTTCGTCAAAATGAACTGCGCGGCCATTCCCTCCGGCCTGTTGGAAAGCGAGCTGTTCGGTCATGAAAAGGGGGCCTTCACCGGCGCAATCACCCAAAAGATCGGCCGGTTCGAGCTGGCCGACGGCGGGACGTTGTTTCTCGACGAAGTCGGAGACATCCCGCCGGAGCTGCAGTCCAAATTGCTGCGGGTGCTGCAGGAACAAGAGTTTGAACGGCTCGGGAGCAACAAGACCGTCAAGGTCAACGTCCGTCTGGTCGCCGCGACCAACCGGGACCTGGACCGAATGGTGGCCGACAAACAGTTTCGGAGCGACTTGTACTACCGGCTCAACGTGTTCCCGCTCACGCTGCCGGCGCTGCGCGAGCGACGCGAAGACATCCCCTTGCTCGTCCGCTACTTCACTCAGAAATTCGCCCGGCGGATGAACAAGCGGATCGAGACGATTCCCACTCAGGCAATGGAGGCGCTCACCCGGTATCACTGGCCGGGCAACGTCCGCGAACTGGAGAATATGATCGAACGAGCGGTGATTTTGTCGGCAGGACCGGAGCTGTACGTGCCCATCGCCGAATTGAAGCATCCGCCGGCGGAAACGGATCGGAAAGACGGGACACCGTCGCTTGTCACCCTCGAGGCCGCTGAACGCGAGCACATCCTGCGCGTCCTCCACGAGACCAACTGGGTGATCGGCGGTCCTTCCGGCGCTGCCGCCAAACTCGGCATGAAACGGACCACCCTCCAATCCAAAATGCAGAAGCTGGGGATTTCCCGCTCTCAGTAGAGCCGACATTTCGGCACCGTGCCCGTCCCTCAGCACAACACACTCGTCACCACTGCGCCTCGCTCCCTCACCGACTTACCCTGAACCGCAACATCTTCTCATTTTCATTGCATGATTTCGCTGTTCCTCCGTTCGTGCCCGAAATGGAACGGTCATTGCCATTCTTCGAGTGTACGGGACTGAGAGAAGGCGGAGCAAAAGGAGAACGACCATGATTGCAGTGCAGGGGGAGAAAGCCGCAGTGCACCCAGATCTTCACGTCCATCACCATGATCATGGCGGGCATCATACTCACCATCATGATGAAGCGGCTCACGCGGCGGCCTCGTTGAACCACCTGGCCCTGCCGGCGACCATCCACTGCCTCACCGGTTGCGCGATCGGTGAAGTGTTTGGGATGGTCATCGGCACCGCCTTGGGTTGGGGCAATTGGGAAACGGTGGCGCTCGCCATCGGACTGGCTTTCATCTTCGGCTACTTGCTGACGCTGCTGCCGCTCATGCGAGCCGGGATACCGCTGGGCAGGGCCCTGCCCCTCGCCCTGGCATCGGACACCCTGTCCATCACAACCATGGAGATCGTGGACAACGTGGTCATGTTGCTGATTCCTGGGGCGATGAATGCAGGGCTGACGGACCCGCCGTTTTGGGGCAGCCTGCTCGTGTCACTCATCCTCGCCGGAATTACCGCGTTTCCGGTGAATCGCTGGCTGATCCGACGAGGGCGAGGGCATGCCTTGGTACACGTTCATCGCCATTGATCGGACAAACGGTGGTCTTATGACGATCAAAACCGGACGGAACGATTCACCCCGATGGGCGAAATGGACAGTGGGCAGTATCGGTCTGCTGGTCATCAGTGCTGCGCTGAAGATGTTTGTGAGCAGTCCGCCGGCGGATACCGGCGCGGGCAGCCATGATTTTGGCTGCCTTGCTGGCTTTCTGGTCCTCCGTTCTCGGTGTCGTCGGCGTATCTGTCTCCACACTGTGGTGGCTTGTCGGACGGTTGGGCGGGCGGGCCAAAGACGCGGCCTCTGTCCCAAGTGGATCGCCCAAGAAGGGCGTTGACAAAAACAAGCCGAACCGTTTCACCAGAGTCGCATGAGACTGACGTCGGTTCGAAGGAGCGTGGGAGGGCGAAGCCGGAACAAAGGAGAAAAGAACGATGCGTTCACTCGCGGAAAAAGTCGCGATCGTGACCGGCGCCTCGAGGGGCATCGGCCGGGCTGTTGCGCAGCGGTTGGCGCGCGAGGGCACGACGGTCGTCGTGAATTACAGCCAGAGCGCCGAGACGCCTGAGGACATCGCGGATGTCGTGGCCTTTGTGGTCAGCGACGAGGCGCGGTGGCTGGCCGGACAGAACATCCGTGCCGGCGGCGGCGTGGTGATGTGAAGAGACGACAAGCAAGATGCCGGCATGAATGCGCGCTCACACCGAGAACAGGAGCTCCGATGATGGATAGAGCGAGAGTGGTGGAGATTGCCCCCGATCATTTTCAGATTTCGATTTATGTGCCGGAGTTCAACCTGCGGTTCAACCACTTCCTGATCAAGGACGAGGAGCCGTTCCTGTTTCACACGGGCATGAAGCGGATGTTTCCGCTGGTGCGGGATGCGGTGGCGCGCATCATCGATCCATCCATCGCTGCGATGGATCTCGTTCAGCCATTTCGAAGCGGATGAATGCGGCGCGCTGAACGAGTGGCTCGCATCGGCGCCTCGCGCGGAACCGGTGTGCGGTTTGATCGGGGCGCTGGTCAGCGTGAATGACTTCTCGCTTCGTCAGGCGCGAGTGCTCGCGCACGACGAGATCCTCAAGACCGGGAAATACCGCTTTCGGCTCCGCCAGACGCCGCACGTCCCGCATAACTGGGAAGCCGGCCTCCTGTTCGAAGAAGTGACTCGCACGCTGCTGTGCTCGGATCTCTTCACCCACGACGGAGACGCAGAAGCCGTCACCGAATCGGACGTGGTCGATCGCGCCAAACGTGCGCTGATCGAGGGCCAGCAAGGCCCGTTCGCCAACGCCTATCCCTACACGCCATTGACCGATTCGATCCTGCAGGGGCTGACGGATCTCCGGCCGAAACAGTTGGCGCTCATGCACGGGTCGGCGTTCGTCGGAGACGGCGAACGGGCGCTGCGCGACTTGGCGATGGTCATGCGGGAGGTCTTGGGGCGGAATACACATAAACCATAGGACATGAGGAGCGAGGATAAAGGAGGCCGGCGGTGGTTCCCGCGAAACATACTCACAACAAGTCTCGGATCATGACCCTTGTCTTCACCGTCCTTATGCTGTGGCTCGGGCTCGTTCTCGTTCTAGGCGCCCGCGGCGCCTATGCCAGAGCCCCCGGGAGTTTGCCGCTACCCATCCTCTTCGGTGTGATCGTGCCGATCGGCGCCTTTCTTCTGATGTTCGTGTCGTGGCCGGCCTTTCGCGGGCTTATCTTATCGCTCGATTTGAACCTTGTAACGGCGATTCAAGCATGGCGGTTCGGCGGGCTCGGGTTTCTTGCCCTTTATGCATACGGGGTCCTCCCGGGAATGTTTGCGTGGCCCGCCGGCCTCGGCGATCTGGCGATCGGCGCATCCGCGGTATGGGTCGTCCGGGCGTTGAACCACCGACCGGAATTCGCCGCATGTCGATCATTTGCGATCTGGAATGTGCTCGGCATCCTCGACCTCGATGTGGCAGTCGGCATAGGAGCAGCCGCTTCGAGCTTGGCGCTCGGTGTCTATGGCGAAATAACGACGCTCCCCATGACTCAGATGCCGCTCGTGTTGGTCCCCGGTTTTCTGGTGCCCTTGTTTGTCATGCTGCATCTCACCGCGCTCTTTCAGGCACGATGGCTTTCGTTGTTCGGGAGTTCAGACGAGCGGGCTTTGCAAGGCGCTGAAGCTGCTTGACCTCCAGGGTCAGCCAGGGGGCCAGCTTGGGGGGAGCCGTTTGAAAAAGAAATCGGTGCCGGCTGGCGAATGAAAATATCCATCCCACTGCCCATTCGATCAGCGGTGGCTGAACGTCACCGGGATTGACCACAACGCCTTCAGACGATTCTTGGCCACCGGCGCGACCGGTGAGGAGGTTACCGCATAGATCGACAGGCATGCCAAGAAACGGCCTCGCACCCAGACCGTCGTCTGGAACAGCAAAGCAGGTAGCCGATGCACCTGCCGATCGAGCTCCGGGAATACATGAAAAACTACGTCCAGCAGTATGTGTCCAGCCGTCGTGTGATGG
Organism: Nitrospiraceae bacterium; assembly: GCA_037443165.1. Taxonomy (GTDB): domain Bacteria; phylum Nitrospirota; class Nitrospiria; order Nitrospirales; family Nitrospiraceae; genus DATLZU01. The sequence goes on along the minus strand of JBBIOW010000088.1, from coordinate 6,848 downwards.
ACCACTGGCTCCATGTGTACGATTTAGAGGCACACCGTCTGCGACCCACTCCCGACGAGGGGGAATCATGAAGGAGGCTGCCATGAAATCCCTGCTTCGACGAATCGAGAAGATCATTGAGCCGGAACCGGTGATTGAAGGCGCAGGCGTGCGGCTCACGAAAAGCATCGCAACCCAATTTCAACTTTGGGTCAACCTGCCGGCGAAGCTCAAGATGAGTTTGACGTATCCGTCCCCGCGCACGCCCCGTTCAGCCAGCCGATCGAACGGGGACACACGGCATTTGCGTATGTGTTCGAGGGCGAGGCACAATTGACCGGCGAGGAGCAGGAAGACGGTGCCTGGGTATCGCATCCCAGGCTCCTCGTGCTGGGCGACGGTGATGCCGTCAGGGTCCTCACCGGTGAACGCCCTGCCCGCTTGTTGCTGGTGTCCGGAAAACCCTTGCGCGAGCCCGTCGCGCGGTACGGTCCGTTCGTCATGAGCACGCAAGAGGAGATCGAGCAGACGCTCCTCGAACTCCGCCGAGGAACATTCATCACAACGTAAACGAAGAAAAACGGAAAGCCCGCACAAAGGAGGTCCGCCCATGCTACCCACACGCGGATATGCAGCCAGAGGCCCTACTTCTCTTCTCGAACCCTTCAACTTCGAGCGACGCGACCCCGGCCCACACGACGTGCTCATCGAGATTCTCTACTGCGGCATCTGCCACTCCGACATCCATCAAGCGCGGGACGAGTGGGGCGGTGCGATGTTTCCCATGGTCCCCGGTCATGAAATCGTCGGGAGGGTGACACGGGTCGGACCCGAGGTGAAGCGATTCAAAGTCGGTGACCTCGCCGGCGTCGGCTGTTTCGTGGATTCCTGCCGCACGTGCGAAAGCTGCCGAGCAGGCTTGGAGCAGTACTGCGAAGGTCATATCGCCTGGACCTACAACGGCACCGAGAAAGACGGGAAGACTCCGACATATGGCGGCTACTCGACGCAGATCGTGGTGGACGAGAACTACACGCTGAAGATCTCCCCGAACCTGCCGCTGGCGAGCGTAGCTCCCCTGCTCTGCGCCGGGATCACCACCTACTCGCCGCTCAGACACTTTAAGGTCGGGCCTGGGCAGCGGGTCGCGGTCGTCGGGTTAGGCGGCTTGGGCCATATGGCGGTGAAGCTGGCCGCCTCGATGGGCGCCGAGGTCACGGTCCTCAGCACATCCAAGACAAAGGAACAGGATGCACGCCGCCTCGGCGCGCAGGACTTTGTCGTGTCGCTCGACCCGAAGAATCTCGATGCCCTGGCCAATCGGTTTGATTTCATCCTTGACGCGGTCTCCGCGCCCCATGACCTCAATGCCTACCTGAATCTCTTGCGCAGGGACGGAGTGCTGGCGCTGGTGGGTGTTCCACCCAAGCCGATTCCGGTCCAGGCGTTCTCCCTCGTCCTCAAGCGAAGAACGCTGGCGGGGTCGGTCATCGGCGGCATTCGCGAGACCCAGGAAATGCTCGATTACTGCGCGGAGCACGATATTACATCGGATGTCGAGGTGATCCCCATCCAGCAGGTCAACGAGGCGTACGAACGGACGCTCAAGGGAGACGTCAAGTATCGGTTCGTGATCGACCTCAAGTCGCTGAAAGAGTGAGGGTTCTGACTTGAAAATGTGAGGAAGACAAGGGGGCGGGGGTCTTTTCAGCCGAATTTCTTACAGGTTCGCGTATCTGGGGCACATGCTTCGTCGCCGAGCCACCCCACCATGACTCGGACTCACAGCCACCTTGCCTCCGTGGCTGTATTGACGTTCTCTCAGGGAGCCGGAAAGAGGGTGAAACAAAGACTCCCGACCCCTTTTCGATCCCCCCAGTACGCCAGCATCATTACCGCTCGCTCGCTGACCCGCTCTCCCGGCTCGAAGCCGGCTGACAGGACGGGCGCCTCGTCACAGAGATGCCGATAGAAGTAGGACGCCAACACCGACCGGCAGCAGTTGGCGTAGCACACAAACAGCGGCATCATGATCCGGCTCATCTTGACTGCTGTCCTTTCGGCGTCAGATCCGTGCCGGTGCCGCTCATGTCATCAAAATCAGCAGGTATGGTCAAGACCTACAGACCCGCCCCTTGGCTGCCTGCCTGTGTTGTGACTGAATCGGGTTGAATAGGATACTGAGCCAAGACCACAATGGCCGAGAGATGATGGGAGACCAACGCCAATGACCGACCGTATGCGAATGAGCTCAGTAGGACTGCGTCAGCCTCCGGGGATCGTCACGATTGCCCATTGGGGGGTCTGTGTGTCCTTCGGCCTCTTCTGTTCCGGTTGCCTGGCCCTTGCGGTCGGCGCGGCGGGTGGAGCCGCTGGCGCCGTCTATGTCATGGGGAAGTTGAAAGACGAGGTCGACCACCCGGTGCCCGTTGTCCATGAGGCCACGGTTGCCGCACTGAATGATTTGGGATTGAAGCCCTCGGAAGATCGAGTCGATAAGCTATCCGCCCACATGGAATCAGCGTTCTCGGACGGCCCGCATGTCTGGATAGACCTGGAATCGGTCTCGGATTCCCGGTGCCGGGTGACGATTCGCGTCGGTCTTACCGGTGATGAGGTCCAGTCGAGAAAGATCTATGACGCGATCAAGCGACATCTTCCTGCCTCTCAGAGCACGGGTAGTGAATTCCCAGGCTGGCCCATGTCTTGATTTTGCTAAGTGCGCATGACGGGCTGAGGGTGAGCCCTTGCCCTCGTGTACGAGGGCTATCGGCTACTCGATCACGCGTCAAACCGGTCGTCACCTTCGACCCAGCACCCACGAGCACGGCGAGCATCATCTCACGTTCCCAGCATAATCCGCTCCGTATCGGAACGCTCTCGGCAATCTTCGCCGACGTGGTGAAGCATTTAGAGGATAGTCGAGACCAATTGCTCGAGAAGCTTTTTGGCCGACACGAAGGATGAAGATCCAAGGAACCGTTTGCAATCCTCCTCGCGCGACATGACGCCTTATTTGTTTGCAAGGCGGGCTTACCCTCTTTGACTCTGTGGCTCTCCCCCGTCAGCCTACCATTCGTGAGCGACCTTCAGTCTGAAACCATACTCCTCGATGTCTTGGGCCGGAGGATGCAGGTTGTGAAGGTCGCTGGGCGCTGAAGCTTCCTCATAGTCGGCGGCGACGGCAAGAAGCGGCCGGTGCAGGATGTCGCGGTGCCGACCGATCTCTCGGCAGATGATCTGCCCCGCTCCCTCGACGATCTGCATCACGAGTGGGCTTCACCCGAGCATCCCTCCGTGCGTCAAAAGAGTTGAGTAGCCGTTGACACATCCGCCCTAGAGGAATAACCTGCAGCCGTTCCTGCATCCCATCTCCATGGGCAATCTCACCCATACGAGGAGGAGTTTATGCCGCCGTTCATGCAAGTCTATGCCCAGCATACCTATGCGCTGATGCGCATCGTCGCCGGGTTTCTGTTTCTCTGGCATGGGACGCAGAAGTTGTTCAGTGTGCCCATGCCCCCTCCTCCCCAACTGCCGTCCTTTGGATTGCCATTGCCGGTCCGATCGAACTGGTGGGAGGCGCGTTGGTCATGATCGGACTGTTCGCCGGCTGGGCGGCCTTTCTCTGCAGCGGGCTGATGGCCTTCGCCTACTGGATGGCGCATGGGACGCAGGCGCTTTTGCCGATCCAAAACATGGGAGAGCTGGCCGCGCTTTATTGTTTTGTCTTCCTGTGCATCTCCGCCTACGGGTCCGGGATCTGGAGCGTGGACGCGGCGCGCAAAGCCGGTTAAGGTCGACTCGGAGGAAGAAGCCCTGCGGGATCAGCTCGCACGGTGTAAGGGAGACACCGGGGAGCATGCTGTTCGGCAGCCTCTGGGAACGCGAATGGTTCCACAAACCCATTTCCGACCGTCCGCGCGCGGACATGACCGAGAGAGAAGGAAGACAAGCGCTCGTCTAGTCCGGCTTGTCCCGTGTCGGCGGGACCCAGGGGTAGAGGCGCGGTATCGTCACCGTTAGAGCGGCGGCAACCGCGAGGGCGCAGAGGGTGCCGATGATGAATTGGGTCCAGGTGGCGGGCTCGGATGGCACCGAGCGAGACGATGACCAATAGCATGGAAATGTCCAGGAAGTGTGTGAAGGTCGGGACCTGGGCTTGCCGGGCACGGGTGAGCTCGGGCGTCGGAGCGCCCCGGACGAGCGCTTCGTTCGTGAGGCGGCGGAGGCGCATGAAGTAGAGCCGGGTGATCGTATTGCCTTCGATGAATTCAATCAGAAACAGCACGATCATGCCGGTCAGCCAGGGCTCCTGTACGAATTCCCATCCACCCCAGACTTCCGCGGTCATCCAGCCGCGTGACACGAAGAGGATCAGAGCGCCGGGCACGACGACTCCATCGTAGAAGGCCGCGATGTTGCGAACCGCTTCGGCGAAAAGGACAAGGTCGCGAACCTGGCGCGAGCGCAGATCCGACAGCCACACGCCGATCAGTCCCGCTCCCATGAGCATCACGCCGACCAAATGGGCGAAGCGGAGCAATGAATAGGTCATGGACCAAGTATGCTCTTGTTCAACGCATAGGAAAAGCGTAAGAGAGGGCTATCAGGCGAGTCATCTCTATGGCCTACCTTCGCTATTCACGAAACTGCGATTGGCATGTCTTCGAGGAGACCAAAGAAGGCGAGGCGGAGAGTCGTCTTGCCGTGCGCCACAAGGACCACGAGGCTGAGAGCGCGTCGTATACCGTGAGCATGATTCAGAAAATGTTGGAGACTGAAGATTACTCCTGCATTCCCGGGTACCACCCTCACTATCGACGACTGCTCCGAGAAGCGTTCGAAGCGTGGCTGAGCGAGCAATCCAGTGCGGAGATCTAGTGTAGCGTTGCCTCGGCATAGCCGCCTTCAACAGTCAGCCAGATGAAGAGAGTGGACGCTGGCTAACACGATGGCGCATCCGGGCGACGGTGTTCGTATCCCATCACACCCTTCCGGCAGTCCAGTTCGATGACGCAACATTCCTCGAGCAGTTTTCTGAGCTGTCGGCGTCCCCGTTGCACGCGCGACTTCATGCCGGGAACCGATAAGCCGAGCCGGTTCGCCGCCTGCCGGTGTGTGAGACCTTCGAGTTCCACCAGGAGAATCGCCTGACGGTACTCATCCGACAATCGGTCAATCATCGGCCGCAGACAACGGGATAATTCCGCTGTGGCATTGGAATCCGACTCAAAGGGCGGTTCCAGGGCCTCCGCTTCCAGATCGCCCGCCAAGCCCGCCGGCCACTCACGACGCCGGCCGGGCGCACGGTAGTAATCGCTGATGACTCGACGGGTGATCTGGAAGACCCAGGGAACCAGCCGCTCTGGCTCCCTGAGCTGATCAATGTGCCGCTGCACGCGTACGAACACCTCTTGGAGGATGTCGTCGGTCTGCGCCTCGTTGCCAACGCGCTTGCCGATAAAGCCGCGAAGGCCGTCATGAACCTGCCGCCAGATGTCGTCCGCCTGGGTTTCCATCGTCATCCACTCCATGAGCCGGCCACGTTACTGCTTTGTGGTTTTCGATGCAACAGCGGCGCTTGCAGCCGGCTGCGCGGCCATCTGCGCAGCCGGCATTGCGCACCGTTTACTCCACGGTAAACTCCAGTGTCATCCCTCTGGCATCGTGCAGGGCTCCGCTCTTCATGTCGGTGAAAAAGCAAAGAGACCGTAAGAGCCCGGCTCGAAATCCTGGGTGAAATACCTCCGCCCACCCGGCTCAATCCCCACGATGCCGCCCACGGGTTGGCCGCGTGGAAGACCGGAGCCGCCCGGCTCCGCCGCCATGGCGAACTCTTTCGCGTTCGCGCCGGGAGCGAGCTGCACGAGCACCACCTCCGGTAGTTGGACAACCTGACATGGTGCCTATCGCGGTCCTCGTTTTTGAGTGAGACGACTTTGGTTCCCGCCGTGGTACGGTCCGGTCCCCTGTAGGCATAGTCCATCGCAATGAGCTCGACGGCTTCTCCCGTCGCCGCAAGCGCAGACGATGCCCCAAGCAGCAGGACCACCAGCACCACGGCCCAGGAGGCGAGCGGTGAACGAGCCGAGGCGCTCTCCTGCGCGCAAGTCTTCTTCCCTTGGCTCCCACCGCTTGCGACGCAGCAGCCTGTATTCGCCAAGGGACCTGCCACGTCGAGTTGCTCATGAACGGTGAAGACCTCCCACGCATTGCCGTCCGGATCGGAGAACCACACCTTATCCTGCCGGGCGAAACAGCAGGTCACATTTTCTTCCACTCGGTCAAGAATGCCTTCTTCCTGGAGGCGCGCCTTCCATGCCACCACCTCGGCGGAAGACTCCACTTCGATGCCGAGATGATTCACCGCACTGATCCTGCCTGTCGAGGACACGAGCGAGAAATTCAAGGGCAGACTGGTGAGATCAAATTTCGCGTAGTCGCTGGTGTGTTTCTGCGGCGCGACCCCGAAGACTCTTTGATAAAACTTCACCGAGGCGGTGACATTCTGCACGTCGAGGGACAGATGCGGCTTCATGGCGATCTCCTTTCTTCGGATTCGTGAAGGCTGTATCGCCTTCTGGCCTATAGACGGAGATCGGCCGAAAAGGATGCAGGCGACCCGGCACGTCTCGCAATCACACGCCGCGAGGCATGGCGAGCCTCTCGGCGGTCGAGTGATATGGGCTCATCTCAAATCGACCTCGCTCAGGGTACCTTCCGCCGCCTCTTCATGGCGTGAAAACTCGACAGGTCCAGCACTGGCCGCCTCTTTCGGCTCGAAGGCCTCCGCTCAGGAGGAGACGAGCAAGCCCGGCACGGGGGGGGGGGGGGGGGGGGGGGGGGGGGGGGGGGGGGGGGGGGGG
>JBBIOW010000087.1:0-11829 GCA_037443165.1 Nitrospiraceae bacterium | reverse complement strand
GGGATCGGCGCATGAACGTGATCGCCAGCCTCTGCCCCGCACCGGGCCGGCTGCTGGACATTGGCTGCGGCGACGGGACGTTCCTAAGAATTGCCAAAGCGCGGGGCTGGGACGTGACGGGCACCGAACTTTCTCCCTGTGCGGTGGATGTCGGCGGCGGCTTGGACATCCGGCAGGGCGAAGTCTGGGAGGCGGAATTGCCGGAAGGGTGGTTCGACGTCGTGACCGGTTGGCATGTGATCGAACATGTCTCCGATCCGCGCCGCGTCCTGGCCGAACTGTACCGGGTCCTGCGGCCGAACGGCTGGCTGGTGCTCGCTACGCCGAACCTCCATGACTATGTGTTCCGGGTCGCCTACCTGGTAGCCCGCTTGAAGCCGCCTCCCCTGTATGAACCGGATGAACGGGAACTGCATCTCTTCCACTTTTCATCCACCACGCTCGCCAAGCTGGTGTCGTCCGCGGGATTCCGGGACGCTCGGGTCGGGTTCGATCGCGGCGCTGCGGCTGAGCGGGGCAAACAGTTGGTCAACGCCGTGGCCTACTGGTGGTATCGGCTGACCGGGTTGAACTGGGGCATGGGACTCGAACTCGTTGCGCGCAAGCCGGCCGTGCAAGCCGGCCAGGCGAAGAGTTGACGCGATGCGACTCGGCGTGGACGGGCGCGAACTGATTCCTGGGGTACGGACTGGGATCGGGCGATATCTGATCGAGGTCTTGCGTGCGGCAACGCACGAGGGATGGGAGTGTCTCGTGTACGGCGACCAGACCACCGAATTGAACGGGGCAGCGCCGGGCGTCCTGCTGCGACGCCTGAAACGATCGCCCACCCCATGGTGGGATCAGGTCACGTTACCCCGCGGTCTTCTGCGGGATCGGGTGTCGGTGTTTCTGTCGCCCTACTACAAAGGACCGCTCTGGGCCCCGTGTCCGGTGGTGCTCACGATTCACGATCTGTTCTTCATCGGGTATCCAGGTTCGCACCGGCCGCTCTACGACCATGCCATGATCAATCTGGCGATGCTCTACGCGCGACGCGCCACCGCCATTATTGCCGACTCGGAGTATTCGAAACGAGCGGTCGTCACCCGTTTGCGTGTCGATCCGCACAAGGTCCACGTGATCCCAGTCGCGTTGGGATCGGAATTCAGACCTACAGCTCCCGACCATGCGACGTTGCGGAAGTACGGCATTGAGGCGCCGTACCTCCTCTATGTCGGCAATTTCAAGCCGCACAAGAATCTGCCGCGACTCCTCCACGCCTATGCCGCGTTGCCGCCCGCGTTGCGCGAGCGTTATTACCTGGTGCTGGCAGGAGGCGACGTATTACGTCGGCCCGAGCTGGACGCGCACGCTCGGTCGCTCGGCATCGGCGCTCGGGTGCACTTTCCCGGGCTGATCGACGATCGCGACCTGCCGCTGCTGTACAGCGCCTGCTCGTTGTTCGTGCTGCCGTCGCTGGAAGAGGGGTTCGGGTTGCCGGCGTTGGAAGCGATGGCCTGCGGCGCGCCGGTCACGGCCTCCAATCGAGCGGCTATCCCTGAAGTGGTCGGGGCTGCGGCCCTGTTGTTCGATCCGGAAGATGTGTCCTCGATGGCGAGAGCCATGACCGCCATCCTGACCGATGCCGAACTCAGCGACGACTTGAGACGGCGTGGAATCGAACGGGCCGGCGAATTCTCACGAGCATATACGACAGGGCGTGTGGTGGCACTCCTCCACGCCCTCGCTCGGGCAGGGAGGTGAAGTGGACACCCCAGCTTGCGGTGGACTGCCAGCCTGCGCGTGCGGGGAGGCGTACGCTTCGGTGGCGCAAGCAGCCGGGGGCCGGGAACTGCTACGTTGCGAACGATGTGGGTTGTTGGCGCCGAAGGTTGTGCCGGATCCGACGGAATTACTCCGTTGGTATCGCGACGGGTATTGGCGTCTGTACGAATCGGAACAGCGAGGCCAGGCTAGGGACAATTTGTACTGCCATGTTCTGGATGTGTTGCAACGTTTCCGATCAGTTCCCGGCATGCTCGTGGATGTCGGGTGCGGCATGGGGGCATTGTTAAGACAGGCCAGGGACCGAGGATGGCGAGGGATCGGGTTCGATCTCTCGCCTGAAGCCGTTGCCCGGGCGCGGGCGGAAGGGCTTGAGGTCCACGAATCATCTTGGCCGCCCTGTGCGCTGCCGGATGACTCGGTGGATGCTGTGGTGTTTTTGAACGTGCTGGACCATCTACCACGGCCCTTTGCAGCGCTTGAGGAAGCCCGGCGGGTGCTGCGTCCGGGAGGGCTGCTCTATGTTCGCGTACCGAATGGGCCGCTGCACGTGCGGCTCGGCCTCCTGCTCGCGACAGTTGGGCTGCCCGAGGTCACGGTCGTCCATCTCTATGGATTTGGGAAACGGGCGTTTGCGTATCACCTGCCTCGGTTGGGATTCGCGACCATCGCGGTTCGAACCGCGCCGCCCAGTCAAGAGGATGCCTATCCGATTGAAGGAGCAGTGAGGGGAATGGTCAGGCGTTCGCTCAAGCGGATCGACAGGCTCGCGTACACACTGTCCGCTGCGCTCCGAGTGGACCGGGCAGCCTGGGGCCCATCTATCGAAGTGATGGCAGCGAAGGACTGCGGAACGAGGCGTGCAGGATGTCCTGGCGGAGGCGGTGGAGGCACCTAAAGTTCGGCGAGGCCGTCGTGCTGCTGGCCTTGCTCATGGCGCTGTTGGCGCTGGCGATCAGCATGTGGCTGCGCTCGTTCTACCTCCATGACCTCAAGGGCTACGAGCCCAAAGATCTTGAGCGGGGCAAACAGCTCGAAATGAACAAGGGCCGGGAAGGGGAATAGGGCGACGCAGCAATGTGCGGGATCTGCGGATATACAGGCGACGCGGCGTCGGATCTGCTCGACCGGATGTTGAACTGGTTGGTCCATCGCGGACCGGACGAAGAAGGGCGCCATCGCGAGCGGGGCGTCGGTTTGGGCGTCCGGCGTCTGCGCGTGATCGACCCGGAAGGAGGCCGTCAGCCGGTGGCCAACGAAACCGGCACGGTGTGGGCCGTGCTGAACGGCGAGATCTACAACTACCGTGAACTGCGGGAAGAATTGGTCCGCAAAGGTCATCGCTTCGCGTCGCACGGCGATACCGAGGTCCTCGTGCATCTGTACGAAGAAGAGGGAGAAGCGGCGGTGTCACGGTTGCGCGGGATGTTCGCCTACGCCCTGTGGGATCGCGAGCGGGAGACGTTGTGGTTGGTCCGCGACCGCCTGGGCATCAAGCCGCTCTATTACGCCATCCGGCCGGGTGGTCACGCAGAGAGCGGACGCATCATGTTTGCGTCGGAACTCCCGTCGCTCCTGGCTGGGATCGGTGAGCCTGCGATCCGCCCGCAGGCGATCGTCGACTATCTGGCATTCCTGTATGTCCCGGGTCCGGAGACGATCTTCCAAGGGGTGTACCAGCTCAGGCCCGGAGAACTGCTCAAGATCCGGGGCGGGCGGGTGGAATATCAACGGTACTATCGGCCGGCGCAGGTGGTTCCGCGATTCCGTTGGTCGTCAGAAGCCGAAGCGACCGACTACTTCCTCGGGTTGTTGCGCGACACGGTCCGGACGCATCTGGTCAGTGACGTGCCGCTGGGTCTGTGTCTGTCGGGCGGGCTGGATTCCGGCGCCATCTTGGCCTTCATGCGCGAGGCGACGAATGGGCCGATCCGCACCTTCACCATCGGGTATGAGTCGCCCGCCGATCGGTCCTACAACGAACTGGACGCGGCGCGGGAGCTCGCCGCCCATTTCGGCACCCAGCACACGGAGGCAATCCTGCGACCGGACGCGGTGGCGCTCCTGCCGCAACTGGTTGCGGCGATGGGAGAACCCTTCGCTGACTCCTCGGCCATCCCCTCCTATCTGGTGTCGAAGGTCGCCAAGCGGTCGGTCACGGTTGCGCTGTCGGGGATCGGCGGGGACGAACTGTTCGGCGGGTACCCCCGCTACCTGGGCCTCCGCTTGGCGTCGCAATATGTCCGGCTGCCGTTGTCCGTACGGTCCTGGGTGGCCGTACAGGCGGCGTCGTGGCTCAAGGAGGGAACAGGCGGGCGGGACTGGATGGGGCGGCTGAGACGGTTTTGGGCCGATGGTCACTGCCCGCTCGACGAACAGTATCTGCGCTGGACCACGTTTCTGCCGCCGGAATGGGGGCCGGCGGCCTTCACGCCGGCGTTGCGCGACCTGGCCGAAAGAGCGGGACCGGAGCGGGCCTATCGCGCGCTGTTCAACGAATGGCCGTCGCCTGAGCCCGCGGACCGCGCCATGGGATTGGATCTGCAGACATATCTGCCTGACGACCTGCTTCGCATGGGGGACCGGATGAGTATGGCCCATTCGTTGGAGCTGCGCGTGCCGTTTTGCGATCACCACCTGCTGGCCTTCGCGTTGGCCGTCCCGGCCGCCATGCGATTATCGGGGTGGCGGCTGAAGGGCTTCATGCGACGGGCGCTCACATCCGTGTTGCCGCGCCCCGTTCTGTCGGGCGCCAAGCAGGGTTTTCGCGTGCCGCTGGCCCGGTGGCTGCGGGAAGAGTTGCGGGAAATGGTCGGTGATCTGCTGTCCGACGAGGCGGTGCGGCGGCGCGGCTACGTGCGTCCGGAGTATGTCCGCTGGCTCGTGGCACAGCACGAACGCGGCGCGCGCAACTTCGCGGATCAAGTGTACGCGCTGCTGGTGCTGGAGTTGTGGCATCGAGGATGTGATGGGTAATGGGTGATGGGTGACAACGCAGAAAGGACCCTGCAGTTCTCTTACGCATCACACATCACTCGTCACGCATCACGGTGTCTTGTATGAACATCCTGCTGCTCTCAGAGGTTTCAGCCGAGCGGGTGATCGGCGGCGCGGAGCGGATGCTGCGCGGGCATGCCTTGAGCTTGAGCGAGCGCGGCCATCGAGTGGGCCTGATCTCCCGCGCTCCGGCCGGCGATCCGCGAACGGTGGTCTGGATCAAGAACGCCATCGAGCGCCGATACGAAGTCTCGCGAAAGAACGAACCGGCGTTCGTGTGGACGTCGATTCGGAACAGCCTCCGCGCGTTCGATCTCATGGCATCGCCGGCCCGGCCGGATGTCGTGGTGGTGCACCAGTCGCTCGCGGGATTGGGACCGCTCCTGGGACGACGCCGACAGGTCGGCGCCTGGGTCTACATGTGTCTCTCGCTGGCTCACGAAGAATATCTGAGCCGGACTCCGCCCGCCGTGTCGGCGGCGGATGCGGTCCGCCGCGCGGTCAATGCGCGGGCCCGTCTCTGGATCGAACGGATGGCGATGCGTCGCTGCGACACGGTGATCGTGATGAGCGAGTTCATGCGGCGACGGGTCGTGGCCGTGCACGGCATCCGGAACGACAAGATCCGAGTGTTGCCGGGAGCCGCCGATCTGTCCTGCTTCAGCCAGTCCGGGCATCGGCCTGCTATACGTCGGGATCTGAAGCTGCCGGCGAACCGAACGATTCTCCTCACGGTCCGCAACCTGGTTCCGAGGATGGGACTGGAACATTTGATCAAAGCCGTCGGCTTGTTGGACGAAGAACGGCCGGGTCTTCTGCTCCTGATCGGCGGAGAAGGCCCGCTCCGGGAATCCCTCGACCGATTGATCCGAACGTTGAGACTCACCGCGCATGTACGATTGCTCGGGTTCATACCGGAAGAGCAGTTGAGTCGGTACTATCAGGCCGCGGATTTGGTCGTGATGCCCACCTTGGAGCTCGAAGGGTTCGGGTTGGTGACGGTCGAGGCGTTGGCCTGCGGCACGCCGGTGCTTGGTACGCCGGTGGGTGCCCTGCCGGAGGTGTTGAACCGTGTCGATCCCGTGCTGCTTGCGGAGGGAACGGATGAAGGCGCGTTGGCCGCTGCGATCCGCCGTGTGCTCGGACGGTTCCGCGAAAACCCCGACGAGCAGGCGCGGCTTTCCAGCAAGGGGCGGGAATTGATCGCTCAGGAGTACAACTGGACCACGCACGCCGCGGAGTTGGAACGGATTCTGCGGGACGTGCGGACGAACAGCGCGAGCGCGTTAGAGGGCCTATGGCGGCGAAGACGGTCATCCATGTGATCACGCGCCTGGATCGCGGAGGATCCGCGCAGAATACGATGCTGACCGCTATGGGGCACGACCGCGCCCGCTACGAACCTCTGGTGGTTGCCGGCAGACCCGGCCGGTGGGACGCTCAAGGCGGGCAGGCGGCGACCGACAAGCATTGCCGGGAGTTGGAGAAAGCGGGTATCCGGTGGATCGTTATTCCGACGTTGACGCGCGAGCTCAATCCGCTGAAAGATCTGTTGGCCTTGTGGTCGCTTGTGCGACTCTTTCGACGTGAGCAGCCCGCCATCGTGCATACCCATACGTCCAAAGCCGGCGTCCTGGGCCGGCTGGCTGCGTGGTGGTGCGGCGTGCCGGTGGTTGTGCATACGCCGCACGGCCATGTCTTTTATGGGCACTTCACCGCCGTGCTCTCCCGGACGTTTATGCTGGTGGAACGGGTCTTGGCCCGGCTGACGACACGGCTGATCGCGCTCACGGAGGCCGAACGGGATGAGCATCTGGAGCGGCGTGTCGGACGGGCCGAGCAGTTTACCGTCGTTCCCAGCGGAATCGACCTCGAGCGCTTTCGTTCCGTCGGTCGGACATGGGGCGGCAGACCAACCTGGTTTCCCTGTCCGCCCGGCTCCATCGTCGTTGGGTCTGTCGGCTGGTTGACGCCGGTGAAAGGGCATCGTGTCCTGATCGAGGCGGCGGCGCAGCTCAAAGCGACTTTTCCGAACCTGCATGTCGTCCTCATCGGGAGCGGCGGGTTGCAAGCCGAGCTCTCGGCGTTGGCGGACCGACGGGGACTCAAGGACTCGGTGCATTTCTTGGGGGAGCGGGACGATGTGGATGTGTGTTTATCCGCGATGGACCTGTTCGTCCTGCCGTCCCTGAATGAAGGCATGGGCCGCGCGCTGGTCGAGGCGATGGCGGCCGGACTACCGGTTATCGCCAGCCGGGTGGGGGGCGTGCCGGCGCTGATCGAACATGATCGGACTGGGTTGTTGGTACCGGCCGGAAACCCGGGCGCGTTGGCTCAGGCCATCTGCCAGGTGCTAGACCGGCCGGATTGGGCGAGGCAAATGGGCCAGGCGGCCAGTCACAGTATCGGCCAAAGGTTCAGCGCGACGGCGATGGTGCGCGCCATCGAGTGGGTGTATGAGCAAGCCCTGTGCGAAAAGGGTCTGGCGGTTGGCAACGGGTGATCGATGATGGGATCCGGAACGTCCACAGCGCATCTGCTTTGGGTGCTCATCATCTTCGGCGGGATACACGGCACCACCGTGCATGCGGGAGAACTCACGCCATTGTCGATGACGCCCCAGTCCTTACCCCCGACCCCTCAGGGGTGGATTCCTCTCGTGGCAGCCGTCCATGTGCACAGCACGGCGAGCACCGGCTCGTTGAGCGTGGATGCCTTGGCCGAGCGAGCGGAACGCCTGGGTTTGGACGCCATGATGCTCACCGACAACTTCGCGCTGGAATACGAGTACGGCCTCTATCCCTTGGACGGCGTCCTCAGACGAACGGTCAGCTTTCCCTCCCTGCTCCGATACGGTCTCGCGCGTTATCTGGACGAGATCGCGGCAGCGCAGGCTCGCCATCCCAAGGTCTTGTTGATCCCCGGCGCCGAGGTCGCGCCCCATTATTATTGGAGCGGATCGGTGCTGCGCGGCGACCTGACGATGCACGATTCGCAGAAAAATCTTCTGGTGGTCGGGCTCTCCGATTCCGAGGATTATGCGACGCTCCCCGCGATCGGCAATACGGCGTCCTATCGCTACGATGGGCGGACGGCGCTCTGTCTGGCGCCGGTGGCCCTCTTCGTGCCCGCGGCGTGGCTGTGGCACGGCCGCTCATCCGTCGCGGGCCGTCGTGGTCGGTCTGGCCGTGGATGGTTGGCCCGCCGGATCGGGTCGCTGCTCTTGACCGGTGCGGCGCTCCTGCTGCTGTTCAATGCCTGGCCGTTCAGCCGGCCGATCTTCAGCGCGTACGACGAGCGGCTGGGGTATCGACCCTATCAGGCAGTGATCGATATGGTGAACGGCCGGGGCGGGCTGGCGCTCTGGTCCATGCCGGAGGCGCGGGACTTCCGCACGTATTCGTTCGGAAGGTTGGGCAGCGTGATCGTCAAAACGGATCCTTATCCGGAAGCGTTGATGCTGACCCAGGGCTATGCCGGATTCGGCGGACTCTATCAGGAAGCCAGAATGGCGACCGATCCCGGCGGGCTGTGGGATCAGCTCATCCAGCTCTATGCGAGCGGACAGCGAAGCACCCCGCCCGTGCTGGTGGGGGAAACCGCGTTTCATGGACCGGACCAGGCCGGGAAGGAACTGGATCAGGTGGTGACGGTGCTGTGGGTTCGCGACCGGACGGTCGCCGGTGTGCTCGACGCCCTGCGGCGCGGGCGAGCGTACGCGGTGGAGCGGATATCGACTCGACGAGTTCCGCGTGGGCGTCCAGGGCGGGGCGCGGACAGCCGGGCCGGGCGAGACGCTCGATCCCGAAGGGGCGCGAGATATCATGGTGCGCCTGTCCGTGTCGGCGACCGATCACGGCACGCATCCCGTGACGGCCAGGATCATCCGATCTGGTCAGGTCATTGCGCGGGTGGACGGTCAGACGCCGTTCACGTATGTCTTGGCGGACACGACGGCGCCGGCCGGGGAATGGCTGTCTTATCGAGTGCAAGTCGTCGGGGAAGGGGAAATCCTGAGCAATCCGGTGTACGTCGGACCGATGCCGGCGGAGCACATGTCACGGGTGATGCGTCGAGCAGGAGAAGGATATGACACGTATCACGCATCACGCGTCACGGAGCACGGTCTATATGCGAGTGACCATCCATCAGCCGCAGTTCCTGCCCTGGCTGGGGTATCTGGATAAGATCGACCAAGCCGACGTCTTCGTCGCGCTGGACAATGTCCAGTTCAAGAAGCACGAGTGGCAGAACCGGAATCGTATCCGGACCGCCGACGGCTGGCAGTGGCTCACGGTACCGGTCCGGCATCGTTTCGGCCAGCGAGTGGCTGACGTGCGGATCGACCAGACGAGTCATTGGCGGGACCGGCATCTGCGGGCGCTCGCCATCCATTACGCGAAGGCACCGTACCGCGAACGATACTGGGACGAGCTGTGTGCGCTTTACCGACGGCCGTGGGAGCGCTTGGTTGATCTCAACCTTGAGATCGTGCGTTGGCTCATGCGGGCGTTCGGCATCACGACGCCGATTCGGTCGGCATCGGAGTGGAACCTCCGCGAGGAGCCAACCGATCGGCTGATCGACATTTGCCGGGCGGTCGGCGCCAAACACTATCTGTGCGGGACCGGCGCCGACGCCTATCTGGACCGGGCGCGGTTCGAAGCCTCCGGCGTCGAGTTGGAGATGCAACGGTTTCGGCATCCGATCTACCGGCAGTGCTACGAGCCCTTCGTGCCCGGCCTGTCGGCGATCGACTTGTTGTTTACATGCGGGGAGGCGGCGCTCGCGCATTTGCGGGCGGCCAGGAGCCTGTCCGACGGAGCTTCCCCGATGGTGTGACAGACGGCAGAGAGGGAGCAGGGATGAAGCGAGCGGCGAAGCTGGCGGTCAACGGCCGGCCTCCGATGCGCATTTTGGCGCTGGGTGCTCACCCGGACGATGTCGAAGCTGGATGCGGCGGCGCGTTGATCAAATATGCCCAAAACGGGCATCGCATTTTTCTGATGGTGATGACGCTGGGCGAGCAGGGAGCGCCGGCTGCGATCCGGAGACGCGAGCAGGAAGAGGCGGCGAAGCGGCTGCGTGCCGAGAAGCTCTATTGGGGCGGCTACCCGGACACGCAGGTGCCGATGGGCCGCGACCTGATCCAGAAAGTCGAGGAGGTGGTGAAAAAAGTGGATCCCCACTTCATCTTCGTCCACTATCACGACGACACGCATCAGGATCACCGGCACCTGGCGATCAGCACGATCACGGCCACCCGCTACACTAAGAACGTGCTGTTTTACGAAGGCCCGACGACGCAGAATTTTGCCCCGACGGTCTTCGTGGACATCGATCAGGTGTTGGAGGAGAAGATCGCGGCGATCGAGGCGCATGCCTCCCAAGTCAAGAAAACCAACATCGAGGGGTTGAGCATCGTGGACATCATTCGGTCGTCGTCCCACTTCCGGGGTATTCAAGGACGCGTGAGGAACGCCGAGGGCTTTTTGCCCCTCCGGCTGTTCATCAATATCGAAGCATGACCGCGGTCTCGGCAGGCATTCCCCACTCCAGGCCGTTTCTGGGCGAAGAAGAACGGGCGGCTGCGGACGACGTGCTGCGGACGGGCCACGTGGCGCAAGGACCCTACGTCGAACGGTTCGAGCACAGTCTCGCGGCATGGTTGGGGGTGTGTGGCGGCGTCGCCGCCAGTTCGGGAACGGTCGCCTTGGAACTGGCGCTCATAGCCCTCGGGGTCGCCCCGGGCGATGAGGTCATCATTCCGAGCTATGTCTGCGCCGCCGTCTGGCTGGCGGTCCAGCGGGTCGGCGCGATGCCCCGGCTGGTGGACATCGATCTGGACACGTTCAACCTCGATCCGGACGCAACGGCACAGGCGGTGACCGCCAGAACGCGGGCGATCATCGCGCCGCACCTCTTCGGGTTGCCGGCGGATTTGACACGGCTACAGGCGCTTGGGGTGCCGCTGATCGAAGATTGCGCGCAGACACTGGGCGCGCTCGAATCCGGCCGGCCGGTCGCCACGGTCGGCGCCGCGGCGATCTGCTCGTTCTACGCCACGAAATTGCTGTGCACGGGCGAAGGCGGGATGGTGGTGTCGAACGATGTCGCATTGCTGGAACACGTGCGGTCGCTCCGCCAGTATGACGACGGGCCCACGTTGAACCCCTCGTCGTCCAACCGCAAAATGACCGATCTGCAGGCCGCGATCGGTCTGTGTCAGGTGAACCGGCTGACGATGTTCTTGCAGCGACGCGCGGAGATCGCAGCGCGCTACCGGTCGGCGCTGGCGCAGATGCCGCTGGTGTTACCCGTGATCCCGGCCGGCCGTACCCATGTGTACTACCGGTTTGTAGTCCGACTCCCTCGATTGCCGCAGGGTCCGGATTCCTTGGCCGCGCAGATCATGCGGCTGAATGCGCGCGGCCTCCAGTGCCGGAGGCCGGTGTTCAGGCCGCTCCATCGCTACCTCGAACTGGATGGGTTCCCGGCCAGCGAGGAGGCGGATCGCACGGCCCTCTCGATCCCGATCTACCCGTCGATGACCGATGACGAGGTCGCGCGAGCGATCGATATTCTCGGCGAGGAGTTGACGTGAAGGCGCTGGAAACCCACGCGGTTCCCGATCTGTGCCGGGTGAACGGGCGTTGGCTCACGTTGCCCGGGCTCGGCGCCCTGCTGGGCGTCCTGGTGTTGCTGACTCCCTGGGTCCGCGACCTCTTCGTCGTGCAGGGCCTGCGCTGGCTCTATATCCTGCTGGTCGCCTTCTCGGGAGCCGGCGCGGTGACGCCGGTGATGGTGCGGCTCGGGCATGCCTGGGGATGGGTCGACCGGCCGTCGGAGCGGAAGATCCATCTCCAGCCGACGCCACGGCTCGGCGGCCTCGCGATTTATGCCGGCTTCGTCGGGTCGGTGCTGATGAATTCGATCCTGCCGGACTGGATGGCGGCGATCTTCATTTCGGGGACCATGTTGCTGATCGTCGGCCTTCTCGACGACCTTCGCGAACTCCCGGCCGGGATGAAGCTGGCCGCCCAACTCGTCGCCGCCGCGATTGTC
>JBBIOW010000086.1:4326-11989 GCA_037443165.1 Nitrospiraceae bacterium | reverse complement strand
CGGTGGCGGCGGCGCCGGCGGCGGGCGGGGCTGCGGCGGCGCCGGCCGAGGAGAAGACTTCGTTCGACGTCATTTTGTCCAGCGCGGCCGCGGATAAGAAAATCCAGGTCATTAAGGTCGTCCGCGAGCTCACCAACCTGGGGCTGAAGGAAGCCAAGGACCTTGTCGAGGGCGCGCCGAAACCGGTCAAGACCGGCGTGACCAAGGAAGAAGCCGAGACGATGAAGAAGAAACTCGAGGATAGCGGCGCAAAGGTCGAAGTGAAGTAGCCGAGCACAACGGTCAATCGTCGTCCGCTGAGCGTCTCGTTGTCGCGAACGACGGTCGATCGATGGCGAATGGCGTTCCTCTGCAGTTTGGCGGTCTAACCTGGAGGACGACGGGAATGGCGGAATCGATGGTCAGCGAGTTCGTCGAGCGGAGGGATTTTTCGCGAATCCGTGCCAGTATCGGGATCCCCGATTTGATCGAGATTCAGAAACGTTCGTACGAGCAGTTTCTCCAAATGGAAGTGGAGCCGGAGCGCCGTGCGGACCAGGGGCTGCAGGCGGCCTTGGCCAGTGTCTTCCCGATCGCAGACTACAACAATACCGCAGTGCTCGAATTCTCCAGCTATTCGCTCGGGACGCCGAAATACGACGTGCGGGAATGTCTCGAGCAGGGCATGACCTACGCCGTCCCCTTGAAGCTGCGGGTCCGGCTGGTCGTCTTCGACAAGGAAGACAAAGGCCTGAAGCGGAAAGTGCTCGACGTGCGCGAGCAAGAAGTGTACGTGGGCGAACTGCCGCTCATGACGGAGCGCGGCACGTTCATCATCAACGGGACCGAACGTGTCGTGGTGAGCCAGCTCCACCGCTCTCCCGGAGCGTCGTTCACCCACGACAAGGGCCGGACGCATGCGAGCGGCAAGGTGCTCTATTCCGCGCGGATCATTCCATATCGAGGGTCGTGGCTCGATTTCGAGTTCGACGCCAGGGATATCTTGTACGTGCGCATTGATCGTCGCCGAAAAATGCCGGCGACGATTCTCCTGAAGGCGTTCGGATACTCCGGCGACGACCTCTTGAAGATGTACTACCCGGTGGAGGAAATCCGGGCGGCGAAGGGCAAGCTCCTGCGCAAGCTGGACCCCGAGATCCATCATGGGCTCAAATGCCCCATGGAGGTGACGGAGAAGGGCGGCAAGGAACCGCTGGTACGTGAAGGCGCCAAGCTGACCAAGGCCCTCATTGCGCGACTGAAGGCGGCGGGAGTGAAGGAGATTCCCGTGGCTCCGGGGGAGCTCGTCGGGCGCGCTGTGTTGACCGAGTTGGTCGATCCGACCTCGAAGGAAAAGATTCTGGACAAGAATCAGCGGCTTACCGCCGAAATCATCGACAAAATTCTCCGGAGCGAGGTCGAGGGATTCAAGGTGATCTACCTCGACACGGCGACGGCCACGCCGGTCATTCTCGACACCCTGGAAATGGAGCGGACGGCCTCGAAAGAAGAGGCGATGGTCGAGATCTACCGGCGGTTGCGCCCCGGTGAGACACCGTCGGTCGAAACGGCCAAGGCGCTCTTCGAGAATCTTTTCCAGAATCCCAAGCGTTACGATCTGTCGCCGGTCGGCCGGCTCAAACTGAACAAAAAGCTCGGGTTGGACCTGCCGCTGGAGCAGCGTACGCTCACCGCGCAGGACATCGTCGAGGTGGTCCGTTATCTGGTGAATCTCAAGATGGGGAAGGGCGAGATCGACGACATCGACCATCTCGGAAACCGGCGCGTCCGCTCGGTCGGCGAGTTGCTGGAGAATCAGTTCCGGCTGGGGCTGGTCCGGATGGAGCGCAGCATCAAGGAGCGGATGAATCTGCTCGACATGGAGACGGTGCTGCCGCATGACCTGATCAACGCCAAGCCAGTCGTGGCGGCGATCAAAGAGTTCTTCAGCAGCAGCCAGTTGTCCCAATTCATGGACCAGACCAACCCGTTGGCGGAAATCACGCACAAGCGTCGGCTGTCGGCGTTGGGTCCGGGCGGACTGACGCGGGAACGGGCCGGGTTCGAGGTGCGCGACGTCCATCCCTCCCATTACAGCCGCATCTGTCCGATCGAAACGCCGGAAGGTCCGAATATCGGATTGATTACCTCGCTGGCCACTTATGCGCGCATCAACGAGTTCGGGTTCATCGAGGCACCCTATCGGAAAGTAGTGAAGGGGCGCGTGACGGATGAAATCGAGTATCTGTCGGCGATCGAGGGTGACAAGTACGTCATTGCGCAGGCCAACTCGAAGGTGGACGCGTCCGGACGGTTGGTGTCCGAGACGGTCTCCGCGCGCTACGGCGGCGATTTCATCACCGCGACGCCGGACAAGGTCGAGTACATGGACGTGTCGCCCAAACAGGTCGTCAGCGTCGCCACGGCGCTGGTGCCGTTCCTGGAGCACGACGACGCCAACCGCGCGCTCATGGGCTCGAACATGCAGCGGCAGGCCGTGCCGTTGATCAAGTCCGAGGCGCCGCTGGTGGGCACCGGGATGGAAGCGGTCGTCGCCCGGGATTCCGGCTATGTCGTGCAGGCGAAGCGCGACGGCGTCGTGGAAAGCGTGGACGCCACGCGGATCGTGGTGCGGGCCGATTCGAAAGACGGCCGCAAGCGGAACGACGCCGGGCTGGATGTCTACGACCTGATCAAGTTCCAGCGATCGAACCAGAACACCTGCATCACGCAAACACCGGTCGTGCGGTTGGGACAGCCGGTCAAGAAGGGTCAGGTGCTGGCGGACGGACCGGCGATCGACCGGGGCGAGCTCGCGCTCGGGAAGAACGTGCTGGTCGCCTTCATGCCCTGGGGCGGCTACAACTTCGAGGACGCGATCCTCATCAGCGAGAAACTGGTCCGCGAGGACACCTTCACCTCGATCCACATCGAGGAATTCGAGATCGAGGCGCGCGATACGAAGTTGGGCAAGGAAGAGATCACGCGCGATATCCCCAACGTCGGCGAGGAAGCGCTGCGCAACCTCGACGAGAGCGGCATCATCCGCATCGGAGCGGAAGTCAAGCCCGGAGACATCCTCGTCGGCAAGGTCACGCCGAAAGGCGAGACGCAGTTGACGCCGGAAGAGAAACTGCTCCGCGCGATCTTCGGCGAAAAGGCCGGGGATGTGAAGGACACGTCGCTCACGGTCCCGCCCGGCGTGGAAGGCATCGTCGTCGATGTGAAGATCTTTTCCCGGAAAGGCCTGGACAAGGACGAGCGCTCGAAGAGCATCGAGAGCGAGGACGTGATGAAGCTGCAGCGCGATCACCAGGACGAGCTGCGCATCATCGACGAGGAGAAGACCAAGAAGATCCGGAAGCTGTTGTTAGGGAAAGTGGTGGGCCGCGATCTGATGGATCCGGAGACCGGCGACGTCATTCTCAAAAAGAAGGGTAAGCTGACGGCGGACATTCTGAAACGCCTGTCCGACGATACCGTCCGGCACATTATCTTGAGCGATCCGGACGAACAGAAAGAACTGGAGGATATCGAGCGGCGCGCCAAGGAGCAGATCGAGATTCTGCAGACGCTGTACGACGAGAAGGTCGGACGCCTGAAGCGCGGCGACGAGCTGCCCCCCGGCGTGATCAAGCTCGTGAAGGTCTATATCGCGATGAAGCGGAAGATCCAGGTCGGTGACAAGATGGCCGGCCGGCACGGCAACAAGGGAGTCGTGTCGCGGGTGCTGCCCGAAGAGGATATGCCTTATCTGCCGGACGGGACGCCGGTGGAGATCGTGTTGAATCCGTTGGGCGTGCCGTCCCGTATGAACGTCGGACAGATCCTGGAGACCCACCTCGGCTGGGCAGCGCACGCGCTGGGCATCAAAGTCTCCAGCCCGGTGTTCGATGGCGCCTCGGAAAAAGAAATCAAGGACTTGCTGAAAAAGGCTAAGCTCCCGACCAGCGGCCAAACCGTCCTCATGGATGGGCGGACCGGTGAGCCCTTCGGCAGTGCGGTCACGGTCGGGTACATGTACGTCATGAAACTGCACCACCTGGTCGACGACAAGATTCACGCCCGGTCGATCGGGCCCTATTCGTTGGTTACGCAGCAGCCGCTGGGCGGCAAAGCGCAATTCGGCGGCCAGCGGCTCGGCGAGATGGAGGTCTGGGCGCTCCAGGCCTATGGCGCGGCGTCGACGCTCCAGGAGTTCCTCACCGTCAAATCGGACGATGTGCCAGGCCGGTCGCGCATGTACGAAGCGATCGTCAAAGGCGAGCCGTTCCTCGAGCCTGGTCTGCCGGAGTCGTTCAACGTGCTCGTCAAAGAACTGCAGAGCCTCGGTCTCGATGTTGAGCTGGTCAAGGCAAAGGACTGAGAAACCGTGAAACGTGAAGCGTTAAGCGTGAAGCGAAGGGGCCGGAGGGTGACCAGGACCTCGCTTCCCGCGCATCACGCGTCACACCTCACCCATCACGGTTAAGAGGAGGGATAAACCTTGGAAGGCGTGTACACCCTGTTCGAAAAGCCGCGCGACTCCGTTTCCTTTGACTCGATGCGGATCCGTATCGCTTCGCCCGAAAAGATTCGGTCGTGGTCCTACGGAGAAGTGAAGAAGCCGGAGACCATCAATTACCGGTCGTTCAAACCGGAAAAAGACGGGTTGTTCTGCGCCAAGATCTTCGGGCCCATCAAGGATTGGGAATGCAACTGCGGCAAGTACAAGCGGATGAAACACCGCGGCATCGTCTGCGACAAGTGCGGCGTCGAGGTGATCCAGTCCAAAGTCCGCCGCGAACGGATGGGGCACATCGAGTTGGCCGCGCCGGTGGCGCATATCTGGTTCCTCAAGGGCGTGCCCAGCCGGATCGGCACGCTGTTGGACATGAGCCTCAAGCAACTCGAAAAAATCCTCTACTTCGAGAGCTATGTGGTCGTCGATCCGGGAACGACCAACTTGAGCGAGAAGGAACTCCTGACCGAAGACAGGCTGCGCGCGCTTCAGCAGGAATACGGATCCGGCGCCTTCAGAGCTGGAATCGGCGCCGAGGCGATCCGGGAACTGCTGAAGAAGATCGACATTAATGCGTTGTGGGACGACCTCCATGTGAAAGCCAAGACCTCGACCTCAGCCGCTCTGAAGAAGAAATACGCGAAGCGGCTCAAGGTGATCGAGGCCTTCCGGAAATCGGGCAACAAGCCCGAGTGGATGGTCATGGACGTGATCCCCGTTCTTCCGCCCGAGCTGCGGCCGCTGGTGCCACTGGACGGCGGGCGCTTCGCCACGTCCGATCTGAACGACCTGTACCGGCGCGTGATCAACCGGAACAACCGGCTGAAGCGGCTGATCGAACTCAAAGCGCCCGGCGTGATCATCCGCAATGAGATGCGGATGCTCCAGGAGGCCGTCGATGCGCTGTTTGACAACGGCCGGCGCGGGCGCGCGATCCGCGGCCCCAACAAGCGGCCGTTGAAGTCGCTCAGCGACATGCTGAAAGGCAAGCAGGGACGGTTCCGCCAGAACCTGCTCGGGAAGCGTGTCGATTATTCCGGTCGTACGGTGATCGTGGTGGGGCCGGAACTGCGGCTGCACCAGTGCGGGCTGCCCAAGAAAATGGCTCTGGAGCTGTTCAAGCCGTTCATCTTCCACAAGCTGGAGGAGCGGGGCGCCGCGACCACCATCAAGAGCGCCAAGCGCCTAGTCGAGAAGGAGCGACCTGAAGTGTGGGATGTGCTCGACGAGGTGATTCGGGAACACCCGGTTCTGCTGAACCGCGCGCCGACGCTGCACCGGCTCGGCATCCAAGCGTTCGATCCCGTACTGGTCGAAGGCAAGGCCATCCGGCTGCACCCGCTGGTCTGTGCGGCCTTCAACGCGGACTTCGACGGCGACCAAATGGCGGTCCATGTGCCGCTTTCGGTGGAGGCGCAGGTTGAAGCGCGCGTGCTCATGATGTCGATCAACAACATCCTTTCGCCCGCCAATGGGAGGCCGATCGCGGTGCCGTCTCAGGACATGGTGCTCGGCTGCTACTGGCTTACCAAAGAGCGGATCGGCGCCAAGGGTGAAGGGAAGATCTTTGGTTCGCCCGAGGAAGTCCGTATCGCGTATGACGCCGGGGAAGTCGAAGAGCATGCGCGGATCAAGGTGCGGATCGCGGGCTCCCTCGTGCAGACGACCGTCGGTCGCGTGATCCTGGGCGAGATCCTGCCGCCGTCCATTCCGTTTACGCAGGCCAACCAGTTGATGACCAAGAAGGAGATGACCAAGCTGATCGACGCGGTGTACCGCCAGGCCGGCCATCGCGAGACGGTCGTGTTCCTGGACAAGATCAAGGACCTGGGATTCCACTACGCTACGAAAGCCGGAGTGTCGATCTGCATCGACAACATGCACATCCCGACCAAGAAAGAAGACTTGATCAGTAAAGCCCAGCGCGAAGTGAACGAGATTGAAAAGCAGTACGCGGAAGGGCTCATCACCAACGGTGAGCGGTACAACAAAGTCATCGACATCTGGGCGCATGTCACCGAGCAGGTCGCCGGCGAAATGATGAAGGAGTTGGGCGGCGGCGATCCAGGCAAGCCCGAGTCCTTCAATCCGATTTTCATGATGGCGGATTCGGGGGCGCGAGGCAGCTCCCAGCAGATCCGGCAGTTGGGCGGCATGCGCGGTTTGATGGCGAAGCCGTCCGGCGAGATCATCGAAACGCCCATCACCGCCAACTTCCGCGAAGGTTTGACGGTGCTGCAGTACTTCATTTCGACCCACGGAGCCAGAAAGGGATTGGCGGACACCGCCTTGAAGACCGCCAACTCCGGCTACCTCACGCGCCGGCTCGTGGATATCGCACAGGATGTGATCGTCAGCGAAGAGGATTGCGGGACGAACGATGGCATCACGGTGACGGCGCTGGTCGAGGGCGGCGAAATCATTCAACCCATCGAGGAGCGCATCCTCGGGCGGCTGGCCGCGGAAGATATCCGTGACCCGGTCACCGGCGAGATCATCGTGAAGCTCAACGAGGAAATCGACGAGGAGCGGACCAGGAGTATCGTCGAGGCTGGCGTGGATCGCGTGAAGATTCGCTCGGTGCTCACGTGTCAATCGCGACGCGGGGTCTGCCGGCGGTGCTATGGCCGGGACCTGGCCCGCGGCCGGTTGGTCGAGAAGGGCGAGCCGGTCGGCGTGATCGCGGCGCAGTCCATCGGCGAGCCGGGCACGCAGTTGACGATGAGAACCTTCCATATCGGCGGAACCGCGAGCAAAGTGGTGGAGCAGACGGTGCTCGAGGCCAAGCACGCCGGCGTGATGAAATTCATGAGCTTCGATGCGAAGAAGAACGCAGATGTGCATAACGCCGGCATCGCCGTCCGGAACAAGGAGGGCGAGTGGGTGGTGATGAACCGCAACGCGAAGATCGCGATCGTCGATGAGACGGGGCGCGAGCGCGAGAAGTATCCTGTGGTGTACGGCGCCAAGATCAAGGTCAAAGACGGCGACCGGGTCGAAGTGGGGCAGAAGCTCGTCGAGTGGGACCCGTATTCGTTGCTCATTCTGACCGAGGTCGGCGGCCGGGTGGCTTATGGCGACATCGTCGAAGGCGTCACCATGAAAGAGGAGTTCGACGAAGTCACCGGCCTTTCCCGCAAAGTGGTCATCGAACACACTGGCGCCACGCTTCGACCGCGGATC
>JBBIOW010000086.1:0-4296 GCA_037443165.1 Nitrospiraceae bacterium | reverse complement strand
AGACCTCGGGCGCGACGACGGCCGCCCGCTATCTGCTTCCGGTCGGAGCGCACATCCTGGTGGAGAAGGGGGCGATGGTGCATCCCGGCGATGTCCTGGCCAAGATTCCGCGCGAGACGACCAAGACTAAGGACATCACCGGAGGCTTACCGCGCGTGGCGGAGCTGTTCGAGGCGAGAAAGCCGAAGGAACAGGCGGTCATCAGCGAGATCGACGGAGAAGTCTCCTATGGCGGCTTTGTGAAGGGGATGCGCAAGGTCGTCGTGGACAACAAGATGGGCGACGTGAAGGAATATTTCATCCCCAAGGGCAAGCATGTGAATGTGCACGAGGGCGATTGGGTCCGCGCCGGAGAGCCGTTGATGGACGGATCGGCCAACCCGCACGACATTCTCGACGTGCTGGGACCGAAGGAGTTGCAGAAATATCTGGTCGATGAGGTGCAGGACGTCTATCGGCTGCAGGGCGTGTCCATCAACGACAAGCACATCGAGATTATCGTGCGGCAAATGCTCCGCAAGGTCCGGATCGAAGATCCGGGAGACACGGAGTTTCTGCCCGGCAGCCAAGTCAGCAAATGGGTTTTCGAAGAAGAGAACGAACGGATTCTGGCGAAAGGCGGCAAGCCGGCGCTCGGCAAGCCGGTGCTGCTTGGGATCACGAAGGCGGCGCTCACGACCGACAGCTTTATTTCGGCCGCGTCCTTCCAAGAAACGACCCGAGTGCTGACCGAAGCGGCGATCAACGGGCGCGAGGACAATCTGCTGGGTCTCAAAGAGAACGTGATCGTGGGGCGGCTGATCCCGGCGGGAACCGGGTTCGAAGAATATCGCGACACGTTCGTCATCAGCGCCAAGCCCGAAGCGCAACTTCCGAGTGCGGCGGAAGAACCGGTAGCGATCGGGCAGGAGGGCGCCGGGTCGGCGCCAACGGATGCGGCGCGTTCCTAGGACATTTTGTATAAGCCAGTCTTGACAGTGAAGAAGTCCCTCATTATAATCCCGCGGCTTCGGTCGCGAACGATCGACGCATGGGCGCTAATGGCGAGGTGAGGCCTCTCGATGCCGACGATTAATCAACTTGTCCGCAAGGGAAGAGCGTTGGCAAAGGGCAAAACGAAAAGCCCTGCGCTCAAGGCATGCCCGCAAAAGCGCGGGGTCTGCCTCCGGGTGTATACCTCGACGCCGAAGAAGCCGAACTCGGCGCTTCGGAAAGTCGCGCGCGTCCGCCTGACGAACGGTATGGAGGTCACAACCTATATCCCCGGCGTCGGGCACAATTTGCAGGAACACTCCATTGTGCTTGTCAGGGGCGGCAGGGTAAAGGATCTGCCGGGTGTACGGTATCACATCGTGCGCGGAGCGCTCGACGCGGTCGGTGTCGCGGATCGAAAGCAAGGGCGGTCGAAGTACGGTGCGAAACGGCCCAAATGAGAAACCGAAGGCTGACAGCCAATAGCTGAGCGGTCTGTAAAGGAGATCATGCCCAGAAGTCCGTTTCATGGTCACAGAGAAGCGTTGCCCGATACGCGGTACCGTGACAAGCTGGTCGGCAAATTCATCAATATGCTGATGGAGCGCGGTAAGAAGAGTACCGCGGAACGGATCTGCTATGGAGCGTTCGATCTGATCCAAGAGAAAACCGGCGGCGATCCCTTGAAGGTCTTTCGGGCGGCGATCGACAATGTCAAGCCGGTGGTGGAAGTCAAATCCCGCCGGGTCGGAGGGGCCTCGTACCAGGTTCCAGTCGAGATCCGCCCTGTCCGCAGGCTGTCGCTTGCGCTCAGGTGGATCTCCGAGTACTCCCAAGCGCGGGGCGGGAAGAGCATGGCTGAAAAACTTGCGGCTGAACTCCTCGACGCCTCGAACAACACCGGCGCGTCGGTCAAGAAGCGGGAGGACGTGCATCGAATGGCTGAGGCGAACAAGGCCTTCGCCCACTATCGCTGGTAATACGATTCTGTGCTGCAGTCGGGCCGTGCTGCGATTCGCAGGCGAGTGCCCCCTGTGTCGCAGCATGTTTCTCTTGGGCCATGATTGCAGCACGGTTCTTTTTTTGAGGGATCACTTGGCTAGACCAGCTCCATTAGAGAAAACGCGGAACATCGGCATCATGGCGCACATCGATGCCGGAAAGACGACGACGACAGAGCGGATCCTGTTTTATACGGGCCTGACGCACCGGATGGGTGAGGTCCACGAGGGTGCGGCTACGATGGACTGGATGGAGCAGGAGCGCGAGCGCGGCATTACCATCACGTCAGCCGCCACCACCTGCTTTTGGCGCGACCACCGCATCAACATCATTGATACGCCCGGGCACGTGGACTTTACAATCGAGGTCGAGCGGTCGCTCCGCGTGCTCGACGGGGCCGTGGCGGTGTTCGATTCGGTCCAGGGGGTCGAGCCGCAGTCCGAGACGGTGTGGCGGCAGGCGGACAAATATCGGGTTCCGCGGATCGCGTTCATGAACAAGATGGATCGCATCGGGGCCGACTTCTACGCCAGCGTCCAATCGATCATCGATCGCCTTGGCGCGAATCCGGTACCGATTCAGATTCCGGTCGGGCGCGAAGCGGAGTTCCGCGGGTCCGTGGATTTGGTTTCGATGAAGGCCTATTTCTACGACGACGAGACCCTGGGGGCCAAATATAAGATCGAGGAGATCCCGTCTGATTTGGTCGATCTCGCCAAAGAATATCGCGAGAAGCTGGTCGAGGCCGTCGCCGAGTTCGACGAGCAGGTGCTGGAAAAATATCTCAACGGCCATTCGCTGACTGAAGAAGAAATCCGCCGGGCGATCAGAGCGGGGACGATCGCGATGAAAATCACGCCGGTGCTGTGCGGCTCGGCGTTCAAGAACAAGGGCGTCCAGCAGCTCCTTGACGGCGTGGTCGATTACCTTCCTTCTCCACTCGATATTCCGCCGGTGGTCGGAGTCGATCCTGCAACCAATAAAGAGGTGCAGAGACGCGCGAGTGACTCCGAGCCCTTTGCGGCACTGGCCTTCAAGATCATGACCGATCCCTTTGCCGGTCAGTTGACGTATTTCCGCGTCTATTCGGGAACGGTCAAAACCGGTGCGTCCGTGTTGAACGTGACCAAGGGCGTGAAAGAGCGGATCGGACGCCTCCTGAAGATGCACGCGAATAAGCGCGAGGACATCGATGCGGCCTATGCGGGCGACATCGTCGCCGCGGTCGGGCTCAAGAGCGCGACCACCGGGGATACGTTGTGTGATGAAAAGCAGCCGGTGTTGCTTGAGGTGATGAAGTTTCCCGAACCGGTGATCGCGATGGCCATCGAGCCGAAGACAAAACAGGATCAGGAAAAGCTCGGGTTCTCGTTGCAGAAGCTGGCGCAGGAAGATCCGTCGTTCCGCGTGCGGACCGACGAGGAAACGGGTCAGACCATCATCGCCGGCATGGGCGAGCTGCATTTGGAGATCATCGTCGATCGCCTGCTGCGCGAGTTCAAGGTCGAGGCTAACGTCGGGAAGCCGGAAGTGGCCTTCCGCGAGACGATCAGGCGGAGGGCAGAGGCGGAGGCGAAGTATATCAAGCAGACCGGCGGGCGCGGCCAATACGGGCATGTCGTATTGGCGGTCGAGCCTTCCGAGCCCGGTGCCGGCTTCGAATTCATCAATAAGATCGTCGGCGGAGCCATTCCCAGGGAGTACATCCCGGCGGTGGAAAAAGGTGTCCGGGAGCGGATGGAGACGGGTGTGCTGGCCGGGTATCCGATGAGGGATGTCCGTGTCACGCTTCTGGACGGCTCCTATCACGAAGTCGATTCGAATGAAATGGCTTTTAAGATCGCCGCATCGATGGGCTTTCAGGACGCTTGCAAGAAGGCGGACCCCGTGTTGCTGGAGCCGATTATGAAGGTCGAGGTCCTAGTTCCCCAGGAGTATATGGGGGACGTGATCGGCAACCTCAACGGACGGCGGGGCAAGATCCAGGGCATGAAAGTGCGCGCCGGGTCTCAGGCGATCGAGGCGGCGGTCCCGCTCAGCGAAATGTTCGGGTACGCAACGGACTTGCGGTCTCGAACGCAAGGCCGTGCGACGTACAGTATGGAATTCGATCGATACGAACAGGTTCCCAAGCAGATCGCCGAAGCCATCATCGCCAAATATCGAGGCGAATGATGGCGGGTCTGGCGGCGAGGCTGAACGGTTGACAGGCATTCGAAACGGATCGGGTTCCGTAAGCGAGAAGTCAGAAAGGGGAGGGTGGGGAAATGGCGAAGGCGAAATTTGAGCGGCGGAAGCCCCACGTCAATGTGGGGACGATCG
>JBBIOW010000085.1:0-12004 GCA_037443165.1 Nitrospiraceae bacterium | reverse complement strand
CCGGATCTTTCGTCGACCTTCAGGTCGACGAGCTGTCCGTCGTGTCGAATGACGGCCTGTAGCACCACCATGCCCTCCCACCGGTTCATTCTGGCGAGGTGGGGGTAACGTTTGAGTTGTTCGACGCGGTTCCACAACGCCTCCGCCAGCCAACTATAGTCGGCTTTGGTGGCCGGCAGAGGGTGCACCGGCAATTCGCGGATCGAAGCCTGTTGGATGGGCGCGGGCTCCGTCATCGTTGCAGGAACGGGCTCACTAACGATCCGACGTTCCTGAATTGTGCCCGTCAGGACCGGCTCGACTGGTTTTTCCGAAACCGCTGCCGTCTGGGTCGCCGCGACCGGTTCGCGTTCAACGGCCTGATGCGGCACCGGAGCCGGAGTTGCAGCAGCCACGACAGGGGAAGGCGCCTCCTGCACGACAGGCTGCACGGTCGCCGGGACCTCTTCCCGAACCGGCGGAGCCTCCTGCTGCACCACGGCAGCCTGCTGCACCACTGCACCCTGCACCACGGCAACCGGCTCCGCGACGACCTGCCGCGCTTCGGGTGCGGCGACGGTCTGGACGGCCATAACGTGGGTCTCGGCGGTTCGGTTGACGGACTCCATCGTGCGGGTGACGACTTGTTGCGCTGGCTCGACGGTGGTGCGAACCTGGGGCGCAACTTCGCGGATCTCCTGCCGGACGACGTGCGTCACGGTCTGGACCGTTTGGACCACCGGTTTTGTCTCGACCACCGGCGGCTCCGCGCGTTTCGGCTTCGACGGCGTCGGGTCGGGCTGGGGCGCCTTGACGGCCTGGGGCGCGGGAGGCTCGACCAGCGAGACTTCCCACTTGAACAGTTCGGGTTGCGGGGGCAGATGTAAGTTGGACGTGAGCGCAAAGGCCGCCCCCATAGCGAGTGTATGGGCGGCGGCCGATACCACCCATCCCTGGACCCGATAATTGAGGCGTTGATGTGATCCGGCAACCGGCCTGTTCACGATCTGACAACCTCCAAACTGACTTGCTGGAATCCAAGCCCGCGCACTTCGTCCACCACCTGAACGAATCGCTCCAACATCGTCACGCGATCGGCCCGGACGACGACCAGAGATTCCCTGGGATGAGGGGTCAGGACGATTCTCAACCCGTCCTCGGTCACGGGACGGTCGTTCAGGTAGAGCTTCCCGTCCGCCGTCAGGGTGATCACCAGCGGAACGTCCCTGCGGTCGCCTGCTTCCTTGGCTTTGGCCAAATCGACGGGGATCTGCCCGGTGGTGATGAACGTCGCCGTCGTCAGGACGATGACGAGCAGGACCAGCATCACGTCCACCAACGGGATGACGTTGATCTGGTCCATCTCACGATCCATATTGCACCTTGTGCAGCGTGAGGAGTTCGGCGACGCGACGTCTCAGCATGTTGTTCATCACGACGCAAGGGATGGCGACCAGCAAGCCGACCGCGGTGGCCTTCAGCGCGAGGCTGAGGCCGATCATGATGGTGTTCACGGCCATCGTGCCGGAGGTGCCCATCGTATAGAACGTCAGCATGATACCCAGCACGGTGCCCAGCAGCCCGATATACGGCGCATTGGCGGCGACCGTGCCGATGATGACCAGCCGCTTGGTCAGCGCAATTTCAAACACCTGGCGGTTCGGGAACTGCGAGATGTCCACCCGGCGATAAAACAGCCACCGCTCGACGGCAACGGCGACGCACCAGACGCTGAGAATCAACAGAAGCCCGATGACCCCGTAGTCGACCGTTTCTTTCAAAACTTCCATACCTCGATGACCTCGCCCTTCCTCCGGCCTTCGCTTGCTGGAAATGATGATCGGTGAATTTGAGAGGGGTTATCAATATCATGTCTCAAGAAAATCTGTCAACGGAAAATTCTGGCAAAAGTTCCGCGGGTTTCATGAACGGTTTCGGTTTGTCTGTCTGGGGAATACCCCTCACCCGCCGTTTCCCCATACCCGATGCAATTGAAAGAGCCACGGGCTCCCGGAGGGGCGAAAACAAGTGTTCCCTTTCCCCGGGTACCCATTGCCCTTCACGATGCAATGGGTGATGGAGAGGGGGACTTTTTTCATCCTGCAGGGTGGCCCGAATGGCCGTGACGACTGCCCTTGGTTCAACGTGCAGGAAACACGACCACGTGTGTTGCCGCCACCTGGAGCTCAACGGGGGTACCGACAGGATAGACGTGGGTCGAGGCTTCGCTACTGTGAATGACTTGGCCGGACGGCAGGCCGATCGCGTAGAGATTTTCCGATCCGCGGAACTGTCGGGACTGGATGCGGGCGGCTGAATCCTTGGCAGGCACAATATGCACGTCGTCCGGACGGATCATGACGACGACCTTGGTTCCGCCTGCGAAGCCCGATGGGTTGGGGAACTCGCCGATTTCGGTCTGCACGATGCCGTCCTGCACGATGCCGGGAACGAAATCCGCCTGGCCCACGAAGTCCGCCACGAACGGCGTCGCAGGCGTGTGGTAGATCGCTTCCGGCGTGTCCACTTGCTCCAGCCGGCCCTGGTTCAGCACGGCGATTCGATCCGCCATCGCGAAGGCTTCGTCATGATCGTGCGTGACCAGAATCGTCGTCATCTTGGTCCGTCTCAGGAGGTCATGGAGGTCCTGGCGCATCTTGCCGGTCATGTCGGGATCGAGGTTGCTGAACGGCTCGTCGAGCAGGAGGATCACCGGCTTCTGCGCCAGGGCGCGGGCCAGCGCCACCCGCTGCTGTTGGCCGCCGGAGAGTTCGTGAGGGAACCGTTTCTCCAAGCCGGTGAGTCCCGTCATCTCCAGCATGGCTTGCACGTGGGCACGGCGTTGCTCGCGCGCGAGATGACGGAGGCCGAACGCGATGTTGTCGGCGACGCGCAGGTGCGGAAAGAGCGCATATTCCTGAAAGACCATGCCGATGTGCCGTTGCTCCGCGGGAACGGTCAACCCGACGGCCGACACGAACCGCCCCGAGAGCAAGACTTCGCCTGCGGAGACCGGTTCGAATCCGGCGATGACGCGGAGAACCGTCGTCTTGCCGCACCCGGACGGCCCCAACAGGCAGAGAATCTCGCCCTCGCGCGCCGACAACGAAATTTCCGAGATCGCCGGGCGCCCGGCCTGATAGGCGCAGGACACCTTGCGCAGTTCGAGGACGGGGTGCTTCGGGAATTCCACTGAGTTGTCCATCGCTCGGGCCTTCATCCGCTGGCTTCGCTCGGTGCCGTGCATGACCGGCTTGAAGATAGCCGTCCGCTGTCAGCTTCACCCCCACCCAGGCCCTCTCCATCAAGGGGGAGGAGGCGTGTTCATTCTGCTGAGTGATTCAAAGGTTCATGGGTTCAGTCATCCCGCATCATGTCTTCGATCAGGCGGCGCGCCAATCCTTGGAGACGAGTAACATGAGGGCCGGCAGCGCCAGCACCACGATCAAGAGCGCTGATGGAGCAGCAAGTTGATAATACTCTTCGCTGGCTTCCAGCCACACCCGGATCGCCAGCGTGTCAAACCCGACAGGCCGGAGCAGCAAGGTGGCCGGCAGTTCCTTCATGCACTGCAGGAACATCAAGACCCACGCTGCGATGAACCCGTTCCGCACCAAGGGCAACGTCACCCGTTGCAGCGTCTCCCGCGTGCCCAGGCCCAGGCTCCGGGCCGCTTCTTCCAAATTGGGCGTCACCTGCTGCAGGGCCGACTCCAGCGATTGCAGGCCGGCCGGCAGAAAGTGAACGATGTACGCGACCACCAGCACGACGATGGAGCCGTACCAGAACGGCGCGACCTGGGAGAACAGGACCAGCAACGCCAAGGCGGTGACCGGCCCAGGCAGCACGTAGCCGGCGTAGGCGGCTTGGAGGCAGGCCAGGTTGAACCGCGAGGGCTGCCGGGTGGCCAGGTAGGCCAAGGGAATGCCGATCATGACGGCGCAGGTCGCGGCCACTCCGGAGAGGACCATGCTGTTCCAGATGAACCCGAAGAAACGACCGTCCACCGCACCCTGCGCGATTGCGGAGACGCTCCATCGGACGAGCAGCGCTGCCGGAATCAAGAAGGCGGCGCCCAGCACGATCGCGAGATAGCCGGTGGCCAACAGCGTGCCCAGCGGCCCGCAGCGTGTGCGTTCGGGAGCCCGGTAGCGACCCGTCGTCTGGTAGAACCGGCTTTGCCGGCGGAACCAGCGTTCCGTGACCAGGAACAGCAACGCGATGGCGACCAGGAGCAAGCTGAGGATACCGGCGGCCGTGTGGTCGTAGCGGCCGGTCATCTGCTGATAGACCGCGTAGGTGAGCGTCTGGTACCGCAGTAACGAGACGGCGCCGAAGTCCGACACCACATACAGAATCACCAGCGCGAGGCCCGCGACGATCGACGGGCGCATAAGCGGCAGCGTGACGCGACACAGGATCTCGACGCGCGAGGCGCCGCATGCCCGGGCAACCTCTTCGAACGACACGTTCAGATTGAGCCACGCCGCCCGGCTTAACAGGTAGACGAACGGAAAGGTGTCGAGGGTCATGACCAGCGTCGCGCCGGCCAAGCTGTACGGTGAAAAGAGGGGGAAGGGCCCTCCTGTGCCCAGGATGAAGGTGTAGACGTACGCGAGCACGTAGGTCGGCATGGCCAAGGGCAGCACCAGCGCCCATTCCCAAACGCGGCGCCCAGGGAAGTCGAAACGGACGACAAGCCAGGCGAGGGAGATCCCGAGCACACATGTGGCCAGCGAAACCCCGGCAGCTAACGACACGGTGTTGCTCAGCAACTCGGGAATGCGTGTGGCCCACAGCCGCGCCCAGACAGCCGGATCAGCCGACAAGGCCAGGAAGCCGACATACAGCAATGGGAGGGTGAGGAGCCCGGCCGTCACCACGGCAAACACCTGAAGCGGCGAGAACGCGATGTGGCGAAAGGCCGTGGTCATGAGGTGTCGGCTCCTCAGCGGAGCCCCACCTGCTCGATGAGGGTCATAGTCGGCTCCCGCAGTTCCGCCAGCCGGGCCAACGGCACCGTCGCCGCGCGGAAGGTCTTGCGGTCGAGCAAAGCGGGATCCGCATTGACCTCGGGATGCAGTGGGTATTCTTTGTTGAGATCGGCGAACATTTTCTGGCCGGTTTCGGCGACGAGGAACTCGACCAGCCTTTTCGCGCCGGCGAGATGGCGGGTGTGTTTCACGACCCCGATGCCCGCCACGTTCATAATGGCGCCCATCCCTCCTTCGTGTTGATCCGGTATGAGCGCGGCGATTGGTGCGGCGGGCTGGGTTGCGAGGTGCCGATAGACGTAGTAGTGGTTCACCAGTCCGATGTCCACCTGTCCTTTCGCGACGGCTTCCACGATCTGCGAACTTTTTTGGTACACCTGGGTGCCGGCGTTGGTTTTCAGACCCTGAAGGAACTGCTTGGTCTTCTCGTCTCCGTAGGTGGCTTTAATGACTGACACGCCAGCCTGCAGGTATTCGCTGCCCGAATTCGGAATCGCGATCCTATCCTTCCAATGGGGCTCGGCGAGGTCGAGGATGGACCTGATGTCGGCCGGCTTCACGCGCGTCGTGTTATAGACCACGATCCAGAACCGCCCCGACAATCCCACCCAACTGTTGTCTGGTGCGCGGAATGGCGCCGGAATCGCTCGCTCGATCTCCGACATGGAGAGCGGCCGCAGCAAGCCCAGTTCCCGGGCCCGTTCCAGGCTGCCGGCGTCGTTCGTGATCAACACGTCTGCCGGGGTCCGCTGGCCTTCCGCCTGCAGACGGTTGACCAGTTCTGTCGTGCCGGACGACAGTAGATCCACCTGGATGCCGGTCCTGGCTTGAAAGGCATCGAGAACCGGCTTGATCAGGCGCTCGGCCCGCCCGGAGTAGACGACCAGCCGCTCCGCGGCCGGAGAGGACGGCGTCGGGTCGGCGAGCGGAACCAGGCATGCCAGAATCAGAATCGGCCACATGCCTCTGTAACGAAAGACGGTCTGCTGCCGGATCTCGCGGTGATCAGGCCGACGAACTCCTTCGTGCGTTTTCATGGCGAAATGGGCTCCCGGCGAAATTGATTCGTGTCCCGAACGATGCCGGCAATTGGGCGGGTCAATGGCGGCAGCTCGAGCAGAGACCGTACAGTTCGAGCTTGTGGGTCTGAATGACGAAGCCGTTCTTGGTGGCGACTTCCTCCTGTAGGCGCTCGATTTCGCAGTTCTCAAACTCCACGATTTTTCCGCAGCCCGTGCAGATCAGGTGGTCGTGGTGCCTCTTGTGCGACACGTTGTCGTACTGCGTCTGCGATCCGAAGTGGCGGGCCTGCGCCAAGCCGGCGTCGCAGAAAAGGTTGAGGGTCCGATAGATGGTCGCCAGACCGAGGTGGGGATCTTTCTTCGCCAGCAGATGGTACATCTCCTCGGCGGTGATGTGCTCCTTCTTGAGGAACACGCTGAGAATCAGCTCCCGCTGCCGAGTCAGCTTCAGTTGGTGTTTGGCCAGGTGCTCCTTGAGCACCTGCATTTCTTTCATGCCCTTGTGCGTATTTTTATGCGACGCCATCGTGAGCCGGGCTGAGATTGTCCTTGAGCAGAATCATTTAAGACGAAATGAAAATCGGGGTCAAGTGGCAGCGGGACCCTCCTCCCGCGGCCTGACGCAGGTCTTCGATCGCGGGTCTCGTGCGTTGACTGGTGGCTTGCCCTGAGAATATAGTGCAAAAATTTTTTGATGGGTACGGTTTGCCGGTAGAGTTCGATGCGCAAGCCTCATCAGATGACGATCGACCGGGCGCTTCTCCTCTATGTGTTGCATCTTGCAGAGCCGTTCGGCCTGCTGAACGACGTGAAATTGCAATCCCTCTGCTTCCTGTGCGAGCTCCAGATGTTCGCGAAGAATCTCAAGGGCTTTCACTTTGAATTTTTCCGCTACGCCTACGGCGTGTTCAGCAAGGATTTGGACAACGACCTCATGTCGCTGCGGCGAAAGGAACGGATCGAAAATTTCACGGTCTCCGACCAGGCCAAGGAAGACGTGGTCCCGCTGCTTCTCAAGGGCGTCGAGGGGGTGGAAACCAACGAGAAGATCATCGAGATCCTTCAGGCCGTGGTCTCGACTTACGGTCCGCAGGACAGCAGCACGATCACGAAGTCAGTCGAGGCGGTTGAGCTCAGCACACCACAGGAGCCTGACGTCAAGGTCGCCATTCGGGACATCGTCTTTCACACCACCATCTTGGTTCCGTCCCGCATCGAAACGGAGGCGGAGTTCACGCTGTCGCCGGCGATCCTCGCCAAGCTGAACAGCGCGATGGGGTATTGACTCGGGCCAGGAGGCCCGAGAATGTTGAATGCTGAATTATTGAATGAGGAATTGATAAGATTCGACTCTGCTGATCCGACCCCGCCCCTCGCCCCGTGCCTCTCGCCTATAGCCCGTATAGCTCGCCGTACTTCCTTTCCAGATACCCCAGGAACGGTTCAGGGGACAGGCTGTTGCCGGTGACCCGCTGCACCAGGTGGTCGGGGGGGAACATGCGCCCCCAGCGATGAATTTTCTGCTCGAGCCACCGCCGGAGATCGATCAACCGGCCGGACTCGATCTGTGCGTCGAGGTCGGGCATTTCCCGCCGCGCCTGGTCATAGAACTGGACGGCGTAGAGATTGCCCAAGGTGTACGTGGGAAAATAGCCGAACGAACCGAGTGACCAATGGACATCCTGCAAGACGCCGTCCGCGTCGGTCGCCGGCGCAATGCCCAGGTACTCCTGCATCTTCCGATTCCAAAGTCCCGGGAGGTCTTCGACCTGGATGTGGCTTTCGATCAGGTCCTGTTCGATCTCGAACCGTAGCATGATGTGCAGGTTGTAGGTCAACTCGTCCGCTTCCACTCGGATCAGCGACGGCTTCGCGCGATTGATGGCAGCGTAGAATTGCTCCATCTCGACGCCGCCGAGTTGCTCGGGAAACGTCTGTCGGAGGAGCGGGTAGAAAAACCGCCAGAAGGGCCGCGAACGGCCGACGCAGTTTTCCCACAATCTCGATTGGCTTTCGTGAATGCCTAGCGAGAGCGAGTCACCGAGCGGCGTGCCGTAATAGCGCGGATCTAGGCCTTGATCGTACAGCGCATGGCCGCCCTCGTGAAGGCAACTAAACAGACAGACCGGCAGCTCCTTTTCATACACGCGCGTGGTGATGCGGACGTCCGTGGGATGGAACGAGGTCGTGAAGGGATGGGCCGAGAGGTCCAGGCGCCCCCGCTCGAAGTCATACCCCATCGCCGTCAGCACCAGC
Organism: Nitrospiraceae bacterium; assembly: GCA_037443165.1. Taxonomy (GTDB): domain Bacteria; phylum Nitrospirota; class Nitrospiria; order Nitrospirales; family Nitrospiraceae; genus DATLZU01. The sequence goes on along the minus strand of JBBIOW010000085.1, from coordinate 3,753 downwards.
CGGCTGAATTCCAATTGGCGGGCCGTGTCATAGGACTTGAAGAGGATGGCGTCATCGATCTTGACGGAGCTGGCCATCACGCGATCGAGCAACGGGACCAATCGGGCTTTCAATGCGTCGAAGATCGGCTTCAGCGCGGCCACTGTCGAGCCCGGTTCGTACAGATCCAGCAGCGCATCGTAAGGCGAGGCCGTGTAGCCGAGATAGCCGGCCTCTTCCCGCTTGAGGGCCACGACCGTACGCAGATTGGGCAAAAACATCCTGAAGTCGCTCTTGCGCCGCGCTTCGGCCCAGACCTGTTGGGCGAGCGAGCATTCGCGACCCAGGCGCTTCACGAACTCCGACGGCAGTTTCTTCGCCCGACTGAAATCCCGCCATACCTCCCGGAGCAGGGAGCGTGACGGCTCGTCCCAGGTGTCGCCCGGCGTCTCGATGATCCGGCCGGTCGCCGGATCGACCCACTTGGTGAGTTCCCGTTCGAGGTCCGGCGAGACGAGCTTCTCGTGTGCGAGGCCTTGGAGCGTGGCGATCTGCTCAGCTCGAGCCTCCCCGCCTTTCGGCGGCATATAGGTTTCCTGATCCCAGGACAGCAGGGACGCCGCGCTGTTGATCCGTTGAATCTCGCGCAACCGCGCCGCCAACGGTTCCAGGGTTGCAAGGGTCTTCACTCTTCACCTCCTTTGGGCAAAGGGCCAGAGGCGGCAGGAACCTACCTAAGCGTTTCGTGCCCTTCGCCTGTGAATGCGGTATGATCGCCCGTTGAGTGTACGAAACGCCGGAGCGATTTTTCAAATAATGCGGAGAAGACGATGAAGAACCTGGTCTTGCCCGAAATCGAGGCGTACGCCGAGGCGCACTCGGCCGGCGAGTCGGAGGTCTGCCGGGCGTTGCGAGAGGAAACCTACCGGACCATGGAGATTCCGCACATGATCGTCGGACCCTTGGAAGGCGCCTTTCTCAAGGTGATGACGTTGCTGGTGGACGCGAAACGGGTGTTGGAGATCGGGATGTTCACAGGCTACAGCGCCCTGTGCTTCGCGGAAGCCCTGCCGGCGGATGGCCGCGTGATCACCTGCGAGATCGATCCGGAGTCTGCGGCATTGGCCAGAAAGTATTTTGCCAAGAGCCCGCATGGCCGCAAGATCGACATCCGAATGGGCCCGGCGCTGGAGACCTTGCGCACGCTTGCCGGCCCCTTCGATGTGATCTTCATCGATGCGGACAAGGTGAACTATGTGAACTATTACCGGAGGGCGCTGGAACTCGTGTCGCCGCGGGGCGTGATCCTCATCGACAACGTCCTCTGGGACGGCGACGTGCTGGTGCATCCACCGCCGGATGCGTCGACGGCCGCCATCCAGGAAGTGAACCGCCTGGTGGCCAATGATCCGCGCGTGACGGCGGTGCTGGTCACGATCCGAGACGGCGTCATGGTGGTTCGAAAGAAGACCTGAGACGTGATCGGCGAGGCGTGAACAGTGATCAGGAGCCTCGACGAACCCGTCCCGCGTCACGCGGCTTTGAGGTCGGCTTCCCACGACACATGCGCCGGGCACCACTGCCAGATGCCGAGCGTAATGATATAGACCAGTGCGGCAGGAATGCAGGCGTTGCGATTGACCTCGACCGTCCGATTGACGAGCCGAGTGGGATCGCCGCCGCAGCGCTTCAGATACTCGTCGGCCTTGATGTCGTGCAGATCGATGTGGGGGACGAAGAAGGCGACGAACGGAATCGGCAGCGCCGCGATCGCCGAGTCATCCACCCATTCGCTGCCTGAGCAGTGATTGCCCGACGTAGTGGCGGTGCGCACATCGTCTTTGACCAACGTCTTCGTACAGCCTGCCCAAAGAAAACACCCGGCCACGATCAGCGAGAGCAGTCGGCGTCTTCCTGAAAGATGTGTCATGACCCCTCCCCGCTATGACTGTGACCGGTCGCCGTGGTCGATCACGTTTCCCGAAACGGCATGGGCGGGCAACATAACGAAGCGACGACATCCTGTCAAGCACAGGCAACGGAGAGAAACCGCTTGACGACCAGCGAAGCCGATTGCTATAGCCCCTGCACCATGCGTAAACCCTCCGAGTGGGCCGCCTACGGAGCGGTGACGGCGGCGGCTGTCCTGTGGGGCGGGTCGATCGTCGCGCAGAAGTTGGCGCTCGGGTCTTTCTCGCCGGTGGAAGCCTCTGTGCTGCGGGATACGGGCGGTCTCGCCATCCTCATGGCGACCTGGTGGTGGCAGGAGGGCAGGGTCGCCCGTCTGACGCGTACGGATCTCCGCACCCTAGGGTTCCTCGGGCTCGGCGTGTTGGGCAATCACCTCTTGATCCTGATCGGACTGAAATACGTGAGTGGGGCCGTCGCGGGGGTCATCATCGGCTCGTCGCCGGTCGTGACGTCACTGCTGTCGGCGATGTTGATTCAAGACGTGCCCTTGCGGGCCGTGTGGCTGGGGTGCCTGCTGTCGTTTGGGGGAGTGGCGCTCGTGTCCGTAGCGGGATTGCAGGCGGTCGGCGAACAGCCGGTGCTCGGCAGCACGCTCGTGTTCCTGGGCGTGGTGAGCTGGGCGCTGTATAGCATCGGCAGCCGGACGCTCATGGAACGGCTGTCCGCGCTAACGGTCAATTGGACGACGCTGTTGGTGGCCACGGTGCTCCAGGTCCCCCTGTTGTGGACCGATCGCAAAATGATGGAGGCGGGCGTGGCCTCGGTCACCGGTGCCGATTGGCTGGCGTTAGGCTATTTGGTGATCTTTGCGACCGCTGTCGCGCAGCAGGCATGGTTGTATGGTGTGAACGGGATCGGTCCGTCACGCGCGTCCGTCTTGGGCAACCTGACGCCCGTCGCGGCGGTGGTGCTGTCCGCGCTCATTTTGAAAGACCCGGTGGGGTTGGTGGAGATCGTCGGCATTGTCTTGGTGCTGGCCGGCGTCTGGCTCGTCGGCTGGCAGACTTCGCGGCTCAAAACTTGACACCGGCTTTCAGCGATCGGCTCTTCGTGTCCTGAGTCTGAAGTTCGCGGGACTAGTTCCCTCTCCCCATCGTGGAATGCACCCTCACCCTTGCCCTCTCCCATCGAGGGAGAGGGGTGTAAAGAAGTCCGCATCGCCTGCGATTTCTGCAGCGGATTTCAGACTCAGGACATGAGCTATCAGCAAGCTGGCGGCTGACGACTGCTTGCTGAAGGCTGCTTCCGAACCGCCTGCTATACTTGCAAGGTACCCCATGCAGAGGAGGTCATGATGGTACGGAAGCTGTCCATCTTCTTGGGTATGGTTCTGATGGCGGTTATGCACCCCGCAATCTCATTCGCAGGAAAGTCGACCGATAAGCACGATTGTCGTCAAGAACGGCCGAGAGGGCCCTATATCTGCGAACGGGGACCGCTTGCGGGCAAGACGTTCGCCACGAAGAAAGCTATGATCGAGGCTTTGCGGAATGGCGCGACCGCTCCCATACCGGTCGAGCAGGAGTCCGCGGTGAAGGGCGCGCCGAGCAAGGCCAAAGCCTCGAGGAAAAAGTAGCCGCGCCGTTCGCCAACCAGCGCTTCGCGGGTGGAGGCTGCGCCGGGTCTCAACGCGCAACCGACCGAGCCGCTTCCCCCGCTCACTTTCCCGCGTTGATCCAGCCAGCCCTGTCAGTAGGAACACCGGTATTCGTTCATTGCTGCCGCTCGCCCTGTAATCCCAAAATGATAATGTCCGCTTTCGCCAAGATAGAAATGTCCTCTTTACTGATAGACTGCTGGCCC
>JBBIOW010000084.1:6788-12091 GCA_037443165.1 Nitrospiraceae bacterium | reverse complement strand
ATGTCGTGGTTGAGATATGCCGGATGATAGACGAACCCGGTACGTCCCATAAAACGCGCAAGGCGTCAAGAACGCCCTTGTTCCCGCTACACGTCGTAGCCGTTGATCGTAACACGCCGGAAATGCGATAGACAACGAGCGCCGAGGCGTGGTACGGTCGCTTTCGCCTCTCTTTTTTAATACGCTGGTGAGGAGGAGACAATCCTTGGCCAATCCTCGCATCGAACCGCTCAAGAAAGTGCTGGCGATCGATCCGAACGACGAGGTCGCATGGTTCGGGTTGGGAAAGGCCTACATGGAGGATCAGAACTGGGACGAAGCGGCCAACGCCTTGGAAAGTTGTCTCAAGGTGAAGCCGACATACTCCGCCGCTTATTACGCGCTGGCCCAGTCGCTAGCGAAGCTGGGACGCATCGAGGACTGCCGCAGGGTCTGTAATCAGGGGATTGAGGTCTCTACCAAGAACGGCGATGCCATGGTCACCAAGAATCTGACCCTGCTGAAGGAAAGTCTTGGCTGACCCCTGCCCACCCGTTGAACTTACAGCAACCGTGTCAGGGTTTCGCGCTGCAACTCGCTCACTGGAAATCCCGCCCACGGATTGATAATCAGCGCGCGCACCCTCGGATAGGCCGACTGCTGACGCGAACGCTCCACTATCAGGACATTGGCGAGCCGGACGCCGGACAGCGACACCATCGGCTCCACCTCCCATAAGGACAGGAGCACGGCGCTGAGATGAGGCAGCTTCGACAGGAGGAGGGTCACGGCCCCGGCCAGCAGCTTGAGATCGACTTCCTCGACCTGATGTCCGCGCCCTCTCCGCAGTTCGGAGTCGCCGCGTGGTACCGACACGGCCAGCAGCACCGGCGCACAGTAATCGGCTAGTTGCTTGGCCTTCTACGCCACTCTAGCCAGGACGCGGTCGACCAGCCTTTTCCCGTCCGTATCCCTTTCATGTCCTTCCGCCGTCCCGCGATCCTGACGCACGGGCGGCTGGATCGGCCGGCGCCGGAAAGCCTGGCCCACCATGGCCGTCACCTCGACAAACAGACGTTCCCGCCCCACTACACACTCCAGATCGGCGGTTCTGGCCTGAGACTCTGGCAGGAATGACACCGAGGCATTGGCGCGGATCAGCAGCGTGGCCAATTCCAATTCCGCCAGGGCCGATTCCTGAACCCCCCGGTCCGCGCTCGCCAACCGATCGATCAAGCGCGCCAGCCTGGCCCGGCTGGCGCGATCGGCGCACAATCGGTGCAATGACGTCCAGCGGGCCTCGACCTCTTCGGGAAGCCGACCGGCTCGCATGGCACGAAACGTCCGGCCGGGCCGCCAGGTGACGTCAGAGCGGTGCAGCGGATGAGTTCGGCTCCGCCTCCATCGAACACGACGCATCGCATTGTTCCCAGAAGCCCTGCCGCTGGTCATCGAGGAGCGCTCCAGCGCTCAGTTGTCTTGAGTTCCCAACCATTCTGGATGCTCCGCGGCAATCGTGTTGTACAACTCGTCCAGCCATCGACCGGCGCAGCTCAGGATTTCGCGCACCAACGGCTCGGGCTGTCCTGTCCGTTTGATCGTCCATTGACAGACATATTCTAACAAGGCTTCACGCTCGAATTGTCGCGAGGTCTGCGTCGCCAGCGCGGCCAGTTCGTCCAGACCTGTGCGGATGACCTCCGCCACGGTTTCCCTCGCATACGATGTGCTGGCCGTCACGTACTGGACGGCGCGGTTGATTTCCTGCTCCGTCACGGAAGAACCCGCATCCCGGCCGGTGATTCTAACATCGTCGCCGACTCTGTCAATGCAGCTTACGGCAAGGCGGCCCCTGGCGTTCTCCGGCTGAACGAACCGAGATTTCCAGCCGCCGCTTAGGCTATGATACGTTTCGCAACTTTCAACGACCGTCGAGGGAAGCCATCATGCCTCTTGCCGCTGCGCGAAAGCCGTCCTCAACCAAGACCAAACACCCTGGCCTGGGACAGGTCCCGGACCGGTGGAACTTGTCGCATCTTGTCAGGGATCCGCTTCGGGATTTCGACCGGCTCATCGCCGAGTTGGACCGAAAGGTGACCGCTTTTGAGTCCTGGCGGGATCGGCTAAATCCCGCCATCTCGAACGAGGCCCTCCTCGAATTGCTCCATCTCGACGAGGAGATTGCCACCGGATCATCGAAGCTGGGCGCCTATGCCTACCTCTGGTTTTCGGAGGACACGAGGAACCCGCCAGCCCGGTCGTTCAAGACCAAGGTGGAAGAACGGTTGGCGGGACTCCAGAATCGCTTGCTCTTCTTCGAGCTCTGGTGGCAGGGCGTGGATGAAACGAACGCCGACCGGTTGCTCGCGGGCTCCGGAGACTATCGCTATTACCTCCAAACCATTAGACGTTTCACACCGCATACGTTGTCGGAGCCGGAGGAGAAAATTATCAACCTGAAAAACATTACCGGCCGGAGCGCGTTGAATACCCTCTACGAGGTGGTGACCAACAGATTCACCTTTACTTTGACCGTCAAGGACAAACGCAAGACGCTCAACCGTGAAGAGTTGATGGCCTATGTCCGGAGCCCCCTGCCCCGCCTGCGGGAGGCTGCTTATCGCGAACTCTACCGTGTCTTTGCGGCCAATCACGACCTGATCGGCGAGATGTATAAGACCCTGGTCAACGACTGGAAGACCGAAAACCTTCAGCTTCGCAAGTTTGCCAGGCCGATTGCCAGCCGGAATCTGGGCAACGATGTGCCGGACGCCGCCGTCTCCGCCCTGTTGTCGGTCTGCGCCAAGAACGCCGACGTCTTTCAGGAGTACTTCCGACTGAAGGCCCGCATCTGCAAGATCAAACCGATGACCCGTTACCACATTTACGCGCCGCACCGGGTGGAACAGAAGCGGTTTCGTTACCCCGATGCCGTCCGGATGGTGCTGGATGCGTATCGCACCTTCTCGCCGAAGCTGGCCGACCTCGCCGAATGCGTGTTTCGCGACCGTCACATCGACGTGAAGATCAGACCGGGCAAGCTGAGCGGAGCCTACTGCTATAGCGTGGTGCCTGGGCTCACTCCCTACGTGATGCTGAACTTTACAGGGGCAGCTCGCGACATTGCCACCATGGCCCACGAATTGGGGCATGCGATCCATGGCATGATGGCCTCCCACCACTCCGTGTTTACGTTCCACGCCACCTTACCGCTCGCGGAAACCGCCTCGGTGTTCGGCGAACGAATTCTGTCGGACGCGCTGATTTCTCAAGAGCGAAACAAGGCCGCTCGGCAAAGCCTCTTGCTATCTCAGCTCGACGACCTGTATGCCACCGTTCTCCGGCAGGCTTACTTTGTGCTGTTCGAGCAGACCGCCCATGAAATGATCGCCAACGGCGCAACTGTCCAAGACTTGGCCGCTTCTTACCTCGAGAGCTTACGACATCAGTTCGGCAGGGCCGTGCGCGTCCCCGACGAGTTTCGCTGGGAATGGTTGACCATTCCCCATCTTTTCGCCAGTCCCTTTTATTGCTACGCGTACAGCTTCGGTAACTTACTGGTGCTGGCGCTCTATCGCATGTACAAGGAGCAAGGCCTCGCCTTCATCCCTCGCTATCTGACCCTCTTAGCGGCGGGAGGGTCCCAAAGCCCGCAGGAAATCCTTTCGGAGGTGGGTGTAGACATGAAGTCCGAGGCATTTTGGCAGTCGGGCTTCGAGACAATTAAGGACCTCATCGAGCAACTTGACCGAACAGCCCCATAGTTTCAACAACTTACAGCAACACACCGCTGCCAGTGCCTACAGATCCTTCGCCTTGGGTTCTGAAAGAGTGAGCGCGCAAATTTTCCCTTGACGGAGTACAAAAAGGTTTGTACAATTATATCAGTTGATAACGGTTATCATAATCGTTTTTTTATAGACATCCATCTATCACGAGGCTCACACATGTATGTCTGTCTCTGCAAAGGCCTCACCGAATCGGATGTGCGGGCGGCTGGACGAGCCGGCGCGGTCACGCCCTGCCAGCTAATCGAGACCTTTGGACTCAAAAAAAACGGCTGCTGCGGTCGTTGCGCTAAGAATATCCACGAATTCGTTTCGCTGGCGACGAGCCATCTCGTCACTCCCTGCCGCAATTCGGCAACACCTACCTCCTAGCCTGTCACCGTTTTTGGGGTTCCCGAGAGATGCGGCTTGCTCGTCGTCTGTGTCGGTCGCTCGACTTCGGCTTGGGAACAATGGGAGAGTCGTCGTCTCCTCATCGTGAGAAATGACAGGGAATGGCGAAGGCGGAATGGTCATTGCGCCATTCCTCGCTTTACCATCGCTGCGACTTCTGCGACGCGCCGACCGACGGCTCTTGCAGCGGCCAGTTCATTCTCATCGATGCCCGGACTTTCTCCTTCGGTCGTTGCCGAGGCACCGAACGCCCCGCCCCCGCTGACCACGATCATCTGATTGCCCAGCATAGCGGCCAAAATGGTCAGCATGGTGACCTCCTTGCCCGATGAAATCTGTCCACCGGTCGCAAAGGCGGCCCCGACTTTGTTGCGCATCTTGAACTCAGGAAAGACACCGAACTTCAACTGCCAATTGTCGAAGAAGGTCTTCACCTCTCCAGCCATATTCGACCAATAGACAGGCGAGCCGACGACGATGGCATCCGAGGAAAAGAGATCATCGGCGGTGACCAGTCCCACGCGCTTCAGCACGACGAGCGTTCCCGGAAGACTCTTCGCCCCCTCGCTGACCGCTTCGGCCATTTTCTCGGTGTTTCCGGTCGTGGAATGATACGCGACCAGCACCTTGACCGAGGGCGTTGCCGTCTCGGCCGCCTCGACACGACCGCCAAGAGCGACTGCAGTTATTGCCACGACAACCAATCCGATTGGTGGACGCATGCGGGATCCTCCACAGCGACTGCGATCGATTAGACAAGAACGGGAAACAGAAAAGATGACGGCGGGACTCGGGAGAGACGAACGCACTTTGGCGCCTGACCGTCAGGCTGGCCGCATCGGCCTCGCATTCGGCTAATATCGGATGGTCTCTTCGTCCATGTGTTCTTCGACAGAAATCTCGGTCAATGAGCCGCGATATTCGCACTTGTGGCAACGAATCCGCCACTCCTCAAGCCACTTCTCCTGTACATAGGATTGGTTGCACTTGGGACAGACAAACACGCCTTTCTTATAGAGAACCCTGCGTTTTTCCTTCATGCCGCCCCTCCCTTCTCCTTCGCGGGGTCGTACTAAACAAGATGGCATAGGAACCGATGGGATTGCAAGACAGCGTGGGATAGTCTTCTACTTGACAGTCAAA
>JBBIOW010000084.1:0-6778 GCA_037443165.1 Nitrospiraceae bacterium | reverse complement strand
CCGACTAGGATGCGCATATGCGTCTTCGTCTTTCCTGTTCGCCTACCAGACATCGCCGGGTCACTCTCGCATTGAACCAAGCCGTATTCTTCTTGCTGGTGAGTGTCGGCGCCACAGAATGGGCTGTTCTTCCTCCGGCTTCCGCAGAAGAAGGTCTCCTTCCCGTGAAAACGCCTGGCGGTGCGACCATCTATGCTGAACTTGCCGATACGACCGAGAAGCGGGCGCGCGGGCTCATGTTCCGAAACAGCCTGGCTCCAGACCGGGGCATGCTGTTTACGTTCGCCGAGCCGAAGCCGTGGACCTTCTGGATGAAAAACACCAAAGTCCCGCTGGACATCATTTGGCTGGACGGCAAGAAACGTATCGTGCATATCGAGCGAAACGTGCCGATCTGCACGCGCACCGACGACTCCTGTCCCCAGTACCAACCGACCGAAGATGCGATGTACGTACTGGAGATCGCCGGCGGGATGGCCGATGCCTTAAAGCTGCAGCGCGGCGCCACACTGCAGTTTCCTTAAGCTAGACTGTCGTTCCGCCCCACAGAAACCGCCGAATGCGCTCGGCCAACGACCGCGTCTGATTCGCCGCCGCGACGGTGGCGCCTTCTCGGGCGAGTTGCTCCTTGGCGGCGGCAGTCGCCAGTTGGCGGCGAGCGACCACTTCGCCGATCCGGTCGATCACTCGGTCGTCCTCTTGCACCACCCGACTGAGTCCTTGCTTGCCGACGACCACGACACGTAGCGGCGTCGCCGCCACAACCGTCGCTGAACGGGGCTCTCCCGTCAGCAACGACATTTCCCCGAAAAACTGGCCCTTCTGCAGCGTGGCCACCGTCATGCTTCGACCATCTTGCTGAACGCGGACATCGGCCGTTCCATCCAAAATAATGTAGAGTTCCTGACCTGCTTCGCCCTGCCGCACCACCCGCTCACCAGGCAAAAATTTCTGTATCGTCGCATCTCTGGCCAGGATTTCGATTTGTTCAGGAGCCAACACTGCCAGAAAATCCACGGCGGCGAGATGGCTGACGATCTGATCCGACTGCCGCGCCATTTGTTCCGACACCGTCCCGGCCTGCGTGTGAACCACACGCTGGGGGAATGGAATCTCGATGCCGTTCCGCTGAAACGCGTTCCACACATAGGCTCGCACCTGACTCTCGATCAAGGGGTGCAGGGAATAGTCGTTGACCGAAAAGCGCAGCCGATATTGCACGCCGGAATCGTTGAACGAGGACACCAGCGCAACCGGTTTGGGCTCCGGCAAGACCCCCTCCACTGCCAAGGCGGCTTCGACCAGCACGGCGCATACCTGGCTAGGGGGAGTGCGATAGGCGGCCTCGACCGTCACAGCGCAAATGTGCGTCGTTGTGGGGCGACTGTAGTTGATCAGACCGGCCTGAATCACCGTATTGTTGGGCAAGGCGACATGATCGTGCTCGCGCGTCAGCAGCGTGAGATGGCCGAATCCGATGTCGGTCACCAACCCCTCACAGTCGAGCACGGAAATCCAATCGCCCACCCGCACCATCTTGCCCAACGCGATTCCTGAAAAGAACCGCACCAACGTGTCTCGAAGCGCGACGCCCACTACGGCGGTGGCGACCGTGGGCAACGCCACCAGCGCGATGACGTTGATATTCATCACCAGCCGGAGAATGACGAGGGTGGCGGCCGTCAGCCCCGTGAAAAGAATCAGCGTTCGCACGACATCGGGAATGTAGGTTCCCTTCCGACCGATCAGGTAATCCCCGATGACGAACAGATCGATCGCTTTCAACAGAAGAAACGAAGCGCCGCAGTAGGCTCCCACCTCTATCCAGTTGAGGATGGTCTGTGAAGGCGAAGGCGTCGCGCCGCTGGAGAACACCAGCGCCGCGTCAGCCAGCACGGCCGTGACGCCGGCGCCAATAAAGACCGCCGGAGGAAGCGTCTTCTCCCGCCTTCGCGCGAGGTAGGCGAGACCGACGACGACCACGACCACGCCGATGGTTGTGAGAATGATTTTGGCGAGCACAAGTCCAAGGCTCACGGTTGGTCTATCCTAATTGGCTCCAATCGAGATCCTCGGCGAATGGCCGGGCCGGCGCAGCTCACCGCTCCTGCCATGCTCGAACACGCCTGGCGGTAATGACGCCGTCGACCCGCTCAATGGCTTTCAGCACCCGGCTGAGGTGGGTAGTATCGGTGACTTCGATCACGAAATCCAGCACCGCCTTCCGATCTTCGCGCGTCGTGATTTCGGCCCGGCTGATGTTGGCCTGGCACTCCGCGATCGACGAGGAGACATTCGCCAATACGCCGGTCTTATCCACGGCGATGACCGACACCTTGACTGCATGCGTGCCGGTCGCGGTCGTATCCCATTCCACTTCCACCAGCCGATCTCTGTCGTAATCCAGCGCCTCGAGATTGGGACAATCCACCGTATGGATCGTCAGTCCGCGACCGCGGGTGATATAGCCGAGAATACGATCCCCAGGAACCGGGTTGCAGCAGCGTGAGAGCTGCATGAGCAGATCCCGCGCACCCTTGACCTTGACGCCTTTGTCGTCAGCTTTCCCGGCGACTGGCTTCGACACCGGCGGCCCTTCCGCTCGCGCGATGGTCTGGGCCTCCGTGGAGGACGGGAGCAGCTTGCTCACCACCTGTGCGGTCGCCAGGTGCCCGTATCCGACCGCCGCGGCCAGCTCGTCCGTCGTTTCAAACCCTGCTTGCCGGGCCACTTCCGACAACTGCTCCGATTTGAGCATCTGCGCCGGCGCCAACCCTTGCCGGCGGAATTCCGCCTCGAGCAGCCGCCGGCCGATCTCGACGCTGCGCTTTTGCTCCTCGGCTTTGAGCCAGTGCTTGATCTTCGTCTTGGCGCGCGACGTGCGGACGAACTTGAGCCAATCCTTGTGCGGCGTCTGGCCTGGCGAGGTGAGGATCTCGACGGTGTCTCCACTGGTCAACTGATGTTTGAGCGGAACAATTTTGCCGTTGACTTTGGCGCCTACGCAGTGATCTCCGATTTCTGTATGGATGGCATAGGCGAAGTCGACCGGCGTCGAACCTTTCGGCAGCTCCTTCACCATCCCTTTCGGGGTGAAGACATAGACGACATCGTGGAACAAGTCCAGCTTGACGGAGTCCATGAATTGCCGATTGTCCGGCAGGTCCTGATGCCACTCCACGAACTGTCGCAACCAACTGAAGACCTTACTGTCGCGCTCGTCGATCCGACCCTGTTCCTTGTACCGCCAATGCGCCGCGATCCCGTACTCCGCCACGCGATGCATCTCCTCGGTGCGGATCTGAAATTCCACGTGCTCTCCCTTCGGTCCGACGACCGTCGTATGGAGTGACTGGTACAGGTTGGACTTCGGAATCGCGATGTAGTCCTTGAACCGGCCCGGGACCGGACGCCAGAGCGAGTGGATCACCCCCAACAGGGCGTAACAGTTCATTTTGGTGTCGGTGATGATACGGAGCGCTGTCAGATCATAGACTTCTTCGAACGAGATCGACTGCTTCTCCATCTTCTGATAGATCCCGTAAAGGTGTTTCGGCCGACCGTACACCTCACCCGGCAGGCCGGCGTCCGCCATGGCTTTCTTAACGAGCCGGATCACTTCGTCGATGTATTGCTGGCGATCTTCATCGCGTTTGGCCACCCGCACACGGAGCATCTCGTACACGTCCGGTTTGAGATGCTTGAGACACAAGTCTTCGAGTTCGTTCTTGATCCAGCCGATTCCCAGCCGGTTGGCCAACGGTGCGTAGATCTCCAGCGTCTCCTGGGCGATCTGCCGGCGCTTGGACTCGCTCAAGTATTCCAGTGTCCGCATGTTGTGGAGTCGGTCTGCGAGCTTGATGAGAACGACGCGGATGTCATCCGCCATCGACAGCACCATCTTGCGAAAGTTCTCGGCCTGTTTTTCCTCGTAGTTCCGGAAGGAAATCTTCCCGATCTTGGTCACGCCGTCGACGAGATGGACCACTTCCTTCCCGAATTCCTGTTCTAACTCTTCGGGAGTCGCCAAGGTATCTTCGAGCGTGTCATGGAGCAGACCAGCAACCACGGCGGCCACGTCGGTCTTGAGCGAAGTCAGCACCCCGGCCACAGCCAGAGGGTGATGGAGGTACGGCTCGCCGGACCGCCGCGTTTGGCCTTCGTGCGCTTTTGCGGAGAATTCGTAGGCTTTCCGCACGAGCGAGACATCCGCGTCGGCGTGATACCCTTTCAGCCGCTCGATCAACTGTTCGATATCCGTAATCGTCTCAAACGGCATCGTGGCGCTCACATCGTCTGACTGGCCTTGACATCCCTGATCCGCAACTGAATGCGGTCCAGCCCATTCCATCGATTGAGTTCCGGCACGAAAGCCAGGTCGACGGGCTGCCGTTGTGAAAGGCCGAGGTCGGCCAGCGAGCCCATGCGGAATCCGATGCTGTCAAAGGGAAACGACGTTCCCTGGCGAACGGTCAGCTTGAGATGCCCCTCGCCCACGATCCGCGCATCCAGAATCGCCAGATTCCGCACAGCCAGCGTCGGCTCCGGATTTCCCGCACCGAAGGGATGGAGCGAGCCCAATTCCCGCACCAACTGCACATCGACCTCATTCAACCGCACTTCGGCATCCAGATGCAGAGTCGGATGCGGCGGCTCCTTTCCCAACCAGTCGGCCGCCAGTTCACAGAATCTCTCACGGAAGGCAGGGAGATGTGTTTCTCTGACCGTCAGCCCGGCTGCGCTCGGGTGGCCACCGAATGCCACCAGCAGATCGCGGCAAGCGGCGAGCGCCCGATAGAGATCGAAGTCCGGCACCGTTCTGGCCGACCCCTTCCCGATTCCCTGCCTGTCCACCGCGATCACGATCGTTGGGCGATGGAAGCGCTCAACCAAGCGGGCCGCGACGATCCCGACCACGCCGAGATGCCAGTTCGGCGAAGCAAGCACAAGGGCCGGCGCATCGCCCCCTTCGCCGACCGAGGCCAACGCCTCAGCCATCATTCTCTCCTCGATCTCTTGGCGCTCCCGGTTGAGCCGTTCCAGTTCTTCAGCCAGTTGCTTCGCTTCAAGTTCGGACTCTGTCGTCAACAACCGGACGCCCGTGAGCGCATGGGCCAACCTTCCTGCCGCGTTGATACGGGGCGCGAGCCGAAAGGCAACGACGTCGGCGGTACAGTCCCGATCAATGCCGGCCGTCTGCTTCAGCGCTCTGATGCCGCAACGAGCGCCGCGCGTCATCTGAGCCAACCCTTCACGGACGAACCCGCGATTTTCATCTTGTAACGGCACGACATCCGCCACGGTGGAGAGGGCCACCAGGTCCATCATGGACTCGAGCGCGACATCGCCGCCGTATTTTTGTTGATACGCTTGCACGACCTTCCACGCGAGCGCGCCGGAACACAGCCCTTTGAATGGGTAACTCGAATCACCCCGGTGAGGATTGAGGACGGCCAGAGCCGGTGGCATCGCTCCGTCGGTTTGATGGTGGTCGGTGACCACGACATCCAGCCCCAAAGCCTGGGCCGTTGCAATTTCGCGATGCGAGGTGGTCCCACAGTCCGACGTTACGACCAGCCCCACGCTTGCCTGCCGGAGTTGGCGCAGCGCCGCTTCATTGAGCCCGTAGCCTTCCCGAAGGCGGTGTGGAATGTAAACCAGGGCTGTCCCGCCGAGTGATCGAAAAAAGGTCAGATACAGGCTCGTAGCCGAGATGCCGTCCACATCGTAGTCGCCGTAAAAGCAGACCTTCTCGCCGTTTACCGCCGCCTGATGCAGCCGGTCCACGGCTCGTTCCATATCCGGCAAGAGAAAGGGGTCGTGAGGCATGTGCGCGCTGGACGAGAGCCAACGGCTGGCTTCATGAGGCGTCGCCACGCCGCGAGCGAGGAGCACGGACGCGGTTACAGGAGAGATCGAGAGCGCACGAGCCAACGCAGCCCGCTGCGTCTGGCAGACATCCCTGAACACCCATCGTTTCTGGCGCATCGCGCACCTCCGAACGCGAACAGGTTTTCCGCTCACAACCCTCTGAGAACTAAAGGGAATAGTACAAGAATAGTATAGAGAGTATAAGGCTTTGTCAAACCAGCCGAAAGACCGAGGGCCGGTACAACTTAAGGGGAATTCCCAATCTTCCGGATGCCTCTCTGAGGACGCACCCGACACGTGGAAATGACTTCGACGAATGGAGCGGTCAGCCGGAACGAGATCGAATAAACTGGGTGAGCAACGGAAAGCGATGGTGGGAGCTTTTCCGGGGCGAGCGGGTTATTCTCCTCCTTTCTGGACGTAGTTCTTCACGAATTCCTCCGCGTTTTCTTCGAGCACGTCGTCGATCTCATCGACCAGCTTGTCGATATCCTCTTTGAGTTTCTTGCCAGCTTCGACGACTTTAGGATTCGGTTTGACCTCGTCCTTCGCCTGCGGTTCCCTTTTGGTGGATTCCGGTCTCCTCTCTTGTTTCTCCATAGGAGCACCTCCCACGCTCCCGCGGAACAGCATCCGACGCGGTTCCGAACAGCATGCAAATCTGATGAGTCACCATACTCCAGCGCTGTTCAATCCGTCAAGCCGATCCCTCCTTCTCGGCGTGCTCGTCTCGTTTTCGTCAACCCACGAGCAGGGCCACGATCAACAGCGCCACGATGTTAATGACTTTGATCATTGGATTGATCGCTGGCCCAGCCGTATCCTTGTAGGGATCGCCGACTGTGTCACCAGTTACCGCAGCCTTGTGCGTCTCGCTGCCTTTTTTGCCTTGTTCTTCGATGTACTT
>JBBIOW010000083.1:1274-12301 GCA_037443165.1 Nitrospiraceae bacterium | reverse complement strand
ACCGATCCCTGGCATGGGCCGTTCAACCGGGATGCAGGGCCGACCGACAGGCCGAAGCGGGCGGTCCGTACCGTTCGACGAGTCGAGTGTACAGCTGCTCCGCTAACGGTTCCAGATTGCAGGTGTCGGCCGCGTTGTACCGGATCAGCAAATCCAGGCTGCTCTCCCGTCCGCATTGCCACTCCCGCCAAAGCCTGACGGCATCCCAGCCGTCCAGCCCGTTGAGGTCCGCATCGCGCGGGATGGAAAACGCGGTTTCGATGTGTTTCAGCCCGCCGTGCAGGCCTAAACGACGAGCCGCAAAGCACAGGTCGAAGTGCGGCAGCCTGATCTCTAGTCTGGGAAACGCGGCCCGCAGGAACGGCACGTCGAAGACACTGCCGAAAAACGTGACGAGGAGATCAGCCTGCTCGAAGGCCTCGTGCAGCCGATCCTCGGTTAACGTGTCCCCGTAGACCAAGCTGGTCAGCCGTCCGTTCGCGTAGAGCCCGATCACCGTCGCATGGCCATATCCGGCCGGTTCTCCCGATGTCTCGATGTCGAGGAACAGCGCTCGCCGGCGGAACGTGTCGAACAGGCGCCAGTGGTCGCGCGATTTGAGGCACGCGGCAAAAAATCGTGAGTTGCCGGCCTCGAGATGGTCGATCGCCGCCGATACCTCTAGGTCATAGAGCGGTTTTCGTTGGGGAGAGATGCCGGGCAGAGAGGGTTCTCGGAGAAATGCGCGCCAGGTCTCGATCCCGTGCTCCCACAGGCGGCGCTCGGAATAGGGACCGATTCCCTTGAGAAAGACGAAGGTCGATTCCAGCATCTGCGTCTCGGAGAGAAACGGGAACGCGTGGAGCAGATTGTAGCCTTGATTTCACCCCACAAACAAGCTACAGTCCGCTGCCGAAGCGGAGATGGCGCGCTCCTGTTGTTCAGCACCGAGACACGGGTGGAACAACACGGGAGCGTGCGACGGAAATCGATGATGCTATGGGAGAGACAGCGAAGCGGATTCGCATTACCGTCGGGTCGGTTCAACTCGAGGCGGAGCTGAAAAATAATAAGACGGCGGAAGGCGTGTACGCGGCATTGCCGGTCGAAGCGCCGGTGAATACCTGGGGCGAGGAGTTTTACTTCAAAGTCCCCGGTGTGAAGGACCATCGCGAGACCGCCACAACCCAGGTCAAAGTGGGCGATGTGGCGTTCTGGGGGGCGGGCGAGGTGCTGGCCATTTTTTTCGGACGCACTCCCATGAGCCTGGGGCCGGACCCGGTGCCGGCGGACCGGGTGAACGTCATCGGGCGGATCGTTGGCGATCCCACGCTGTTGCGCCAGGCCATGGGCGCGACGCGCATTCGAGTGGAGAAAGCCTAGCCGTAAAGAAAGGGCTGAGTTTTGAGTGCTGAGTTCCGGAACTATCGCTCGGCGCGTCTAACTCATCACTCAGGACTCAGCACTCAGAACTTTCTGGAGATGAGGCTGTCCAAGGAACGCATTCGACACATGGCCGAGGCGCTGGTGTCGCGTCTTCATCTCGAAGGGTATATCGAGCTGGCTGGTGACAAGAAAACGGCCGTCGAGTTGCTGGAGCACGCCATCACGGAGGAATTGTCGGTGGAAGATCGGCTGAATGCCGAGGTTCGGCAACTCATGAAGGCCTATGAAGCCGAGATCGAACGCGGGCAGGTCGACTACCAGAAGATGTTCACGATGATCAAACAGAAGCTGGTCCGGGAACGGGGGATCATCTTATGAAATGTTGAATGATAAGTATGAATGAGAAATGACAAAGACGAAAAACGTTCCGCATTCCTCATTCAACATCTCTCATCCTCGTTCAGGTATGTTGCTCAGCGACGACAAAGTCAGCCATCTCTCCCATGTCATTCTGAGTGCGCTGAAGAAGAGTCCGGTCGTGCGGCTTGTCGGAGAAGAAGGTCGAGCCCTGCGGGAGATCAAACGCGTGTTGGCGGCCGAGCTCGCGCAGGAGGAAAGGCTGGATCGGGCGGTGCGAGCCAAATTGCGGTCCTATTCCCGACCTCTTGTCGAGGGCAGCGCGGAATGGGAGGTGCTGTACCGCAAGACGTTCGAGGAAGAGCTTCGCAAGCAAGCCAAGCCTTGAGTGAAGAACCATGGCACGAGTTGGCAAGGAGGAGATATGACGATCGCGAGCGTTTTTCTGAGCGTACTGCTTGCCCTCACGTTGGGCGCCTGCGCTGGGAAAGAGAAGCCGAAGCCGCTGGTGCCGCTGGCCCTGGGTGCAGGAGCCCAGGCGTCGGCGATCGCGTTGACCCAGCAAGGGACCACGGCGTACCAGACCGGCCAGTTCATGGAAGCGAAGACCTATTTCCGGCAAGCCGTCGCGGCCGCACCGGATTCGGGTCCGGCGCACTATAACTTGGCGCTGGCGCTGAACGCACTGGGTGAGACCGAAGAGGCGCGCGCGCATTTCATCGAGGCTGCCAATCTCGCCCCGGGCGATAAGGTCATCTGGGACTCGCCGGCCTTGCGTCCCTATGGTTCGCCGGAATCACCAAAGCAAGTCAAAGAGATGCCGGATCATCGAACCCGCCCGGCGTTCGGCCAGGTCGGTCCTCGGTGATCCAACCGGAGACGGAGGTCGAACCCATGGCGAAGGCCTTAGCGGTCGGAGACAAGGCACCCGAATTCGCGCTGCCGAACGAAGCCGGCGAGACGGTGAAGCTCAAGGACTTCAAAGGGCGGCAGGTCGTCCTCTACTTTTATCCCAAGGACGACACGCCGGGCTGTACGAAGGAAGCCTGCAGTTTCCGCGACGCCCTGGAGCCGATCAAGAGAACGGGTGCGGTGGTGCTGGGCGTCAGTCTCGACGGCAAAGAGTCACATCAAAAATTCATCGCCAAGCACCGGCTGACTTTTCCCTTGCTCAGTGACGAGGATGCGGCGGTATCGAAGGCCTATGGCGTGTACAAGCAGAAAAACATGTACGGAAAAAAGTTCTGGGGCATCGAGCGGAGCACCTTTGTCATCGATCCCGCCGGCAGGGTGAAAGCGATCTTCCGCAAGGTCAAAGTCGACGGCCATGTGGACGAAGTGCTGGCCGCCTTGAAAGTATAGGTACGAGGCGAAAGGTGTGGGCTATCGCCCCTAGCCTTTCGACGTTATGGATGCCCGCGAACAGACTTGGCACGGACTGCGAGCTGCGTCGCTCTCCGTCGTGCCCGGTGTGGGGCACTTGTACATCGGCGAGAAACGGGGTTATGCGCTCCTCGTGAGCGCTCTGGCTTTTTTTCTGATCTCCCGCCTGTTCTGGCCACCGGCTGAACTGCTCTATCTCAGCCTGGCGATCTTCTCGGCCTTCGACGCCTATGCCATCGTCAAACGGGGGTCTGGATTGATTTGACGGTGGCGTCGTCCGACACTACTCTGTAGGCATGCAAGCAAGACGAGCCTCCGCCGAGCGAGCGTTCTGCATTCTCGTTGTCCTCGCGGCCTCGGCGTTCCTCCGAGGTCTGATCATCGCCGGCGAGGTCCGGGCGGCGGACAAGATCGACGGCGTGCTCTCGGTCAATGATGCCTTAGCCGTGTCCGGAGAGACGGCCAGGATCGAGGCCAAGCTGGTGCGGAGCGGGCTCCTGAGCGAGACCGGTCTCGGTGGCGAAAAGCTTGAATTGCTCGTCGACGGCAAGGTCGCGGCCACGGCCATGACGGGCGGCGATGGGCGGGCGTTTTTCGAGTATCGGCATCCGAGAAAAGGCAATCACACGCTGACGGTCACGGTTCGACTCGTTCCGAATCCCCGCGTGGCGGCCTCCGCGGCGACCGGGACATTGGCCGTGTGGGAACGCCGGCGTCCCATCCTGTTGGTGGAGTTGGCGGCATTGTTCGAAGAACCTCGGGCGCCGCTCGTGCCGCTACCGCTGGACATCGGCGGGCAAGGGCCCCCGGCTCCGGTGCCCGATGCCGCGGAGGAACTCGCGCGGTTGACCAAGTTCTACTACAACCCTGTCTATCTCGCATGGTCGGGCAAAGAACCGTCCAGCTCGTTCGGCTCGATAGACGACATCAGAGCCTGGCTTCGCGACCACAAATTCCCCGCCGGCGTGATCCTGACCGTGCATCCTGGCCAGGAGGCCCTGAAGACGGCGCTCGACGCGCTCAAGGCCCAGGGCTGGGCCTCGCTCAAAGGCGGCATCGGCCGCACCCGAGCCTTCGCCGAGGTCATGCTCGAGCACCGCCTGGAGGTCGTCATCGTGCCCGAACCGCAGCGCGGCGAGTTGCCGCGGAAAGCCAAGACGGCGAAAGATTGGAAAGAGGTGCGGAAGAAACTGTGAAGAAGAACGGGGTGGGTGGTCCTCCGTGCTCGCAGCAGGCGCACGATGAAGCGGTGCTCGTCCGAGGCGCGCGGGCAAAGGTTAGCCCGGCCGCCTTCACTGAAAGCTTCGGATGACGGTCTCACGGATGTGTGGTTGGCTCGCACAAGATGGGAGGACATCGTCGGAGGGAGCCCCGCTTCATGATCTTTGAACTCGTTCTCGACTCTGTGAAGGGTGGCCATGCCACAGGTGCCCGCTTTCCTCCGGCTCTCCTGCTGGGGAGTGTTGCTTCTTCTTTCTTCTCCAACCTTTGCGGCCGAGTTCTCCGGTCGGGTTGTCGGTGTGATAGAAGGGGATGACGTGCTTGTCCTGCACGATGGCCTCAAGGAGGATGTTCGGCTCAACGGAATCGACTGTCCTGAGAAAGGGCAGGCCTACGGTGAACGCGCCAAGGAGTTCACGACCAGACTTGCGTTGCGTAAAACGGTGCGAGTGCTCGTTCAAGGCGCTGATGCGTTTGGGCGAACACTCGGCAAAGTCGTTCTGCCGGATGGGCGCATCTTAAACCACGAACTGGTCAAGGCCGGGCTGGCTTGGTGGTTTCGTCAGTATGCGCCGGAAAACGCAGAAGTTGCGAGGTTCGAGAAGGAAGCGAGAGAGGCGAAGAGGGGATTATGGAGAGACGCAAGACCTCTTCCGCCGTGGGTTTTCCGCAAATTCAAGGAAAGGAAAAAGGGGTCGGGAGTCTTTCTCGCTCGACTGTGCGAGGTCACTGACGAGGACGAACCATCTCACGCCGAGCCACGACTGATTTGCTCCCTGGGCCTGACGCATCGTGGTACAATGAGGCCACGTGAGTGACCACAGGGGGAGATTGTCATGCCCGACATTGGGATCCGAGAGCTGAAAGCGCGCCTGTCGCAGGTGGTGCGCGCCGTCAAAGCGCGCCGGACCCGGTATGTGATCAACGTGCGTGGCAAGCCGGTCGCCGTGTTGGTTCCGGCCGATACCGAACCTCAGCGTCCCCGAGCCGACGAGGTTTGGGGGCGGCTGGAACAGCTCGGTCAAGACATCGCCAAGCACTGGCACAGCGACAAAAGCGCCGTTGAGCTGCTCTCCGAGATGCGGCGATGAGCGCTCCCCTGACGGTCGATGCCAGTGTGTTCGTGAGCGCGTTCACGCCCTCGGAGCCGGCTCACGCCGCGAGCAAGTCATTCCTGCGACAAACCACCGAGGCGGGGGTCCCCATCTTTCTTCCCACGCTGGCGATCGTGGAGATTGCTGCCGCGGTCGGGCGCGGGCAAGACAACCCCGAGCTGGGC
Source organism: Nitrospiraceae bacterium (assembly GCA_037443165.1). Taxonomy (GTDB): domain Bacteria; phylum Nitrospirota; class Nitrospiria; order Nitrospirales; family Nitrospiraceae; genus DATLZU01. The sequence continues at coordinate 6,696 of JBBIOW010000083.1, read as the reverse complement.
TCCGCCTTCGCGTCCGAGATCAGCCGGCTTCCCCAGCTGACCCTGATTGCGCTGGACGAACCCTTGGCCCAGGAGGCCGCCGACATCGCGGCCCGTTATCGCCTGCGCGGCAGCGACGCTGTGTACGCTGCGGTTGCCCGGCGGTTTGCCACCGCCTTGGTCACGCTCGACAAGGAACAACGGCGCCGCGCCGCGCCTGTGGTCACGGTCCGTCATCCGGGGAAAGCGGGGTAAACGTGGTGCCGGCGGGGGAAAAAGGGGTCGGGAGTCTTTTTCGCTCGGGGATGTGATGATCGTGTGAACCCAATGTGCTCCCCTGCGATGAGTGGGCGATGGGCTCCGGATTCCGCCGTCTGACTGGATACACAGGAACACGCTAGCCAGACGGTGCTGGAGCAGGCGGAGGGTTTTTCGTAGAATGGGCGGCGGGGTGAAGGCGGCATCTCGCACCAGTTGGTCTCCAACTGATCACGGCTGGCGTCGATCCGGGCGCTCATCGTCCGTAGCACCGCGACCCATTGCTTCCGAAGAGCAATGGATCCCCCGGCGATGGGCTAGGCTAGTTGGCGACAGGCGCCGCGATGGCTTCCTTCCTTTTCCCCACCGCATCCTTTAAGATAGCGGGTATCTTTCTGAGCTGACACGCTGAGGCACCCGACGAATGCGGGCCAAGACCAGTTTCTCCTGCCAGGCATGCGGGCACCAGACGCTTCGGTGGCTGGGCCGCTGCCCGGACTGCGGTGGCTGGAACACCATGAAGGAGGAACGGGTCCAACCCGCCGGCAAGGGCCGTCCGGTTGCGTTCAAGCTTGCCTCCTCCAAAGCCACCCCGATTGCGGAAATCGAGGTCGTCGGCGAACATCGCCGCTGCACCGGTATTGGGGAATTCGACCGGGTGCTGGGCGGCGGGGTCGTGCCTGGTTCCGTCGTGTTGATCGGCGGAGACCCCGGCATCGGGAAGACGACGCTCCTCTTGCAGGCCCTCCCCCGGTTGGCGGCCAGCGGAGAAAAGGTCCTCTACGTCTCCGGCGAGGAATCCCCTCGCCAGATCAAGATGCGGGGACAGCGGCTGGGGATCGACCATCCGGGTCTTTTGATCCTGGCGGAGACCTCGCTAGAGGAGATCCTCAAAGCCGTGCAGGCGATCCAGCCGAACGCCATGGTCGTGGACTCCATTCAGACCGTCTATACAGACCAACTGACCTCGGGGCCGGGGAGCATCAGCCAGGTGCAGGAGGTGGCCGGCCAACTGATGTGGTTGGCCAAACGGAGCAGCGTGCCCGTGTTCATCATCGGCCACGTGACTAAGGAAGGGGCCATCGCCGGCCCGCGTTTGCTCGAGCACATCGTGGATACGGTCCTGTACTTCGAGGGCGACAAAGGGCACAGCTACCGTATCCTGCGGGCGGTGAAGAACCGGTTCGGCTCCACGAACGAAATCGGCGTCTTCGAGATGAAGGACACCGGCCTGGAGGAAGTCGGCAATCCGTCGGAGCTGTTTCTGGCCGAGCGGCCGCGGCGCAGCACCGGCTCCGTCGTCGTGTCGAGTCTGGAAGGATCGCGCCCGATTCTGGTCGAATTGCAGGCGCTCGTCTCGCCGACCGGGTACGCCATGCCCAAGCGCATGGCCAATGGCGTCGAGTTGAATCGGGTCTCGCTGCTCCTGGCCGTCATGGAGAAACGATTGGGCATGCATCTCTCCGGACAGGACGTGTATGTGAACGTGGTGGGTGGGATGCGGATCGACGAGCCGGCCATTGATTTGGGGATCGTGGCCGCCGTAACTTCGAGCTTGCAGGAGGCGCCGGTCGATCCTCACACGCTGGTGCTGGGCGAGGTGGGGCGCGGCGGGGAAGTGCGGGCTGTTAGTCAGGCCGATCTCCGTATCCGCGAGGCCGCCAAGATGGGGTTTCGCCGGTGCCTGCTGCCTGAACGTAATGTTGCGAAACTCGACCCTGTTGACGGAATTGAATTGATCGGCGTTCATGAGTTGCGAGAGGCGCTGGATGCGGCGCTGGTGTAAGGGGGAAGTGAAAAGAGGAAAAAAAGGGGGACACGATCCCGCTTTCCCCATCATGGCTCTTCTGCTCGGTGCTCTTACTGTTGTCGGCGGCTGCGCGTTGTTGCCGTCCCGCCCCGAAGTTCCTCTGAAACAGGCGACGGCGGCGGAGTTGACGGCGTTGCTGCGGGAGCGGGAAGCGGCAATCCAGACCATGAAAGGGCTCTTCCGGGTCTCCATCAAAGGGGAAGGGATCCCGATCGCGCCACGCATGGAGGGCGCGATGTATTACCGCCGTCCCGATGCAATGCGACTTCAGGGCTTTACGGCGTTGGGAGGCGAACTGTTTGAATTCGTCCTCTCGGATGATCTGTACAAACTGCGTCTGCCCACGATGAGCCGCGTGCTGACCGGTCGCTCGTCCGAGATCGGTAAAATGGGCAAATTGGCGCGGCCGTTCCAGTTGAGCGTGTGGGCGATGAGCGGAGCGGTCGGGATCGCATCGGTGGCCAGAGGCGAGCGTGTGGCGCTCGCCGAGGACGGCGATCGATACCGCCTCGATGTGTTTGCGCCCGGCGAAGGCGATTCCGGGAGCGGGACCGTGGTCCGGCGTCTCTGGTTCGAGCGGCGTTCGCTGCAGGTCGTGCAGGAGGAGCGACTGTCGCCGACCGGCGAACGCGAAGCGGTCATGTACTTCGACGACTTCCGGCCAGTCGGGGAGAGCGAGGCCGGGGTACAGACACAGGATGCGGCGAGCGGATTTCGCACCCGGCTGATGCGACCGTTCAAGATTACGATGGAAGATGGCCATGGGCAGGGTAGCTTGCAGGTGACGTTTCATGAGATCGTGCCCAACGTGCCGCTGCGACCGGCTGATCTGGGAACCGTATAGGGGCACGCGCAACGCATGAAGATTCTGGCTGTTGAAACCGCGACGGCTTGGCAAAGCGTGGCGATCCTCAACGGCGAGCGGGTGCTGGCCCGTTCGGACCGTGACGCGGAGGGCTCGCACGCGAGGTGGCTGGTCCCAACGATCGACCGGTTGTTGGCGTCGACGCATCTCGACCTGGCCCGGTTGGACGGGCTGGCCGTCTCGATCGGGCCGGGGTCCTTTACCGGTCTGCGGGTCGGGTTGGCGACGCTGTTGGGATTCCGCGCGGTGACGGGGTTACCCCTCGCAGTGGTGCCGACATTGGAAGCCATGGCCTGGAACCTCCGCGGGGCTGCGCTGCCCATCTGCCCGATCCTCAAGAGCCGAACCGGCGAGGTGTACTGGGCCTTGTACCGGTGGAGTGCGGAGGGGACGTTGCTCCGGCTGGCGGAAGAACGAGTCGGAGCACCCAACCTGATCGCCCAAGGGCTGCAGGAGCCGACCCTCGTGTTGGGGGATGGGTGGTTGCGGTATGCAACGGACATCCGCCTGGCGTTGGCCGACCGGTCGTCGCTTCTCCGTGAGTCGCCGGCCGAAGCGATGCGTCCTTCGGCGGTGAGCATCGGTTTGGCTGGGTTGGCACGGCTGTCCCGCGGGGAGACGGCCGGACTCGGCGTGGCCCCGCGCTACGTGCAACGTTCCGAAGCCGAAATCACGTACGAGCATCGTCCCGCCGGGTCAGCGACCAAACGCCAGCGGATCATTCAACAGGGAGTCGGTCGCCGGAAGGTCCAGCGCCCGACCCCCTCCGTCCTTCGGCCATGATGAACGAGAGTGCCTCCAGCCTGCTGCAGGGGTCGCTGGTGATCGAGCCGGCTTCTCCGGAGATGTTGCCCGATCTGTTGCGGATCGAAGAGGCTTGCTTCTCCGCACCCTGGAGTCGCAAAATGTTCGAAGCGGAACTGACCGGCAACCCCTTCGCGAGGTTTCTGGTCGCCCGGCTGGTGAACCATGACGCGATGACCAAATCCCTCGTCGGCTATCTGTGTTTCTGGATCGTGTTCGAGGAGATGCGGTTGATGAACTTGGCGGTGATCGAAACAGCGCGACGGCGGGGCATCGCGACCGCGTTGGTGTCGCGGGCGTTGGAGATCGGGACAGCGGCGGGTGCGGTGCGCGCCGTGTTGGAGGTCAGGGCATCGAACCACGCCGCCCGCGCGTTGTACGAGCGGATGGGGTTCCGCCCGTTTTCGACGAGAGCAAAGTATTACACCGATCCCGTGGAGGACGCGGTGTTGATGCGCCTGGAGCCGTTGGTCGTCAAACCGGCGCCGTAGTGTCAGGTCGAGAAACCGGCCGCTGGAGGGCCGGGTTTGCGTGTTCTTCTTCAACCAGGAGGTGCAATATGCTGACGGACAGTTCGATTGCTGAGCGGTTGCGCCAATCCAGCAGCGAATTCCGGGAGCTGGAAGAATCTCACCACCGACTCGATGCGGAATTGGCCGAACTCCAGAAACGGCACGTGCTGACCCCGTCAGAAGAGCTTCTGAAGAAGCAGATTCAGAAGGAGAAGCTGGCGAAAAAGGACAAGATGGCGGAGCTCATCCGCCTCTATCGAGAAAAGGAACTGCACTCCGCGACACACTGACCCGTGCGCCGGGTCAGCACGCTGCCTCACCGGCCGACGGAGCGAAACCGGACGGCCAAGGGCGGGGGGTTGTCTGCCATGCTTCCACCGTTAGCGGCCCACCTACGGACAGTCAAACGACGGCTTGCGATCATCGCCGCCACCCTGGCGGGGACGTTCGTCTTGACGTTCGCCTATTCGGCCGACATTATCGAGTGGCTGAATCGACCGTTCCCCAACGCCTTGGTCTTCTACGGGCCGGCTGAAGCCTTGTTCGCTTCGGTCAAGGTGTCGTTCCTGGCGGGCTTCGTGCTGAGCTTGCCGGTCATCTTCTATCACTTTTGGAAGTTCATCGAGCCCGCCTTGCTGCCGAAGGAGCAGCGCCTGGCGATTCCGCTGTTTGTTCTGGCCGGCTGCCTGTTCGGATTGGGGTTGGTCTTTTGCAACCTGGTGATTTTGCCGCTGGTCATCGAGTTCTTCGTCGGTTTCGGCATGGACCGAGACATCACGCCGGAGCTGGCCGTCGGCATGTACATCGATTTCAACGTCAAGTTTCTGCTCGTCTTCGGCTGCGCGTTCGAGCTGCCACTCGTGCTGACCCTGTTGGCCCGCGTCGGCGCGGTATCGGCCGCCGCGCTGGCGTCCTATCGGAAGCACGCCGTGATGGTCGCGCTGATCCTGTCGGCCGTCGTCACTCCGGACGCGACCCTGTTTACTATGCTGTTGATGGCCGTGCCGCTGATGGTGCTGTACGAGGTAGGGATCATCGGCGCCAGGTTGTTCGGCCGGATTCCGGCGGCGGAAGGACCTGCGCCGGCGGAGGCTCCACTTCCGATGGGCACGGCGGGACATCGGGTGCGATGATGCACGAGACGCCACGAGACTGTCGATTCACCCTCGGCGGACGCCGTGCCGAAAGCGGCGC
>JBBIOW010000083.1:0-1264 GCA_037443165.1 Nitrospiraceae bacterium | reverse complement strand
CTGTCGTTGCAGTCGGGTGATCGGATGGCTGGGGTTGGGAATCGGCTTGACGGTGGGCGCCGCTTTCGGCACGGCGTCCGCCGAGGGTGAATCGGCTGTCCAATTCGAATGTCTTCATCCGGCGCAAACGCCGCAGGCCCTGGAAGTCAGCCGACCGGCTGAGCCGTCCGCGTCCGCGGTGAGCATTCAAGCGATCACCACGGTCGGCAAGGACACCGTGTTCGCCGGATCGTTCGGCATGGGCATTTTTCGCAGCGATAATCGCGGAGGGATTTGGACCCCCGTGAACGAAGGCCTGACCGATCCTTTCATTCTGTGTCTGGCGACCGCTTCCGACGGCACCGTGTACGCGGGGACGTTCCGCGGCGGTGTGTTTCGGACCCGCGACCGTGGCGAGAGCTGGGAGCCGGTGAATGCGGGACTCAAGCGACTGGAGATCAAAACGTTGCTGATCACACCCGGTGCCATCTACGCGGGAACCGGCGACGGCGTTTACCGGATGAGCGAGGCCGACGATCGATGGACCGTGGTGACCACAGGTCTGGACGAGGTTCTGGTCCATGCGCTTGCCAAGGCGTCGGACGGCACCCTGTTCGCCGGGACTTCGGGAAAAGGCGTGTTGCGGTATAAAGAAAGCTCACCGGGCTGGGTTCGCATGCGGCACGGGCTCAAAGACCATGAGGGGCTGGTCGAAAATTTCATCCGGGTTCTGGCCATCGACAAGGAGCAGGGCGTGTATGCTGGCACGTTCGACGGCGGCGTGTTCAGGAGCGGCGACGGCGGCCAGACTTGGCGCCCGATCAGCCGCGGACTGCCGAACGATTCGATTCGCGGTATTCTCACCAACGAGCGAGGCCTGTTCGTCGCCACCGGCCGGGGGATCTACAAGACTGTCGATCAGGGACGCCGATGGACGGCGCTGAACAACGGTCTGACCAACATGTCGGTGCAGGTGCTGGTCGACTCCGGCGATGGGTCGCTCTATGCGGGAACTAGTTCTGGAGCCTTCCGTAGTGATGACGACGGGAAGAGTTGGGTGCCGATCAGCGAAGGCTTACAGTTACAGGGAACCATTCGTTCGCCGTTTCAGGCGCCGTTCGACAAATAAGAGCTTCCTCTGAGGACAGCGGATAGCCGCTAGCGAGTAGCGAGCGGTCCATTGTTCCGAAGCCGCGTGCTGGAGTTGTAGTCTGTTGGCCGCCGGCTGTGCGATGGAAGGCTTTTCTTTAAGAAAGGATCGTTCATGAACGAGATCAGCGACCGA
>JBBIOW010000082.1:0-12377 GCA_037443165.1 Nitrospiraceae bacterium | reverse complement strand
TTCGGAACGTGTGGCCGGACTGCTCGCGCGATTGCGCCGCGAAAAACCCGGTCCACCCGCCGGTTGAGCGAGACGACCTTTCCTCCATCCCTCGCCGGTGGTATGATGCCGCGCGGTCTGGGCACCTCGACCGCGACACGGGACGCTTGCGGCGGAAGTAGGACTAAAGCTCGCGGCGAAGGGAGACTCCGTATGACTCACGAAGAGGCGCGCCAACGAATCGAAGCGACGATCAGCCAGTTCGGCCCGCACGCCGGGATGGCCATCGACCTGGTGATCAAGGAGGTTCGCGGCGATCTGGGGCGGGAGATTGCCAATGAGCTGATCGAGGAGTTCGATTTAGAGCTCATGTACAACATCCCGCCGATCGAGCACCTCGGATTGGGTGACTGACCGCGCGATGCCGCTGGTCTGGTGTGCGATTTCCGGACATGGGTTTGGGCACGCCGCGCAGGTGCTGCCCGTCCTCAATGAACTGGCCCAACGAGTCCCTCGCCTGACCGCCATTCTCCGCACCACCGCCCCCGCTTCGTTCTTCGAGGGCCGCCTCCTTCTCGACTGGACGTTGAGCCCGGCCATACAGGACATCGGCTGCGTGCAACACGGGCCGTTGAAGATCGATACGGCCGCGACCTGGACCGAGCATCTCCGGTTTCACCGCTCGTGGGACAAGACGCTCGACGAAGAAGTCCGCGCGATCCACGCCGCCGAACCGGACCTGCTCCTGTCTGATATTTCCTATCTGGCGATCGAAGCCGGCAGGCGGGCCGGGATCCCGGCCGTGGCGCTCGGCTCCCTGAGCTGGGACGTGGTTTTGGCCGAATTCTCGGACCCGAGCAGCGAGGCACACCGAGACATCATCGACCAGATTCGCCGGGCTTACAGGTCGGCTGATGTGCTCCTGCGCGCCATGCCCGGCTTGGAGATGCGCGCCTTCCGCCGGATCGTGGACATCGGCCCCATCGCCCAATCCATCGTCCCCGAGCCGGCAGCCTTGCGCCACGCTCTCCGGGCGGCTCCATCCGAACGGCTTGTGCTGATCGGATTCGGCGGCATCGCGCTCGGCTCGTTGCCTGTCGAGCGATTGGAGCAGATGGCCGGCTATCGGTTCATCGTCGACGGACCGGCACCGCCGGCGTCCTCCCGTATCACGGCCGCCGGCGTCCTCCCCTTTCGCTTCAACACCCTGCTGGCCTCCACGGACCTCATCGTGAGCAAGCCGGGCTACAGTACCGTCATCGAAGCCGTCACGCAACGCAAGCCGCTGGTCTACGTGCGACGGTACAATTTCCCCGACGAGGGTCCCCTGGTGGAATTTCTGCACCGCTACGGACGCGGAGCCGAACTGGGCATGGACGACTTCGCCGCCGGACGATGGGAGAAAGCGCTCGATGCGGCGTGGGCAGCTCCTGAACCGCCGGCATGGGCGCCGCAACCGACGGGAGCGGCAGACGCTGCAGAGATCCTGGCTCGATACCTGTGAGGCATGCCTTGCCGCTACTCGGCTTTCTCATACGGTCGATCGCGCAAGCCCTCGAACGGGCCGGCGGATTGTTGCAACGCCTGGCGTTGTGGCTCGACGGTCTGCTGCCGGCATTGCTGGCGCCCGACCAGTTGACCCGCCTGACCCGGCGACATTATCAACGGTCCTATTCATCCAGCGTCATCGCCCTGGTCGACGAACCCCACTTTAGCGAGCTGGAACCCTGGGAGCGAGACGTCGCCGATCGCCACTCCCTCGTCAACGGCCGCCTGCTGGCATTGGGAACCGGGATCGGCCGCGAGGCCTTCGCCATGGCTCGGCGCGGACTTTCGGTGGTCGGGATCGAGACCGACGCGACCGCTCTTCATGCGGCAACCCGCATCGCCCGGAGGCTCGGGCAAGATGTCCGGTTTGTCCGGGCCGACCTCGCCCGTCTTCCCTTCCATCCGGCGAGCTTCGATTTCGCACTGCTCGCGAGCGTCATGTACAGCGCCATCCCGGGCCGGACTCAGCGGCAGGTGTGGCTTTGCGATCTCTTCAGGATCCTGGCACCCAAGGGATTGGTGGTCCTGAGTTTCTTGACCGAACAGGAGCCGCGTGCGCGGATGACCCGCCTCCGCGAAGCCGTAGCACGGCAACTCGTTCGGCTTCCCGGAGCGAATCGAGCGTATCAGCCGGGCGACACGTGCCCGCAGGGTCATTTCCTCCATGCTTTTCAGACGGAGCAGGAAGTTCGGCAAGAGCTGGAAGAAGCCGGGGTCGTCGTCCGGGAACTCGACTGGAAGAGAGGTTTTGCCGTCGTCGAGCTGAAATAGTGCTGGCAGGATTTCGGGGGATTTGCTATCTTTAGCGCGCCGTTCCCGTCATGGAAAAGGTATACGCCAAGAGCCCGGACTTCGTGCAGCGCGATGTCGCAGGCGAGTGCATCCTGGTTCCCATCCGTCGCACACTGAGCGATCCGCCGTGCATCTACGTGCTGAACGAAACGGGAGCTGCGTTGTGGCGGCGAATCGACGGCGCACGAACCGTGCAGGACATCGTCACGGATTTCTGTGAAGAGTACGATGGAGAGCCCGACCAAGTCATGAAGGACTTCACGACTCTCGTGGATGACCTCCTGTCGATCAACGCCCTTCAGGAACGCTCCGTCGCTGCCGATGCGTGATGTCACCACGTTGAACGCGCTGCCCGAGCACTATCCCTACGCCTGCCAGTGGGAGATCACCTGCCGGTGCAACCTGCGGTGCATCATGTGTTATACGGACTGCTTCAACCGGCCGGAGTCCATCCGGCAGGAGCTGACCACGCAGGAGATTCTCCGTATCATGGACGAACTGGCGGAGGCCGGCTGTTTGGAGTTGTGCCTGACCGGCGGAGAACCCCTGACGCGCCCGGATTTCTTCGATCTCTACGACCACGCCGTTGCGTCGGGGTTCCTCGTCACGGTGTTCACCAACGGCACGCTGGTGACGGAGAACGTCGCCGACCGCTTCGCCGCGACCCCTCCGTACCGCATCGAAATCAGCCTGCACGGACTCACCGCGGAAACGTTCGAACGGGTCACTCAGGGGCGCGGCTCGTACGGACGGTGCATGATGGCGATCCGGTTGCTGCGCGAACGCGGACTTCCGCTGCTGCTCAAAACGACGGCCATGACCGTCAACCGGCACGAGATCATCGGCATCAAACGCTTCGCGCAGGACCTCGGCGCGGGATACAAGCTCGGCGAAGACCTGCGGCCTGCGCTGGACGGAAGCGAGGCTCCTCTTCGGCTCGCTCTCTCCGAAAGCGAGCTGGACGAGTTGAACCGCCAGGACCCTGCGCTCTGGCAGGAAGCTTGCCGACAACAGATGGCTTCGCCAGCCCCATGCCGGAGTGGAATGCGCACGTTTCACATCGACGCTTACGGCGGGCTCCAACTCTGCTCGGGGAACCGCGCCCAAAGTTATGACCTGCGCCGAGGCTCGTTCAAGGAAGGCTTTTATCGACACTTGCCGACCTTCGTGTGTCCCTGGAAAGCTCAACCGTCCCCTCACCTCCTTCAACCGGCCGCCAGTCATGCGTGACCGCCCAGCGATCCCGCCGCAAGAATATAAGGACTTCAGCCGGCGGGTCCACGAACGCGCCGCCCAAACGCACCGGGTGATCAAAGCGCAACTGGAGCTGACCTACCGCTGCAATCTCCACTGCCGTCACTGCTACACCGATCCGTATAACCATCGAGACTGGTTCCCCCGCGAGCTGACTCTGCCGGAGATCGACCGCCTGTTGGAGGAAATGGCCAATTACGGCATCCTCTGGCTTAACCTGACCGGCGGAGAGATTTTCACGCATCCTCACTTTTGGGAGATCTACGAGGACGCCTATGGCAAGGGCTTCCTGTTGCAGTTGTACACGAACGGCACGTTGTTCACCCGAGCGGCCGTCGAGCGGTTGCAGCAGAGGCCGCCGTTTTCGATCGACATCTCCTGCCATTCGGTGAACGAGACCGCGTTTGATCACTTTACCCAGATACCCGGATCGTTCCGCGCCTTCATGAAGGGCATCGCCTTGCTCAAAGACAGCGGCCTGCCGTTTACCCTCCGAACCAAGGCGATGAACTGGAACAAGGAGGAACTGCCCGCGATCCGGCAATTCGTCGAATCCTTGGGCCTGAGGTTCGGCTTCACCACCGCCCTCTCGCCACGACTCAACGGGGACCTGGCCCCGCTCGATTTCAGGTTGGCTCCGGAGGACGTCGCCGCCTTGGAGCACGGTGATGGCCGCACGTCTGACGGCGACCACTGCGGGCGGGCTCTGGACGGCATATCGGTCCCCCCCACTGACCGGCTGTTCCGTTGCGGGTGCGGCACGAACGCCATCCACATCAACGCCTGGGGAGAGTTGGGCGCGTGCACGATGGAATACGAACACCGGGTCTCGCTCCGGGAACACTCGCTGGCCGCTGCGATCGACAAGGTCTTCGCGGCCATCCACGCGAGCCGGTATCGCGAAGGCTCCCCTTGCCTGACCTGCGAGGTCTTTACCTTTTGCGACAAGAAACCCTCGGACGCCCGCCGGGAACGTGGAAGCGCCGAAGCGCCGATCCCCTATGACTGCGACGTGGCGTTGGCGCGCGCCGAGCGCACCCTCGGCCGGACGTTGATCCATCCGCTGCGCGGAAGCGAAAGGAGACTGGTCGCCCGATGAGCGAGAAAAAACCATACAGTCCTCCCGAACTTTATCGGGTCGAGCTGAACCAGGAACAGGCTATCCTGAGCGTGTGTAGCCTCATGTCCAGAAACCCGATGGGACCTGTTTTGCCGCATGGGCGGGTGCAAGCGAAATGCCACTGAGCGCCGCTCCGACTACGGGCAGCGCCCGTCCTGAGGCGGGCTGCGCCGTGCGTTCCCCGGGGCGGAGACGTTCTTCCCCTCGCATCTTCTTAAGCGGCCGATCGCGATGCTCATCGATTTCGAACTCGGCGGGTACAGGGTCAGACTGGAGGAGCGAGACAACCGTCCCCTCCTCAGTTGGCCCGCGAACCCGTTCGCCACGTTTCTCGTTCAGTCCGCCGATCCGTTGGACTGTCGTGCGGACCGTCCCGCGGACATCCACGTCACGGTCACGCTGGTCCGCACCCTCCCGGATTTTCCCGAGAGGCACCTGCGCTTCGATGCCTGCCACGGGCTTTGGGCCTTGTATCAGACGCCGTCCGGTTGCCTGCTGGAGGCTTTGGACACGCACACGTCTGCGCCCCGAAGCCGGTCGTTGATCGATCCCTCGTTCTCTCGCATCCACACCTGGACTACGGAGCAGACCCTTGAAGGCGTGTTCGGCTGGTCTCCCGTTCAGATTCTGAACCCGCTCGTGGAAGTCTGCCTGGTGACCAAGCTCGCCCGGGACGGCGGCGTGCTGCTCCATGCCGCGGGCATCCTGACGCCGGCAGGCGGCGTGGCGTTTACTGGCCCATCGGGAGCCGGCAAATCGACGCTTTCGGGTCTCTACGCCGGTCACGGCTCGACGGTGTTGAGCGACGAGCGGATCGTTCTCCGACGGCATCGGCACGGCATCGTGATGCACGGCACGCCGTGGGTCGGCTCGGGCGAGTTCGCCGCCAACGAGTCTGGTCCCTTGTCGAGGCTGTACTGCATCCGGCATGGATGCAACACCCACACGGTCACAGCGTTGTCCGCCCCGGCCCTCTTTCGGTATCTGCTCGGCCAGTGCGTGCTGCCGCTTTGGGATCGGGAGGGCCTGGAAGGCACGCTGTCTTTTTTGTCGGAATTGATCGACCTGGTCGGAGGCGCCGAGCTGGCGTTTCTCAACACGCCCGACATCGTGGACTACCTGGAGGCCGATGGTGCCCCGCTGTCGAGGGTTGCACGATGAAGACGCTCACGCCTGAGAAGTTCTTCACGTCGCTGTCGCGCCGGTCTGGCGAATCCAGACGGCCCGAAGCTGCCACCTTCGAGCTGACCTACGGCTGCAATCTCCGCTGCATGCACTGTTACAACCCGACCCACCGGGCGCTGCCGCAAGAGCTGACAACTGAGGAAGTCAGGACGATCCTTGGGCAAACGGCGGAACTGGGCGTGCTGCACCTGACCTTCAGCGGCGGAGAACCGTTGACCCGGCCGGACTTCCCGGACATCCTGCGCTGTGCCCGTCGACTCGGATTCGTGGTCTCCATCCTGACCAACTCCACGCGCGTGACGCCGAGGCTCGCCGAGCTTCTGGAAGAACTCGCCGTGCACCGGATCATCGTGTCGATCTACGGCGCGAGCGAAGCGACGTACGAGCGGATGACCGGAGTCCCGGGATCCTACGCGGCCTTTCGACGTGGGCTCGCTCACCTGGCGGCTCGCTCTCTACCGGTCATCGTCCGCATGCCTGTGACGACGCTGAACTGCGGGGAGGTCGAGGCCTGCAGGAGAGTGATCGAGCCCTACGGCTGGAAATTCCAGTATTCGCTGGACATCATGCCGAAAACCAACGGCGACACGACACCGCTCCGGTACCGTCTCGATCCCGAAGACAAGATCGCGATCGATCGGGCGAGGCTCCTCCGCCGCAACGGAGCACGTGTCGAGGATCCCTGCTTGTCGAATGACCGGTTCATCGAATGCGCCTGCGGGCGCAGCCGGTTCGCCATCACCCCGTATGGAGAAATGAATCTCTGCACGGCTTTTCCGATCCCAAGGTACAGCTTACGCACCGGGACGGTGAGGGACGGATGGGAATGCCTGAAACAGATCGTCGATGCGGCCAAGCCGAACGCGAACTATGCGTGTCCCACCTGTGACGTTCGGCCCCATTGCCGGCAAGGCCGCAGCGATGCGTGGCTGGAGACCGGCGACATGAGCGCCTGTCTGCCGCACTTCAAGGCCCTCGCTTGTCTCGAAGCGCAGACCTATGTCTCTCTCGACCGCCGACGACCTGGCTGAAGCCTACTCGCGGGTCAGCCTGGCCAATAAACGCACGCTCGACCGCTTTGTCCAGGTCGGCCGGCTCTTCCACGACGGCGGGATCGACTTCATCGTCCTGAAGGGCGCCGACTTGCTGTCCCGCGTCTATGGCGTCCGCGGCCTCCGACCGATCGCGGATGTCGATCTCCTGGTACACACCCGGGATCTCCGGAAGATCGACGAGATTCTGACGGCCTCGGGTTTTCGTCGGCTCATCGACGGCAATCCCGCCTACGGCTCACCGGAGGACGGACTCATCCTGGACATGACAAGCGAGGTGTGGTACGCGGACGATCCGGCTGGCCTGTGGGAACGGGCCGTGGTCCGGACGCTCGATAGGCTTCCGATCAAATGTCTGGAGGGGCATGATCTGCTGTTGTATCTGACCGCCTACAGCGTCGTCCATCGTGGCTACTTTGCCCCGTCGTTCACGACCGACCTCCGCCTGCTGACCCGAAAAGCACGGATCGAGTGGGAGACCGTGATCGCGGAGGCGATCCGTCACCATCTGAAGATTCCTGTTTACCATGGGCTTTCCTTCGCCTGTCGGCAGGACCGGCGCGTGTTCGTGCCGGACGGAGTCCTCAGGCGGTTGGCTCCGTCCGGCGTGATGGAACACATGCTGGCATGGGTGCTGCGTAAGCTGGTGACCCAACGGCCCATCGATGGGCTTGGACACTTCTTGTTGCTGCTCACCAGGCCTCCCGGACGCAAAGGAGCCTGGCTCCGACGCGTGTTTTGGCCATCACCGGAGTTTCTCGTGTTTCGTTACGGTGAGCCGGCAGCGTCTCGGCCCGTCATGCTCCGCGTCAAGCGGGCACTTGATCTGATCCATCAAGCCGGGCTCCTGATCGGCCGAATCCTGGCGCATTCGATCAGACGTTCGTGTTGACTGGTCCGTCACCGTGATCCGCCGTTTCGCCCTCGACTCCTCGTCGGCTTTTCAGCCTCCGGCTGATCTGCTCCATCTTCTGAGCTTCCCGCATGGAGGCCCGCTGATCAGGCTCAAGATCGCGAGCTGGAGCATGTTTCCGACCCTTGAGAAAGGCGACGTGCTCGAAGTCGAAGCGGCGGGCGAGATTCATCCCGGAGACATCGTCGTCTTCCGCCGGGGTAACGTCCTCGTCTGCCATCGCGTGACGGGTGACGGCCCACCCGGCACGGTTCTCACCGCCGGAGAGCGGTCCCAGGAGCCCGGCGACCCCGTCCCGCGGTCCGATGTCCTGGCGAAGGTCTGCGCGATCCACCGACGCGGGAGACGGCTGGTCCCGAACCGTCCTGCCAAACCGACCCCGGCCGCCTGGCTGAGGCTGTTACTGGATCGGTCTCTCACGGCTTGGAACACGACCTGGCGCGGATGGGCCGAAGCGGCCTGGGAACGGGTGAGTCGCGGCCCCCGCGGGCGCGCTCTGCTGTCCGGGTTGATCCGACGGGGAGCGCGAGTCCATGTGTTCAGGCAGGCGTCGTGTTCCTCGTTCAGCGCACTCTCGGTCGTCCATCGCCTGACACTCCGGCTCGATGACATCGAAAGCCTCTCGTTCGTTCGCGATGGGCCTACGGCGGACCCTGTGCGGCTCGAAATCCGGCTCGGACCCTATCGGCTCGGCGCATACGACTCGATCTCCGGCGAGGTCTTCCTCCATCCTCTGGTCGAGAACTTGGGCCTGGGGCAGGCCTTGTACGAGCCGATCAGGCACTTGAAAGCGGCCTCAACCCCCAAGGATCGACCAGGCGAGCCACGGCTCGGCCCCCCACAATGATGAAGCGCCTCCTTCGGTCGTTGGCCGAGTCCGATTCTTTCCTTCGTTTCCCGTAAGGTTAGGCATACATCTTTTTGTGGGTTTCAGACGTAGAATGCTATGATTGAGGCGTGTAAATTGCCTGGGAACGTTCGATCTCGGTCTGCATGGAAGCTTCATCCCGACACGCCTCATCCTTGATCGACCCGAAGCTCATGGCCCAGGTGGTCAAGGGAGACTACCAGGCTTTCAGCCAGCTTTATGACCAATCCAGTTCGCTGCTGTATACGCTGGTCCTTCGCATTCTGGGGAATCGGGACGAAGCAGCCGAACTGCTGCAGGACATCTATCTAGAGGTCTGGAGGAAAGTCGCCCGCTACGACGTCGGGCGGGGCACGCCGATGGCCTGGCTGGTCACACTCACCAGAAGCCGCGCGATCGACCGGCTGCGCACGCGAACCGCACAGGCGCAGACGGTCGCGGGTTCGGTGGACGATTCCGCGGCGCACCTTCAGGACCAGTCGCCGGGCCCGTTCGACATTCAGGCGGATCAGGAGCTGCGCAATCTCGTCGGCAAGGCGTTGGCCGAGTTGCCGGAAGCCCAACGGCAGGCGCTGGAGTTGGCCTATTACGAGGGACTGTCTCACATGGAAATCGCCGCCCGATTGAATCAACCTGTGGGGACGATCAAGACCAGGATCAAACTCGGCATGAACAAGCTGCGCGCAGCCTTGAGAGGATGTACGGAGCAGAATCAGGTTCGATGATGCACGAAGAATTCGAAGAAGCGGTCCCCTTGTACGCGGTCGGCGCGCTGGAACGCACGGACCGGCAGGCGTTCGAGATGCACTTGTTGTCCGGCTGCCCGTCCTGTCACGCGGCATTGAAAGAGTACCAGGCCGTGTCGGCTCTGCTGCCGTACGGGCTGGCTCCCACGCCTCCGCCTCGCGGGCTCAAGGCGAAGATTATGGCCGCTCGAAGTCAGGCCAACACGGAGGCGGTCAAACGGCCGAGCCAGCCCAGCCTCGAACCGGGCAAATGGATGAACCACCT
Organism: Nitrospiraceae bacterium; assembly: GCA_037443165.1. GTDB lineage: Bacteria > Nitrospirota > Nitrospiria > Nitrospirales > Nitrospiraceae > DATLZU01. The sequence continues at coordinate 2,655 of JBBIOW010000082.1, read as the reverse complement.
GTTTCCACCGCTTCCGTCCACACGGTCGTTTCCTTCCAACGCCGCGCGGTTTGCGCTGGCGTTCGCCGCACTGCTGGTCGTCGCCGGAGCCGGCTATGTCGGCTGGACCCTCTACCTGCAGGTGCCGGCGGAAACGAGCCAGCTCGAACAGCTCGAAACGGCGCTCCAACGGGAAACCGCGAAGATGGCGTCGCTCCAACGCGAGATCAAGGATAAAGAGGTCGCCCTCGCGCAGTTGCGGCATGAACTGGAGCAACGGGACGCCGAGATCGGCGAGTTGCGAGACACCGTCATCCGCCGCGAAGCCGAACTCGACGACGCGCACGCGCAACTGGCTCAGATCGAGAAAGACAGCGCCGCGTTTCGTCGCGTCCGGATACAACAGGACGAGGTCGCGGCGCTCTTGCGGATACCGACCGTCAAGGTTGTCTCACTGTCCGGTTCAGAGATGGCGAAAGGTGCCGGCGGGCTGTTGCTGTACGATCCCGATACGAAGAAAGCATGGCTGTACGCCTTCAACCTGCCTCCGCTACCTGGCGGCAAGACCTACCAACTCTGGGCCATCGAGCAAAAGCCCGTCAGCGCCGGCACCTTTACCACGGACGCCGGACAGAAAGGCCGGTTGCTGATCAAGCACCTCCCCGACTTCTCCCGCATCCACCAATTCGCCGTCAGCTTGGAACCGGAAGGCGGCCGTCCTCAGCCGACCGGTGCGATCTACCTCGTCGGCCAATTGTAGCCTTCCTCCGCGGTCAGGCTTGACAGACCCACAAGGGGCAGTTACAAGAGCCGGACTTTCATCCGCTGGTGGGAAGGCCCCGGCGTCGAGCGAACATGGTCGCATGTCCAAGGAGCCCCGGTCGTCATGCTCCAACCCGGACCGCCGTTCTGTCTCTTCACGGTCGCTGTTGTGGCGGTCCTAACCGTTTCCAGGTGCGGCCCGGCCTGGGCGCTGGAAAAATACGGCCGGCCGTTGCCGGCCCTCAGCGACACGGCGGAATCCGCCGGCCTTGAAGCCGCCGAGCGGCACTGGCTGCGCGGCTACCTGCTCACCGCCGCGTTTGTCGACAATCCGACCTTCGCCGCCAGACCGGACAACACCGGACTCGTCGGCCTGCGGCATATGCTCCATTTCGAAACGGACCTGTATAAACAGTATCTGCAGTTCTACACCGATCAGAATTTCTTTTCCGACCGGCGCGGCGGATGGATCGCGCTCTCGGAATGGGACGCCACGTTCGCGCTCACCGGTTCGCTGGCCAACTGGGGCTGGCGGTTGCAGTACGAGCGTGACGCGCCGCTCGATCGGAGCGGAATCAAGCAGGTCTATGCGGACGCGCTGGTGACGTACCGCTGGCCCGACGCGAGCCAATGGAGCTGGTGGCGAGCGCATTTCCCCAATCAAAACCTGACGACCTATGCCGGGGCCGGCTGGTTGTTTCACAACGAACACTATTTCGCCCGCCCCGATAACACCGGCCGGGCGCTTTTTCGCTATGTCGCGCACGCGGATCTGGACTTGTATCGCAACCGCGTCGTGCTATTCGCCGACACGAACTTCTTCACGGACCGGAGCGCCGGCAACGCCGTGCGTCCGACCGAATTGGACTTGGGCGTCGGCCTCGCGCTGCGGCACGGAGACCTGGAGCTCAGCCTGATCCACGAGCGCGACATGCCGCTGGACCGCGGCGGGCTGGTCCAGCGGTATCTCGCACTCCAACTACGGTACGAGTTCGAGTGGGTGCGCCGCTCGTCTGCGACCACCCGTTGAATCGGAACCGCGTACCGGCTTCTCCTGACCGGAAGGCTGTGTTAAGATAACGCCCGTTTTATCCGCACGCCGCACGGACGGAGAGTCGAGGGACAGGATCATGACGGAGTTCACGGAGAAGGACATCGAATTCATGCGGTTGGCGCTGGAGCAGGCCAGGTTGGCTCCTGCGCTCGGTGAAGTGCCGATCGCTGCGGTGGTGGCGCTGGACGGCCAGGTGGTGGCGCAGGTGCACAACTACCGGGAGGCGTGGCAGGACCCCACCGCGCACGCCGAAGTCGTGGCGATCCGTGAAGCCGCGACGCGCCTGGGAACCTGGCGGCTGACTGGCGCCACACTGTATGTGACGGTCGAACCCTGCTCGATGTGCGCCGGAGCGATCATTCAGTCGCGGATCGCCCGATTAGTCTTCGGCTCGAGGGATCCCAAGGCAGGGGCCTGCGGATCGGTCTTCAACATTCCGGCCGAACGCCGTCTCAACCACCGAGTCCAGGTCATCGGAGGGGTGCTGGAACGGGAAAGTCAGGAACTGATGCGGAGTTTCTTCCGGCGGTTGCGCGACATCGGCGAGCGAGCTGGTGTTCCGGTCCGCTAGCTGGCGGCCGTTCCCCTCAAACTCCTTTTATAGAATCCGGCCTTTCCAGTTCCGCCCACTGCCAGCACTGGACCCGGGATTCCTCGCCTTCCGCCGTGACGGCGCCCACGTAGCCCTCGCCCAACGGCAACAACCGCACGTGGCAGCTCCTGGTCTCGCCAGCGGGCTTCTTGATCGTGACCCGCGCGGAAGATTGCTCCGGAATCAGTTCGACCTCCAACCGATTGAGTGGAACCGTCAGCCCGGTTCCCCAGGCCTTCAGGCAAGCCTCCCGACACACCCACAAGGT
>JBBIOW010000081.1:0-12611 GCA_037443165.1 Nitrospiraceae bacterium | reverse complement strand
TAATCCGAATGTATGTGCCGACGACGTCCTAGCCGCGCTCAAAAAGATTCTGCGCCGCCGTCTTGCCCAACACCGCGACTTTGGCGGCCGTCTCCTCGTCGGACGGCGTGAAAAACGCGCCTTCCGCCACCGGCCATTCACGGATGTCCGCGAACTCGGCTGTCGTGCCGAGGACCACCGTATTCCAGTTCTTGTTCTCATGCACCACCTGCAGGACGGCGCGCGTGGCATAGGTCACGCCCGAGACTCCCGAGACTTTTCGTTCGATCTCTCGGGCATCCTCGACGGTCAAGGTCGAGACACCGCCGGTTCCGCTCCGTACGCCGCTGACCGTGGTCGCGCCGGGAATGATGATGAGCATATTGGTGCCGAGGCTGGCGATCTGCTTCTGCACCGACGCGCTGGCGCCCTGCCCCAGGCTCACCATCGCGACGACCGCGCCGACCCCGATGATGATACCGAGCATGGTCAGGCCGGTCCGCAGGGGGTTGCGGGCGAGGACCCGGAACGCGAGCCCGACGGTGATGAAGAGGAAGTTCATACTTGGGTTGCCTCGTCTGTCTGGTTCGTCACAACGCAAACCAGATACACCACCGAAGCGGCGTCACCTGATCTTTGGCCCCATGCCGAACCCCGGCGGGAGGTCCTCCCTGGCTTGCCCTTCGTCCGTTTCGATACCGATCACCACCCGATCCCCCTCGCGCAACTCGCCCTCGACGATTTCGGTAAACACGCCGTCCGCGATACCGGTCCCGATCTGCACCGGATGAAGTCGTCCGCCGGGGTCGGCGACCCAGACTTGGGATTTTTTTCGCTCCGCCTGGGTGCCGGGTAAACGGAAGCGCAGCGCCGTATTGGGGATGCGGAGCACCCCGTCCTTCTGTGCGGTGATGATCGAGACATTGGCGGTCATGCCGGGTTTCAATTTGAGGTCCCGGTTGTCCACGCTGATGATTACGTCGTAGGTCACCACGTTCTGGATGCTGATCGGGGCATTCCGCACCTGGGTGACCGTGCCCTTGAAGACTTCGTTCGGATACGCGTCCACGCGAAACTCCGCCGGTTTCCCTTCTGTGACGCCGCCGATGTCCGATTCGCTGACGTTGGCGTTGACCTGCATCTGGGACAGGTCTTGCGCGATCACGAAGAGCGTCGGCGTCTGAAAGCTGGCCGCCACGGTTTGCCCCACATCGACATTGCGCGACACGACCATGCCGTTGACCGGCGAGTAGATCGTCGTGTAGCCGAGATCGAGCTCGGCGGCCGACAACGTGGCCTGCGCCTGGTCCACCTGGGCCTGCGCGACCTCCACCTGGGCTTCGGCGTCCCGGTAATTCGTCCTAGCCAGATCCAGTTCGGCCTGCGAGACAAAACCCTGGCGGCGAAGCCGGATCGCCCGATCCAGCTCCAGTCTCCGCTGGGCGAGAGCGGTCTGGGCCCGGGCCAGATTGCCTCGGGCGCTCTTCAGCGTGGCTTGGGCTTGGCCGACCCTTGCCCGAAACGGTTTGTCATCGAGCATCGCGATGACCTGTCCCTGCCTGACGACGGAATTGAAGTCGGCAAACAGCTTGGCGATCTTTCCGGAGACCTGGCTACCGACCTGCACCGAAATCACCGGGTTGACGGTGCCCGTCGCGGTGACGCTCGCGACGATCCTGCCCCGATCGACCGGGACCGTTTTGTAGCGGACCAGCACGGTGCCGGGTGAGAGCCAGACCCACAGGGCTGCGCCGGCCAGCGCCGCCACCGCAGCGACCGTGAGCCACCGTCGGAGTCGAGACGCGCGAGACGGCTTCCGTTCGACGGAGGGCAGGGACGCCGCAAGGGGGGTCCCGCGATCCGTCACCATGACCGCCGAGTCGTTCGGCGCATCTACGGCCGTGAGCACGTCTCCATCCCGGGCGGGTTCGTGATGTCGTTCAGATCGCATGGTCATCATTGCGTCACTGTCCTCCGACTTGACTCAGCAAGACCGGTGCCCGGACCAGGCTCGGTACCGACTCAGAAAGCTCGATGATTCGCGGGTTACGGTGACCCTTCCGAGCGAATATCATGCAGGGGCCGGAGCATGGGGAAATTGGCTACAGCGCAGGGCCTGAGCACTGCGGCAGGGTGGGGCAGGAGAAGAAGCGATGAGTGATGAGTTCTGAGTGCTGTGTGAGTGAGAAGAAATGAAGAGAAATTAGGAGGGGCCGGATGGCAGGTGCCGGAGGAACCAGCGCTGCGCGTGGTCGGCGACCTGCTCCAAGGTCCCGGGTTCTTCGAACAAGTGTGAGGCTCCGGGTACGATAATGAGCTCTTTCTGACAGGTCAGCAGTCTGAGTGCCTGTTCGTTCATCTCGATGACCGGGGTGTCGTGACTTCCCACGATCAAGAGGGTCGGTGCGGTCACCGCGGGCAGATAGCGTTCGGCCAAATCCGGCCTCCCGCCGCGGGAGACGACGGCACCGACGGATGAAGGGTCACGAGCGGCGGCCTGCAGTGCCGCGCCGGCGCCGGTGCTGGCGCCGAAATAGCCCAGGCGGAGGTTCCGGGTCTCCGGCCGTTCCGCCAGCCAAGCTGTCGCCAGCAGAAGCCGATCGGCCAGCAGATCGATGTCGAAGACCTTGCGGCGATCGTCCGCTTCCCGTTCCTCAAGCAGATCGATGAGCAATGTGGCGAGCCCGCCGTCCTGGAGCTTCCGGGCGACGAAATTGTTGCGTGGGCTGAATCGGCCGCTTCCGCTCCCATGGGCGAAGACCACGATGCCGGCGGGACGTGGTGGAAGTCCCAGGACGCCTTCCAGCCGGACACCGGGGCCGGCGAGCATCACTGGCTGTTCGTTGGGGCTTCGGCTGTGCTGCGACATCGGTACCCTTTTGTCTTGTGTTCCCTAGGCGGGAGCGTCAGGGGAATCCTCGAAGAGGTTGCCATATTCGATAAACGCTGTGCCACAGTGACCACCGGCTCCTTGGCCGGTGCCGGGTCCGCCCCGATCAGAAAAGGGTGAGAAAAGGGGTCGGGAGTCGTTTGCGCGCAGCGGGACACCCATTGCATCTTCTGGAGCAATGGGTCCCGGGGTCCTTCGGACAAACGACTCCCGCCCCCTTTTCAACCGCCGCAGTGCATCTTCTCCCCACCGGTTCAATTTCCGCTCGCCCCTGGCCCCGAGCCTCAAGCCGGTCGTGTCAGTGGCATTCGGTCGGGCAGAGGAAGACGAAGTACACGACGATCGCCACTCCTAACAGAACGGCTCCCAGCAGCAACCACTGCGCTTTCGTCATGCGTCTCCCCTCTGCCGGTCTTCCACGTACGTGAAGCTGGAGCAAGAGGGGTGCCATGAGAAGGCCATGCTGAGTTTTGAGTGCTGAGCCATGAGTTGCAAACTCAACACTCATGACTCAGCACTCAGAACTCAACAGCGTTGTGGCCTTCCGCTACAGAATCTGGGGTGAGACTGTAGCAAGACTCCCCCGCCCGTAGACGGGAGGCGAGAGGCAAGTGGGAGGGAGCGAGGGATTTCAGCGTAAAGTCAGGCCCATAGCCTCTCGCCCCGCGCCCCGTGCCTGTGCTCAGACATGGCACCGGCCTTGCTGACTATTTCCGCAGGCCCTGATGGACAGGCGGTGAATCCATCCTGACACCTGTCTTTGCTTGTGCCGGGCTCCTCACCGGGAGGAAAGAGGAGGACGCTGCTCGTGACTGACGATGAGCTATTCGCTCGCTTAACCGGAGAGAGGTAGCTATGGGGGATGAAAGACTCTTTTCGAAGATTCTAGTTCCGGTGGATTTCTCGCCGTGCTCGGAGGAGGCATTCCGTGTCGCGTTGTCGCTGGCGCGTCTGTTCCAGGCGGAGGTGCTGCTGCTGCACGTCATCGATACCAAGAGCTTGACTGCGTTGAACAGGCTGGGGCTAGCGCATCCGTCGGAAGAAACCGGACAGAAGAAACGGTTACGACATCATGCGCGGCTGCAGGCGCGTCGGCTGTTGCAGTTCGAAGAGGCCAAGGGGGTGACGATCCGGCGGTTGTTGGCGGAGGGGGCTCCCTTTGTCGAGATCGCGCGGACAGCTCGCATGGAACGGGTGGATTTGGTCGTGATGGGCAGTTATGGAGGCCAAGTCGAGAGCGTGGACAAGATCTTTTTCGGCAGCACGGCCGAGAAAGTGGTGCGGACGGCGGGTTGTCCGGTCTTGACCGTCCCGTTGCCGGCCAGCCTGCGGCCGCGCGGGACGGAATCTCGTGAAGGAGGAGGACGATGACACACTGGCTATCGGATGCGCGCAGATGGGTGAGCAGGGTGGTTGTGGCCGGCTGTGTCGCGCTCGGGTGCTTGGCGCCGGTCGGCGCGCAAACCGAGCAGCGTGTCGAGGTCACGATCAAGGGTTATGCGTATGTTGCCAAACAGGCGCCGTTGCGGCTCGGCGTGCCCACGGTGATCGTGATCCGGAATCAGGATGGAGAGCGCCACGACTTCGGATCGCCGATGTTCGAGGGCACCTTGACCAGGGTCGAGAGCGATGGCGTCATTTCCTACGGCAGGGGGATCGGCGGCGTCTTTCTGGATCCGAAGAAGCAGACCGAGATCCGGTTCACAATCGAACGACCGGGACGGTACGAATTCACGTGCTCGATTCATCCCAACATGAAGGGCGAGTTGTTGTTGCTGAATGTCGAAGCGATCTGAAGAGAGGCGAGAGGCAACGGACAACGGATGACACCGCTCATGACACGCATTCTCTTGGCCACCGACGGCTCGACTTACGCGGCTCGCGCCGAGGACTATGCGCTGTTCCTGGCTTCGGCATGGAAGACCGGCCTCGACGCAGTGAGCGTGTTGGAATTTCCGCCCGGGATGAACCCCGAGTATCCGATCAACGACGTGTACCTGGGCCAGCTCCGGAAAGAGGCCGATCGCCATCTCGAGCGGTTGGCGGACCGAGCCTCGGAGGTCGGGCTTTCGGTGAAGAAACAGGTCGTGATTGGGATTCCCAGCCAGAAGATTATCGCCATCGCCCGTGAAAACGGCGACGACCTGGTGGTCGTCGGGACGCACGGCCGGACCGGCCTGGAGCATGTGCTCCTGGGGAGCACGGCGGAGCGGGTCATTCGCAGCGCGCCCTGTCCGGTGTTGGCGGTTCGCGGGCACAAACCGGGGACGGCGCAGGTCCCGGACCGCTCCTCGCCCATCGTGGTCCGACGGATGCTGGTACCGATCGATTTTTCCGACTGCTCGCTGGAGGCGTTGGAGTATGCGGTCCAGGTCGCCAAGCACTTGCACGCGGCCGTCACGATTCTCCATGTCATGGAGCCGCTGGCGTACGGCTTGGATTTCACGCTGTCTCATCCGTCCGAATTGGAGGAAAAGCGGGCTAAGCTCAGCCATCGGCTCCGGGACCTGGCTGCGGCGGCAACCGGATGCGGACTGAAGGCGGACGAGGCGCTGCGGGGAGGTCTGCCGGCGGATTCCATTCTCGACCATGCGCGCAGTCAGGCGGTCGATCTGATCGTGATGGGTACGCACGGCCGCCGCGGGATTTCTCACCTGGTCAACGGCAGCGTCACCGAGGCGGTGCTGCGTCGGGCGGACTGCCCGGTGTTGACAGTGCGGAGTCCGAAGTTCGCTCCGGATCATCGGCGGGTCGTTCATACAATTGAGCCAACAACGAACAGCGAATAGCTGAGTGCTGTTCGCTGCGCGCTGCCCGCAATTTTCAAAGTCGTCATGATGAGCCTGAAGGTCACCCATAAATGATGAACATCGTGGCTGGGCAAGAGGCTCGGGGCAAGGGGGAGGAAGAGACTCCGTCCTCTAGCCGCGGGCCGCTAGCCTCGCGCCTATTTTCAAAGGGAGGAACGCCATGAAAGTCTCGGTCAAGAAAAACGGAGCCGCCAAGGCGACGCCCAAACGGACGGCAGCCGTCTCCGCTCAGAACCCCATCGAGTTGCCGGACGGCATGTGGGAACGGATCGCCAAGAAAGCCTATGAACTGTGGGAAGCGCGGGGACGGCGCGAGGGGTACGCCTTGCAGGATTGGCTGGATGCGGAAGCCATCGTGATGGAGGAGATTCATGAAGCTCGCGAATGAACAGACGGCCGGCTTGTGGGTGCCGATGAAGCCGTCCCTGGAGGCGGTGCTGGCGCGCCTCGAGGCGTTGTCGTTGGAACCGATGTTCGCGGGCCAACGACAGGCGGCGCTGGAGCAAGCGCTCAGACCGTATCTGGAAGCTGGCGCGGCGACGCCCCTCGCGCCTCTGGCGCAGGAGGTGGAACTGGCGAATCTGTACATGTACGCCGACTTCTACCCCGAGGGGCAGTTGAGCCTGATCGAGCAACTCCGGGACACGATTACGGAGCATGTGCCCGACGAAGAGCGTGCCTGGTTGGATCCGTTGAAGCATTCCTACATGGATCTCTTGGAGGTGATGCCCGCTGAGGTCGGCCCTCCAAGCGAGAGGTTCGCCGTGCGTTCGGTGGGCGACGGTCGGGTATTCCGCGTCGCCGGCGGCGGGTTCGCCAAGGGGCTGGCGGCCGGGCAGATCCTGTTCACGAGGCTGATCCGTGAACCGGGCGATCCCGACACCGATCGCGCGGTCATTCCCGGGAGCGCCATCGTGCTCAGTGCGTCCGATGCTCAGAGCCTCTACCAGATGACCCACGAACAGCGGCTTGCCATGGAGGCAGCCTCCGGCTCGTTCGCGCTCGGAGAATGGGCGGAGTTCACCAAGCTTTACGGCTACGTCCTGTTGTGGAACTTCGCCCGGCTGCGGTTCGCCGCGCTGTCCGATGCCGTGGCGCACATCGCGTATCGCACGCCGACCGGGGACCGGTATCTGTACGCCATCGCATTCTACGACCATCGCGAACCGCGGTGGCTGGCGGAGGGGCTGGCAGCGATGGAAGGGTTGGAGCCGGAATCCCCTGCGCCGTGCGTGGAGGCGTCACAAACGGGTGGCCACCCCCCGCGAACTTGGGTCCGGCGAGAGGGAGGCGCGGTCGTCGCGAGGTTGACCCTGACGCCCACACAGCTCATGGTCGAGTGCGAGTCCCGCGAGCGACTCAACGAGCTCAAGCACGCCCTGGCCGGCACGTTTGGCTATGCGTTGCATTTTAGGGGAGAGACCGAAGGTCCGCCGGTTCGCAAGCTGTCGGTCGAGGAGCTGACGAGAGAAGAGGGGCCGTCTCTTGTGGTTTCGACCGAAGAGGACTGGACGTTTCTCGCATCGTTTCTCGAACGGGTCTATCTGGAATGGGCCGATCAGGAGTCGCCCGCGCTCGGCGGGCAGACGCCTCGCCATGCGGCGGCGTCTCCTGCGGCGCGCGACAAGGTCGGGGCGCTGATCGACGAGATGGAACGGAACGACATCGGCCGGCGGCGGACAGGCCGCCCCGCGTTCGAGTATAATCGGCTTCGCGCTCATGTCGGGCTCGAAGAGGTCGTGCGATGACCGAAGCGAAAGGACCTCACGGACCGCCCGAAGCTTCTTCACCGTCTCCTCGATTCCTTCCTGCCTCTTTGTTCCAGGGACTGATCGACGCGCTGCGGAACAAAGGTTATCGGGTGATGGGCCCGACCGTTCGCGATGGCGCCCTTGTCTGGGACGAAATCCGTCAGGTCGCAGACTTGCCCAAAGGATGGCGCGAGACGCAGGAGCCAGGGCGGTATCGGCTTGAACGGACCGGCTCCGGGCGGCTGTTCGACGTCGTCCATGGGCCGGAATCGTTGAAACAGTTCACCTTCGCCGCCCGGGAGCCGCTCCTGACGATCGAGCGAAAGGCGGGCGGGTTTCTCGGCTCGCCTATGCTCCCAAGACGGGAGCTGATCGCAATTCTCGGCGCACGGGCCTGCGATCTCGCCGGTCTCGCGGTGCAAGATCGGATTTTTCTCCAAGTGAGCGGCGCGGATCCATATTACCAAGCCCGGCGTGACGGCCTGTTCTTGGTTGCGGTGAACTGTACGCGGGCGGCCAGCACGTGTTTGTGCGCCTCGATGAACACCGGCCCGCAAGCCCGCGGCGGGTACGACTTGGCGCTGACCGAACTCGATGCGGGTTTCGTGGCGCAAGCTGGAACCCCCGCCGGTCTCGAGGTGCTGGAAGAATTGGCGCTGGCGGCGGCGACGCCGGAGCAGGAGACCGCGGTTCAGGAAGGCATCGACGCCTGCGCCCGGAGCCAGACAAGGCGCCTCGATACCTCGCGTCTCCCGCAGGCGTTGTACGAGGCGCACGATCACGCCCGCTGGGACGAGGTGGCGCACCGGTGCCTTGCCTGTACCAACTGCACCATGGTGTGTCCCACGTGCTTCTGCCACACAGTGGCGGATGTTCCGGATCTGGAGCGGCGGACCAGTGCGCGCGTCCGGCTCTGGGATTCCTGCTTCACGCAGGATCACGGATATATCCACGGGAAGAATGTGCGCCCGACCATCAAGGACCGGTATCGGATGTGGTTGACCCATAAGCTGGCGTCGTGGATCGACCAGTTCGGGATGTCCGGCTGCGTCGGGTGCGGTCGCTGCATCACCTGGTGTCCGGTCGGGATTGATCTGACCGAGGAACTGGCCGCCCTGACGTCGACAGGCGATCCCCTCGCCCGCCGAGCCGGCAGTCCGACCGGGTAAAACGGCGAGAGGCGGCGGCTACTGGCGGCACGATGACCGAGTTCAACCCTTTGCTGATTCACCCGGCGGTGATCGTCGACAAAATCCGGCAGACTGAGGATATCTACACGTTTTGCCTCCGGTTCGCCGATCCGGCTCTTAGGCGCTCGTTCCGATTCGCGGCAGGGCAATTCAACATGGTGTATGCGTTCGGCGTGGGTGAAGTGCCGATTTCCATCGTGTCCGATCCGGATGAGCCCGAGATGCTGGACCATACCATCCGCATCGTGGGACGGGTGACCGGCGCCATTGCACGGTACGCACCCGGTGACAGCCTGGGCATCCGCGGTCCGTTCGGGCACGGCTGGCCGCTGGAAGAGGCGCGCGGGCGGGATGTGGTGATCGTCACCGGCGGCCTGGGTTGCGCGCCGGTGGTCGGGGCGATCGAGTACATGTTCCGCCGGCGCGCGGCCTACGGCGCCGTGACGATCGTCCATGGGGTCAAGACACCGCAGGACCTGCTCTATCGGGAACGGTTCGATGCCTGGCGCCGCCAGCCGAATACGACGGTGTTGCTGGCGTGCGACCGTGCGGATAAGAGTTGGCATTATCACATCGGCGTCGTGACCGAGCTCTTTGAACAGGTCTCGGTGGATCCCGAACGGACCCTTGTCTTGATGTGCGGTCCCGAGATCATGATGCGCCTAGGCGCGCCGATCCTGATGAAGAAAGGTCTCCCGGCCACGGCGATCCATGTGTCGCTCGAGCGACACATGGAATGCGGCATCGGTCTCTGTGGCCATTGTCAGATGGGGCCGTTTTTTCTCTGCAAGGACGGCCCCGTGTTCCGTTATGATCGCGTCGCGCCGTGGTTGGGAAAGACAGGAGTCTAATAATGCCGTCAGCCGTCCGCTGTTCCGAGCAGCGAGTCGTTGAACGCTGTGAGAGTGGAGCGTTGCTCTCGGGGTGAGCTTGATGGACCAAGCGATGACACGATCCGAGCGAACGCGCCGGCCGAAGCTGGCGGTCTTCAAATTCGCCTCGTGCGATGGTTGCCAATTGAGCGTCCTGAACCTGGAGGACGAGTTATTGACGCTGGGCCAAGTCTTGGAGATCGCCTTTTTCCCTGAAGCATCGAGCCGGATGGAGGAAGGACCCTATGACATCGGCTTGGTCGAAGGGTCCGTCTCGACCCCGGAGGACGTACGCCGGATTACGCGGATCCGCGAGCAATGCCGGACGCTGATCACGATCGGCGCCTGCGCGACGGCCGGCGGGATCCAGGCCCTGCGCAACTGGGCGGATCTCGAGGTCTTCAAGCGGGCCGTCTATCCGAGCCCGGAATACGTCGCGAGCCTGTCGACCTCCACGCCCATCGCCGAGCACGTGCGCGTGGATGTCGAGCTGTGGGGGTGCCCGATCGATAAGGGTCAATTGCTCTCGGTGCTCACTGATCTCCTGGCCGGGATCGAGCCTCGTCTGCCGGCGCACAGTGTGTGTCTGGAGTGCAAGCGCAGAGGAATCGTCTGTGTCATGGTGGCAAAGGGGCTTCCCTGTTTGGGACCTGTCACACGCACGGGCTGCGGCGCGATCTGCCCGAGCATGGGGCGGGACTGTTACGGCTGCTTCGGCCCGGCCGAAGGCGAGTCCAGAGGGCCGGGCCTGCCGCCGAACACGGCGTCCTTGGCGCGGCGATTCCACGACGGTCTCAAGCTCATTCCCGTCGACGTGCTGCGGCGCTTCCGCGGGATCAACGGCTATGTCAAGCCGTTCCGGGACGAGGGAGAAGTCTGGGCCGCCCAAATTTCGAGAGACTAGCCAGACAGGCGTGAGGCGCGGGAAGCGCGCAACGCGGGATCGGTGCGATGCCCGTCATGTCCGTCACGCGCGAATAAGGACGCGAGCATGGAACAGACACCGGAGCAACCGAACGGGGAACGGACGATCCGGGTCGACATGATCGCCCGCGTAGAGGGGGAAGGCGCGCTCCACGTGAAAGTCCACAACGCGGAGATCCGGGACGTGCAGCTCCGTATCTTCGAGCCGCCCCGCTTCTTCGAAGCGTTCCTCGTCGGACGCCGGTACGACGAAGTGCCAGACATTGTGGCGCGGATCTGCGGCATTTGCCCGGTGGCCTATCAGATGAGCGCCGTGCATGCCTTGGAACAGGCGTTCGGCATGCACGTGGGTGGAACGTTGCGGGAGTTGCGGCGGCTGCTCTACTGTGGAGAATGGATCGAAAGCCATGCCCTGCATCTCTTCATGCTGCAGGCGCCGGATTTTCTCGGCTATGAAAGCGCGATCGCGATGGCTCGGGACCATGCCGCGATCGTCACCCGCGGGTTGAGGCTCAAAAAGGCCGGCAACCGGCTGATCGCACTGTTAGGCGGACGGTCGGTCCATCCGGTCTCGGTGGCGGTCGGGGGGTTCTCCAGGGTGCCGCGGCGGACCGAGTTGGCCGATCTCAGGGACGATCTGTTGTGGGCGCGGGATGCGGCGCTTGAAACGGTGCGCTGGGTGTCTGGGTTCGAGTTTCCAGACTTTGCGCAGGACTACACGTTCGTGGCGCTCCAGCCGCCGGATGAATACCCGTTCAATGAAGGGCCTCTGGCCTCGAACCGCGGTCTCGCGATCCCACCCGTCCGTTTTGAAGAGCATGTTCAGGAAACGCAAGTCCCGTATTCCAACGCGCTCCATTGCACGTTGGCCGGCTCCCCGTATTTGGTCGGGCCGTTGGCTCGCCTCGCCCTGAATTATGACCGGCTTTCGCCGCTTGCCAGGCAGGCGTTGGCTGAAACGCGGCTTCCCCTTCCGCTCCGTAACCCGTTTCAGGGGATCGTCGCCAGAGCGATCGAGATGCTCTACGCTGCCGACGAGGCGCTCCGCTTGATCGAGCGCTATGAGCCTCCGGCTGACCCCGCCGTGCCTGTGCCCGTGGGGGCCGGAACCGGCATGGCCTGCACCGAGGCTCCGCGCGGCATTCTGTATCATCGGTACCGGGTGAGCGCGGAGGGCGTGATCCAAGAGGCGAAAATCGTTCCTCCGACTTCGCAAAATCAACGACGGATCGAGGACGATCTGCGGGCGTTTCTTCCTCGCGTGTTGGCGCGGACCGATCCGGAAGCAGCCCTGGAATGCGAGAAAGTCATCCGGTGTTACGACCCGTGCATTTCGTGCGCGACGCATTTCCTCAGGCTGAACGTGGAGCGCGAAGAAATGACGGGCGGGATGGGCGCGTCGCGCCCGTCCCGCCCGTAACCATGCGTGCGCCGGTGCGTGTTCGGATCATCGGGCTCGGCAACACGTTCGGGGGGGACGACGCGGTCGGCGTGCTGGCCGCCCGGCGACTCAGCAGGCTCGTGGCGGGAGAGGCCGAGGTGGTCGAAGCCGAGATGGCGGGTTTCGAGCTGCTCGATCTGATGCAAGGGGTCGAAACGGTGGTTCTGATCGATGCGGCCAGGACCGGGCAGCCGGCCGGCACCATTCACCGGCTCGACGCGTCGACGACTCCTGTCGCCACGCCGTTGTTCGCCCACTCGACCCATGCGCTGAACGCCGTCGAGGCGCTGGAGCTGGCCCGGGCTTTGGGCAGATTGCCGGGCCGGGTGCTGGTGTACGGGATCGAAGTCGAAGAGCTGGGTGCCGGCCGGCCGCTCTCTCAGGCAGTGGGGACGGCCCTGGAACACGTCGTTCGGCAGGTCTTGGCGGACGTCGAGGCAACACGCGATGCATGAGCGAGCCCTGCTCGCCCAGGTGGTGAAGATGGTGGAGGCGGCGGTGAAGGGCCAGGGATCCGTTCGTCCTCTGACGATCCGGTTGCAGGTGAGCGCGCTGTCTCACCTGCACGACCTCGATCCGTCCTGGATCAGTTCGGCCTTCGCCGAGGCGGCCCACGGGACGGTCGCGGAAGGGGCGGCGCTCGACATGATTGCGGTTCCGGTCCGAGTCCGGTGCCGACTGTGCGGAAGGGACGGCGTGTGGGGCGAGGACCCGTTGATCTGCAACTCCTGCGGTTCCACCTCGCTGGAGCCAG
>JBBIOW010000080.1:0-12635 GCA_037443165.1 Nitrospiraceae bacterium | reverse complement strand
GCCGCCGGTGCCGGGGAAGATGGTGCGAAGCCATCACGGTGCCGCCA
Organism: Nitrospiraceae bacterium; assembly: GCA_037443165.1. Taxonomy (GTDB): domain Bacteria; phylum Nitrospirota; class Nitrospiria; order Nitrospirales; family Nitrospiraceae; genus DATLZU01. The sequence continues at coordinate 12,588 of JBBIOW010000080.1, read as the reverse complement.
CTGTAAGCGGGGAGCGATCTTCCGGGGAAGCCACTGTTTCGAAAGCGAACAGCGAATAGCGAATAGCGGGCAGCCAGTGCTGCGAGCTATTCGCTACCTAGCGACTAGCTTGAGGAATGGGAAGGCGGAAGAAGGCGACGAGCCGCGAGTCAGGAGACCCGACCGGCGGACCATTCTACTCACCCCTTCGAGCATAAGGGAGGTGGATCATGGGTTCGAGCAGCGGTGGACGCATCGGGTGTGTGCTGCTGGCGCTGAATCTGTTGTGGGGTGGGACCCCCGCCGGTGCTGGCGAGGAGCAGCAGGAGGCTGCGCAAGCGGGTTCGGAGCCGGAGGTGAAAACTGAAACCGTCGTGATCAGTGCGACGAAGACGCCGGTGCCGATCAGCCGGGTGACGAGCGCGGTCGAAGTCATCACGGAAGAGGATCTGCAGAGGCAGAAGTTCAAGACCGTCGTGGATGCCTTGCGGCTGGCGCAGGGGCTCGCGGTGTTTTCCAGCGGCGGTCCGGGAACGAACGCCACGGTTCGGATACGCGGTGGTAGCTCGGCTCAGACCCTGGTGCTCATCGACGGGGCGATCGTCAACAGCCCGACCCTCGGCGAATACAACTTCGCCAACCTGACCATCGACAATATCGAGCGGATCGAGATTCTTCGCGGCGCTCAGAGCATGTTGTGGGGGGCCGACGCCATGGGCGGCGTCATCAACATCATCACGAAGAAAGGATCCGGGAAGCCGACCGCTGGCGGGTTCTTCGAGTACGGGTCTTTTGGGTCGATTCGCGAAGGCGGTCAGGTCAGTGGCAAGAAGGGACCGGTCGATTTCAGCATGACGATGTCCCGATGGGATTTCACCGGCTTCTCGGCGGTAAATTACCGGCGAGGGGCCGCCGAACGGGATGCCTACCGCAACTGGCAAGCCTCCTCCCGGGTCGGAGTCGACCTGCCCGCGGACGGCAGGGTCGATCTGACCTTTCGCTGGATGAACGGCGATGTCCACCTCGACAACATCTCGACTCCCAGCGACGTCTTCGGATCGAAGCAGCGCAGTCATGAATTCATCTTCAGCGGCAGCTATGACCAACCCCTGACCGCATGGTGGTCCCAGAAGATCACGTTGGCTCGAGCGCAGGAAGCGTCGCTCTTTTTGCCCGGCACGTTGGAGCGGAATGTCACAACCGGCGCGCTGAGCGTGCCGTTCGGCACGCCCAATGAAACGCGCGTTGTGTCCAACCGGATCGAAGTGCAGGAGAATTTCAAGATCGGGGACCCGCTGCTTCTGACGGCAGGCTATCAACTGCGCGACCAGCAAGGCGAAAACGACACGGGTCTGCCCAACAAAATCATCGCCTCTCACGCCGGGTTCGCTCAAGCGCAACTCGAGTTGTGGGAGCGGGTGTTCGCGACGGCCGGCGTGCGACACGACAGCTACAACGTGTTCGGCGATGCGACGACGTATCGGGTGACCGGCGGGTACCTGCTGAAGGAGACGGGGACCAAAGTCCGCGGCAGCTACGCGACCGGGTTCCGCGCCCCGACGCTGAATCAGCTGTTTTTTCCCAATTTCGGCAATCCGAATCTGGGGCCGGAGAAAAGCCAAAGTATGGACGTCGGGATCGATCAGGATCTGCTGGGAAAGCGGCTTCGTCTCAGCGGCGGCTTTTTCTGGAACCGGTACCGGGACCTGATCGTCACGACGTTCGATCCGGTCGCGTGCGCTCTCTTCAGCACGTTCGGGTTTTGTCCCATCAACGTCGGAGACGTCTCCACCAAGGGATGGGAGGCCGGGTTCGTCTATGTGTACGAGAGCGACCGCCCCTTTTTGAAAGGACTCGACCTGCAGGGCCAATATACCAATACATTGACGCGGGATCTGGATACGCACCGGCGGCTTCCCCGGTGGCCGGTGGATCAGTGGAGCGTAACGGTCGGCTATGCCCCTGTTGCTCCGCTCCGGGTCACGTTGAACGGGCGTTACGTCGGCTCACGGTTCAACACCACCGGCGACCGCCAAGGCATGAGGGCGTTTGACGTCTGGACGTTGATTGCCACCTATGACGTCAGCAAGCGCGTTCAAATTTATGGCCGTGTGGATAATCTCTTCGACGAGAAATACGAAGAAATTCTCAACGCCGGCACGGCCGCCCGGTCGGTGTTCGCCGGCGTGAGGGTTAGCTACGACGTCAAGTGAGGTGAAACCGTGCCCGGCCCGCGTTTGGTCATCGCCGGCACGCACAGCGGGGCCGGCAAAACGACCGTCACCCTGGCGATCTTGGCGGCTTTGAAAGCACGGGGTCGCCGGGTCCAGCCGTTCAAAGTGGGCCCGGATTTCATCGACCCCGGCCATCACGCGGCGGCCACCGGTCGTCCGTCTCGTAATCTGGATGGCTGGATGCTAGGGGCGGACGTCAATCGCGAGATCTTTGTGCGCGCTGCGGCCGATGCGGACCTGTCGATCATCGAAGGGGTGATGGGCTTGTTCGATGGCGCTTCCGCCGTGAGCGACATCGGCAGCACCGCCGAACTGGCCAAACAATTGGCGGCCCCGGTCTTGCTGGTTCTCGACGGGAGCGCCATGGCCCGCTCGGCCGCGGCGATGGTATCGGGGTATGCGACGTTCGATCCGGAGCTACGGGTGGCCGGCGTGCTCTTCAATCGGGTCGGCAGCGAGGGGCACTACAGGCTGCTCAAGGAAGCGGTCGAAGCGGAAACGGAGGTGGTCGCCGTCGGTTATCTGAGGCCCGATCCCACCGTCACGATTCCGGATCGGCATCTGGGTTTGGTGACTGCGATCGAAGCGGGCTCGACGGAACGCTATGACCGGCTGGCGAGAACGGCAGCGGAGACGATCGATCTGGATCTGATCGAGGCGCTGGCGCGTGGTGCAGGAGATCTTGACCCTCTCCCTGGCCCTTCCCTCTCGAAGAGAGGTGGGGTGGGGGGCAAAGTTCGCATTGGCGTCGCGTACGATCCCGCCTTTTGTTTTTACTATCCGGAGAATCTCGAGCTGCTGGAAGCGGCGGGCGGAGAAGTCGTGAGATTTTCACCGTTGCACGAAGAGGTATTGCCGGACGTCGATCTGCTCTACCTCGGCGGCGGCTATCCCGAGCTCTACGGTGAGACGTTGGCGGGAAACCTCGCCATGCGACACGCCATCCGTGCGTTTGCCGAGCGTGGCGGGACCGTTTACGCAGAGTGTGGGGGCATGATGTACCTCACGCAGGCCATCCGTGATTTCGAAGGCCGGTCGCACGACATGGTTGGATTATTTGCCGCGGAAGCGGCGATGAACAAGCCGGGGTTGACATTGGGATACAGAACTGTGCAAGTGACGCACCCTTGCCTGCTCGGCAATCCCGGCGTCACGGCACGCGGGCATGAGTTTCATTACTCGGCGCTTCTTCCCAGGGGACCGCTCCGGTATGCCTGTGCGCTCAGAGACGGGCAAGGAGTTTTGAAAGGGGAGGATGGGCTGATGATGGGCAATGTGCTCGCGCTCTACACCCATCTGCATTTCGCCAGTCAGCCGCAGATTGCGACGGCGCTGGTGGATTCCGCGCGCCGTGGGTCCGGTCGAGCGTCCGCGAGCCGGGTCGGGCCACGATGACGGATCAGGCCGAACACAAGGCGAAGATGCAGCGGCTCAAGGCGTCCGTGGATCGTCGTATTCAGGCCGCGCAGCAGGAGAAGGGATTGCTGATCGTGTACACCGGCGCCGGCAAGGGCAAAACCACGGCGGCCTTGGGCATGGCCCTGCGGTGCATCGGCCACGGGATGAAGGTGGCAATCGTCCAGTTCATCAAGGGCGCCATTGATACGGCGGAAGAACGGGTGCTCACAAGCTTCGGGGACCTGGTTGCGTTTCATCGGATGGGCGAAGGGTATACCTGGGAGACTCAGGATTGGGAGCAGGACACGAGGGTTGCGCAACGGGCCTGGGCGACGGCCTGTACGTTTCTCCGCGATCCGTCCTACGCGATGGTCATCCTCGACGAGTTCAACATCGCGCTCCATCACGAGTACGTGCATCTCGCGCAGGTCTTGCCGGTCCTGCGGGAGCGGCCGCCCATGCAGCATGTGGTCGTCACCGGTCGCGGCGCGAAGCAAGAATTGATCGAGGCAGCCGATCTGGTGACCGAAATGGGGCAGATCAAGCATCCGTTTCGCAAAGGGATCAAGGCGCAGAAGGGCGTCGAGTTCTAACCGGCACAGGGACGGATATGCGAGGACCGATGCGGAAACGCTGCGAACGGTGCGGACAGGAATTCGAATGCGGCCAGTACGGCTGCTGGTGTGGTCGTGTCGCACTGACCGAGCGGCAATACGAGTGGATTGCGGCCCAGTTCGACGATTGCCTTTGTCCCGCCTGTCTCGGTCAGATCAGCGCCGGAACGATCGGTCCTCGCGCTGAAGCCGAAAAGGAATCGCCGACGTGAATCGGCCGGTGACTGCGCGCGATCGACGGATCGAAGGGTTTTCGCCGTCCGAGCGGGCGGCAGTCTATCGGGCGATCTTCGAGCGCCGGGATGTCCGCAAGAATTTCTTGCCGACCCCCATTCCGGATGCCGTGCTCGCGCGGGTGCTAACCGCAGCCCATCACGCCGGTTCGGTGGGGTTCATGCAGCCCTGGGACTTTGTGATCGTCCGTCGCCGTTCGACGAAACGAGCCGTGAAGGCGCTGTTTCGCCAGGCCAATGCGGAGGCTGCCGCGCATTACCAGGACGAGCGGGCAGCGTTGTATCGTCGATTCAAGTTGGAGGGAATCGAAGAGGCCCCGATCAATCTGTGCGTGACCTGCACCCGCCAACGCGGCGGTCGGCACGTGCTCGGACGTTCAACGGTACCGGATACGGATCTCTACAGCACCTGCTGCGCCATTCAGAATCTCTGGTTGGCCGCGCGCGCCGAGGGGATCGGAGTCGGATGGGTGAGTATTCTGGACTATGCGGCGTTCAAGCGAATACTCGGTATCCCGGGATCGATCAGAGTCGTCGCCTATCTGTGTCTGGGGTATGTGTCCGCCTTTTCCGGGCTCCCGGATCTCGAGCGGGACGGCTGGCGAACACGGATTCCGGTCGATCAACTCATTCACTATGAGCGATGGGGAAACAGGAAACAGGTTCAGGTTCAGGATGAGGCCGGAAATGTTCCCTCAACCTTAACCTGAACCTCAACCTTGCATCTCAGGGGGGATCATGCGGATCACCAAGGTGTACACCAGAACCGGGGATGCTGGTCAGACACGGCTCGCCGGAGGACAACAAGTCTGGAAGGATCATCTGCGAGTCGAGACCTACGGCACGGTCGATGAGTTGAATGCGTCGATCGGCCTGGCCCGAGTCTTCAACGCGCAACGGGCCGGCGCAGCTCCTCAGGCTGAGAAGCTGGAGGAAGACCTCCGGTGGATTCAGAACAAGCTGTTCGATGCCGGCGGGATTTTGGCGACCGCTCCAGGCCAACGCTTCGACAATATGCCGGAGGTCACGGAGCAGGACGTGAAGCGACTGGAAACGCTCATTGATACGTGCCAGAAAGGCCTGACCCCGTTGAAAGAATTCATCCTGCCGGGCGGCGGGGTCGTCTCCGGGTTCCTGCATCAGGCCCGCACGATCTGCCGCCGCGCGGAGCGGGTGTGCGTGCGGCTCTCGCGCGAAGAGGCGGTCGCGCCGACGATCATCAAGTTTCTCAACCGCCTCAGCGACGCACTGTTCGTGCTGGCGCGCTGGACGGCCAAGATGCAGGGCGAACCCGAGTTTCTGTGGCAGCGAAGCGAGCGCGACGGGCGAGGACGGCGAGAGAAGCGAGACGAGTCGGAGCGAAGGAGGGGGCTTTAATTTTCAGAATGTCGCCAAGATCGTGAAGAGTCAGGGCACAACCGCGCACGCCAGGCGCCGCGCCGCGCATGGCGGATCGAAGGGGCGGCTGATCCTGGTGATCGGCGGCGCGGCGTCCGGCAAGAGCCAGACGGCGTTGGAACTGGCGGGAAACATCAGGCCAAGAGCTTTTGTGGCTACAGGGCAGGCTCTGGATCGCGAAATGGCCGAGCGCATCCGGCGCCATCGGGCTGCCCGGTCGTCCGACTGGGCGACAGCGGAGGTGCCGCTCAATGTGGCTGATTGGTTCCGCGCACACGGAAGTCGGTATCGCGCCGTCGTGTTGGACTGCCTGACCCTCTGGTTGAGCAACTTGCGGAGGGAACGCATGGCGAAGGCCCGAGCTCTCGCGAAGGTGGACGAATTGCTTCGGGCGATCCGTGCGACCAAGGCTTGCGTCATCGTGGTGACCAACGAGCTTGGACTCGGTCTTGTTCCGCTCAGCGCGTCGGTCCGGGCGTTTCGTGACCTCGCCGGCCGGATCAATCAACGGATGGCCGCGGAGGCCGATGAAGTGTATTTCGTCCTCAGCGGCCAGCGGCTGCGGATCAAATGATCACCGGGCTATGAACCGCACGATGACCCTTCAGGAAGCGATACAAACAATACAGCCACCCGATCAGGAGGCTCGACAACGAACGCAAGCTCGCTTGGACCGGCTGACGAAGCCCCAGGGGAGCCTGGGACGGTTGGAGGAGCTGGCGGAGCGGTATGCGGCCATCACGGGCGAAGTCCATCCCAAGCTCCCTCGTGGAGCTGTGTTCACGTTCGCGGCCGACCACGGCGTGGCTAAGACCGGCGTCAGCGCCTATCCGCAAGCCGTCACGGCTCAGATGGTCCTCAATTTTTTGCGCGGCGGCGCCGGCGTGAACGTGTTGGCCCGTCACGCCGGTGTCGAGTTGCGCATCGTCGATATCGGGGTCGCGTACGACTTCGGACAGGTTTCGGGGCTGATCGATCGGAAACTGAGGTGGGGGACCGGCAATGTTCTGTACGAACCGGCCATGACGCGCGAGACCGCAGAGCGGGCGTTGATGGTGGGGATCGATCTGGCCCAGCAAGCGGCGGCGGAAGGGTTCGGCGTGCTCGGCACCGGCGACATGGGGATCGGCAATACGACGGCGAGTTCGGCCATCGCCGCCGCGCTCACTGGCAAGCCGGTCGCCGAGGTGACGGGGCGAGGAACCGGGATCGATGACGTGACGCATGCGCGCAAGGTGTCCGTGATCGAGCGGGCGCTGGATCGACACCGTCCTGATCCAGACGATCCGGTCGATGTCTTGGCCAAGGTGGGAGGGCTCGAAATCGGCGGCTTGGCCGGCTTGCTGCTTGGCGCCGCGGCGGCGCGGATGCCGGTGGTGCTGGACGGATTCATCGCCGGCGCCGCCGCCTTGATCGCCGTCGGGTTGCAGCCGCGCTGCCGCGACTATCTGATCGCGTCGCATCGCTCGGCCGAGCTGGGCCATCGGGCGATCCTCGATCATCTGAGGCTCACTCCGCTGCTGGACCTCGATCTCCGGTTGGGCGAGGGAACCGGCGCATGCCTTGGCATCGGACTGTTGTTCGCCTCGCTGAAAGTGCTCACGGAGATGGCGACCTTCGAGGAGGCCGGCGTCTCGGAGCGTGAAAAAGGTAAGGAGTGAGGCTTTACTTCCGGTCTTTTCTCGTCGCGTGGCATTTTCTGACCGCCGTTCCGCTCACCCGACGACATCATGATCCCACGCCACAAGAGCTGGCCGCGTCGATGGGATGGTATCCGATGGTCGGCCTGGTTCTGGGTGGGCTGCTGGCCGCAAGCGATCTCTTGGTGGACCGGCTGTTCGCTCCGGAGGTGGCCAATCTGCTCGTGTTGCTGTTGCTGGTCGTCGTGACTCGAGGTCTGCATCAGGATGGATTGGCGGACACGCTGGATGGCTTGGCCGGAGGTCGGACTCCGGTGGAACGACTCGCTATCATGCGGGACGGGCGGATCGGCGCGATCGGCGCGACCGGGCTGTTTTTGGCGCTGGCCCTGCGCTATGCGGGCTTGTTGGCGTTGCCGTCTCAGGCCCGCTTTCCGGTGTTGCTGTGCATGCCGGCGTTCGGCCGATGGGCAATGGTGGTCGCCGCCTGGGCGGTTCCCTATGCCCGAGCTGAAGGCGGCTTGGCCGCGCCGTTTCTCGATTGCCTGTCGCCGCGCCACGTGGTGATAGCCACTCTGGTCATCGGTCTCTTGTTGTTGATGCTGTTCGGACTCGGCGGTGCGGTGGCCGGCTTGGTGAGCGGCGCGGCGCTCGCTCGCGCTTGCACGGCGTTGTGCAGGAGGCTCTTCGGTGGTATGACCGGCGATACGCTAGGCGCGACGAACGAGGTGGCAGAGATCTGCTTCCTCTTAGCCGGCCCGGCTCTGCTCAAGCTTCCATGACCGCGATCGAGTTGGTGTGGGCTGGCGCGTTGGATGCGGTGTGCGGAGATCCGCGCTGGTTGCCACACCCGATCCGCCTGATGGGCCGTGGCATCGTCTGGGTGGATGGGCGGATCCGCTCATGGTGCCGACACCCACGAGGACTGGTCGTTGCGGGGGTTTTGCTGGCCGGCGGGCTACCCTGTCTTTCGTACGCGGCTGGCTGGCTCGCTATCGAAACCGCCGCCGCGTTGGGGGATTGGGTCGGAACAACCGTCGCCGTCCTGCTGGCTTACACCACGCTTGCGGCCAGAGATCTGGTCGACCATGCCCGGGCTGTGGAGCAGGCCCTGACTTCGGGTGACCTGTCACGGGCCCGGGAAGCCGTTTCGTTGATCGTGGGGCGCGATACTCAAACGCTAGACGAAACGGAAATTGTGCGCGCGACGGTCGAGACCGTCGCTGAGAGCGCATCGGACGGAGTCATCGCCCCGTTGTTCTATTTGACACTCGGCGGCCCACCGTTGGCGCTGGCCTACAAGGCCGTGAACACGCTCGATTCAATGATCGGCCATCGCGATGAGCGATACGAGCACTTTGGCTGGGCATCCGCCCGACTGGATGATCTGGCCAATTGGGTTCCCGCGCGCGTGACCGCGTGGTTGATCGTAGTGGCGGCCGGGCTTGTGACCTGTCGCTTCGATGTGATGGGCGCGAGCTGGCGGATCCTGTGGCGGGATGGACACCGTCATCCGAGCCCCAACAGCGGAAGGCCAGAGGCCGCGATGGCTGGCGCGTTGGGCGTTCAACTCGGTGGGCTGAATTATTACCACGGCTTTCCGTCTGAACGACCACGGCTCGGCGATTCGAGTCGGAGCTTGGTGGTTGAAGACATCCGGCTGGCCTCGCGCATCATGATCGTGACCGCGATCCTAGGGCTGCTGCTTGCGGCCGTAGTTTGTTTCCTCTTATGAAGATCGACAGCAGCCACGGCGGAAACGTGTATGCGGCGTCCCGCGAACTGGGGATTCCTGTGGAGCGGATCCTCGACTTCAGCGCCAGCATCAATCCGCTGGGGCCTTCACCGCTGGCGCTTCAGGCGATCAGGGACGGATGGCCGTCGCTTCGGCATTATCCGGATCCGGATTGCCAGGCGCTCCGGTCCGCTTTGGCTGAGCGGTGGGAACTGTCTCCCGATCGGTTCGTGATCGGCAACGGGTCCGCAGAATTGATTCACGCGCTACCTCGGGCGCTCAAGATGCAGCGCGTACTCGTGCTGGGCCCGACCTTTTCCGAATATGCGCGGGCGGTCGAATTGGCCGGCGGCGGGGTCGAGGTGTTGATGGCCCGACGCTCGGACGGATACCGGCCGCCTCTCGATGAGGCGCTTCGCCGGCTTCGTGAGAGAGACCGGCGAGTCGATGCGGTCGTGCTCTGCCATCCCAACAGTCCGACTGGGCAGGTTTGCGAGGTGACAGCGGTGCTTCGCCTGGTGCGGATGGCCGCCAAACGATCGGTATGGGTGATCGTTGATGAAGCCTTCGTCGATTACTGTCCTGATCGGTCACTGCTGCGCTATGTGCCGGGTCAGCCACTGGTTGTCGTGATCCGGAGCTTCACCAAGTTTCACGCGCTTCCCGGACTTCGGGTGGGATATGCCGTCGCGTCGAAGCGCGTGGTCGAAGCGGTCCGGCATCATCTGCCGCCGTGGACCGTGAATGTTCTGGCCCAGAACGCAGCCGTGGCCAGTCTCACCGATCTCCTGCACGAACGGCGGAGCCTCGCGTTCATGAAACGGGAGCGTTCGCGGCTCATCAAGCGATTGCGCTCCCTTCCGGGCGTCACGGTGTACCCTTCGGTCGCCAACTTCCTGTTGGTCGAATTGCCGCCGCCCCTGCGAGCCTCGGCGATCGTCGCCGCACTTCGGCGGCGCGGGCTGCTCATCCGTGATTGTTCAACCGTCCCCGGCCTGACCGAGCGGACAGTCCGAGTTGCGGTGCGCACGGTTGAGGACAACGCTCGCTTGGTCTGGTTTCTCTCGTCTCTTCTGAAAGGACGAGTCTATGGAACAGCGTAGTCCGAACTGGGTAGGAACGTGTCATCAGGTGATCAGGCAGACGTTGGTCATCGATCTCGGTCACGTCAAGGGGGTCTTGTCCTCCGCCCCGCACCACGGAGGATTCGTTCGGGCCCGGCATATCCTCAATCATCAGGTCGATCCGCCGTCCGAATCGAGCAAGTCGACGAACCGGTGCGATCCTGGACGATATCTGAACGGAGTGGCTGCTTCGCTCGGGATCCACGAACCCTATGTCGGGCTCATGACGGCTGTGCCGATGACTCGCCTCGTGACGCTTCGCGAGGAGGACAAACGCAACGGTCTGTGGGTGGAATGCTTCTGTACGGTCGGCGTGACGAACGCGGTGAGGGCGGGTGAGCCGCCGGCGGATCCCTGGTGCCGCTGCCTGAGCGGCACGATCAATATCATTCTGGTCACGAATGCATGCCTGACTGCTTCGGCCATGGTCGGCGTCGTGCAAGTGGCGACCGAAAGCAAGACGGCGGTGTTGCTCGAGCGGGCGATCCCCAGTTCGGTCAGTACGACGATCGCCACCGGCACGGGCACGGATGCGGTCGCGGTGGCCTGCGGTCTGCGGACAGAAGGACCCATGCTTCGATACAGTGGCACGCATACGGAAATCGGCGCCATGGTCGGCCGGTTGGTACGCACTGGTGTGGAGGCGGGATTGGATCGAACGGACCGGCGGTCGAACAGCGTCCGGTCATAAGCGAGGAGAGAGAATGGCCCCTACCGCCCGCTGCTTGATGATTCAAGGCACAGGCTCCCATGTCGGCAAGTCTGTCCTCGTCGCTGCCCTGTGCCGGCTCTTCGTCCGAAAAGGACTCCGGGTCGCGCCGTTCAAGGCTCAGAACATGTCGAACAACTCGTTCGTGACGCCAGACGGAAAGGAGATTGCCCGGGCCCAGGCGGTACAAGCTCAAGCGTGCCGACTCGCACCGAGGACCGACTTCAATCCGATCTTGATCAAGCCGGCCGGAGACCAAGAGGCACAACTCGTGGTGGATGGCGTGGTCGTCGGTTCTTTGCAGGCCTCGGACTTCGGACGGGTTCGTCGTGAATTCGAGCCGGTGGCCAGAGAAGCCTTTCACCGTCTGGCGGCGGAATTCGACCTGATCCTCCTCGAAGGGGCTGGAAGCCCGGCCGAAGTCAATCTGCGCGAGCATGATCTCGTCAATATGCGCATGGCGAAGCTGGCCAATGCGCCGGTGATCTTGGTCGGCGACATCGATCGAGGCGGGGTGTTGGCCGCGCTGGTCGGAACCATGGCGCTGTTGACTTCCGACGAAAGGCTTCATGTCAAAGGTTTTGTGATCAATAAGTTCAGGGGCGATCTTGAACTGTTACTTCCAGGAATTCGAACAGTGGAACACGCCGTTCGCCGACCTTGCCTCGGAGTGGTTCCTTATTGCCGGACGATCGCCCTGCCGCAAGAAGATGCCCTGGAATGGGCGATGGTGTCTCATGTGCCGACTCGCTCGGACATCGTGACAATTGGCGTGGTCGATCTGCCTTGCCTCTCGAACTTTACCGACTTCGAGGCGTTGGCGTTCGAGCCAGATGTGTGTCTTTGGCGCATCGCCGACTCTATCGATTCGCCGCCCGATGTGTTGATCTTTCCGGGCACCAAAAACACGCCGCAGGCTCTCCGGTTCGTCAGGGACCGCCGTCTGGATCGATTGGCTCGGCGAGTCTTGGACACCGGAGGAACCGTGCTGGGGATTTGTGGGGGCTACCAGATCCTCGGCCGTCGGATCTTGGATCCGAACGGTGTCGAGTCGGCCGAGCGAGAATTGGAAGGCTTGCACTTGTTGAACGTCGAGACCACGTTTGCGACCGAGAAGATCACGATTCCGGTCGCCGGCGTCCATCGGGGCTTCGGGGCCTCCGTCCATGGCTATGAAGTTCATATGGGACGAACCGTTCTCAGAGACGGAGCGGTGCCATTTCTTGACGTCCGACAACCCCACGAGTCGTCCTACCGCCCGGACGGTGCGATGTCGCCGGACGCGCGGATTCTGGGAACCTATGTCCATGGACTGTTCGATGCTCCTGTGTTCCGCCGATGCTTCCTCAATTCCATCAGGGAAAGACGAAAACTGCCGCCGCTCGAGCCGACCGCCGGACCGTTCCTCGATGACCACCTCGATCACTGGGCTGACTTTGTCGCTCAGTACCTCGATCTCTCCCGCATCGTAGCCATCATTGCTCATCCTGTCTGATCCCGGCCTTCTCTGAATGTCTGCTGCGA
>JBBIOW010000079.1:0-12703 GCA_037443165.1 Nitrospiraceae bacterium | reverse complement strand
GAACGCCTGCCATAACTCTTGATAAAGCCCGGCCGCGCGGATCTCCTGATCCACGATCATCTCCGCGCCGCGCAGAATCGCCAGTCGCTCCGGCGTGACGGCCCCCAGCACGCGGATGGCGAGCCCCGGTCCGGGGAACGGGTGCCGCCAGATAATGTCATCCGGCAGGCCCAACTCTTTGCCCAGCACCCGCACCTCGTCCTTGAACAGTTCGCGCAGCGGTTCGATGAGCTTCAGCTTCATCCGGGAGGGCAACCCGCCGACGTTGTGATGCGTCTTGATCGTCGCGGACGGCCCTTTGAAACTCACGCTTTCGATGACGTCCGGATACAGCGTGCCTTGCACCAGAAATTTGATCGCGCCCAGCTTCTTGGCCTCCGCCTCAAAATTTCTGATGAAGAGCCGCCCGATGATCCTGCGTTTGCGCTCCGGATCGGTCACGTTTTTGAGCGCGGTCAGGAACTGCGGGGTGCGGTTGAGGAACCGGAGATTCACTTTCAAGTGCGACGCGAAGGTCTTCTGGACCTGTTCGCCCTCCCCGGCCCTAAGGACGCCGTTGTCCACAAAGACGCAGGTCAACTGGTTGCCGATCGCCCGATGGGTCAGCGCTGCGGCCACCGAGGAATCGACCCCTCCGCTCAAGGCGCAGATCACCTTCTCCTTCCCGGCTTGTTCGCGTATCTGCCGGACCGCCGTGTCCACATAGGATCGCATCGTCCAGGTGGGTTTGCATCCGCAAATGTCATAGACGAAATTGCGCAGGATACGGGTCCCTTCGACCGTGTGCGCCACCTCCGGATGGAACTGAAGGCAGTAAATTTTTCGGCCGCCCCCGTCCATCTTCATCGCGGCCACCGGCGAATTCGCCGTATGGGCGATCGAGCGGAACCCCTTCGGCATGCGCTCGATGCGGTCGCCGTGGGACATCCAGACCGTGGTGGACGAGCCCTCGCCCACGCCGTTGAACAGATCGGAGCGATCGTCGATGACCAGATCCGCGCGGCCGTATTCCCGCCTGGTCGCTTTCGCCACCTCCCCGTCCAGCAGGTACGTGACCAGTTGCATGCCGTAGCAGATGCCGAGAATAGGAATGCCCTGATCCAGCAGTTGCTTGGAGATCAACGGCGCGTTGCGCGCGTAGACACTGGCGGGCCCTCCCGACAACACGAGCCCCTTGGGACGATATGCCCAAATGGTCGCGAGCGGCGTCGAACACGGAAGGATCTGGGAATACACCTGGGCTTCGCGGATGCGGCGGGCGATGAGCTGCGTGTATTGGGACCCGAAATCGAGGACGAGGATACGATCGTGCCAGAGTTCCATGTCTCAGCCAGTAGCGAATAGCTGGTAGCTAGCAGCCAACTAGTGCGAAAGTCTCTCTCTGCGCTATTCGCTATTCGCTACTCGCAATTCTCGCTACTCCCAGTCAGTGCGGTAGTTCGGCGCTTCTTTGGTGATGATGACGTCGTGGACGTGGCCTTCGCGCAGCCCGGCCAAGGTCTGGCGAATAAACGTCGCCTTCTCCTGTAATTCCGGAATCGTCCGACAGCCGCAGTAACCCATGCCGGACTTGACTCCGCCGACCAACTGATAGACGACGCCGGCGAGCGGTCCCTTGTACGGCACACGGCCTTCGATCCCCTCCGGAACCAGCTTCTGCGGACCACGCCCGCTCTGTCCGTACCGATCCCCCCCACCCCGTTCCATGGCGGCGATGGAACCCATGCCCCGATAGACCTTGTACGTCCTGGCCTGAAACAACACCGTCTCGCCGGGCGACTCTTCGGTTCCGGCCAGGAGCCCGCCGAGCATCACGGCCGATGCGCCGGCTGCCAGGGCCTTCGTGATGTCGCCGGAGTATTTGATTCCCCCATCAGCAATGACCGGAATGTCAGTGTCGCTCAGCGCCTTCGCGCAGTCCGCCACCGCCGTCAGTTGGGGCATCCCCGCCCCTGACACAACGCGGGTGGTGCAAATAGAGCCCGGGCCCACGCCGACTTTCACCGCATCGACGCCGGCTCTCGCCAGATCCCTCGCCGCCTCCGCCGTCGCGATGTTGCCTGCCACGACATCCAGGTCTGGATGATTCTTTTTGATGAACTTCACGGTGTCCAACACGCTCTGCGAATGCCCGTGTGCTGTGTCTACCACCACGAGATCGACGCCAGCCTTCACCAGCGCAGCAACCCGCTCCTCAGTATCTGGTCCGACGCCGACCGCCGCGCCGACCCGCAACCGGCCGTAGGCGTCCTTGCAGGCGTTCGGATACTTGATCCGCTTCTCGATATCCTTGATCGTGATCAACCCTTTCAGCTCGAAGTTCTTGTTCACGACCGGCAGCTTCTCGATCCGATACTCGTGGAGGATCTCTCGCGCCTTTTCCAGGCTCGTGCCCTCCGGCGCCGTGATCAGCTTCTCCTTTCTCATCACCTGCGAGACCTTGAGATCCATGCGGGTTTCAAAACGCAGGTCCCGGTTGGTGAGGATGCCCACCAGCTTCCCGTTCTTCGTCACGGGAATGCCGGAAATCCGATACTTCGCCATCAGGTTGTGCGCATCGCGGATCGTCTGATCCGGCGAGATCGTGATGGGATCGAGAATCATCCCGCTCTCCGATTTCTTGACCTTGTCCACCTCGGCGGCCTGGTCAGCCGGCGCGAGCACGCGATGAATGATTCCGAGCCCACCCTCCCGGGCCAGGGCAATGGCTAGACGCGCTTCCGTCACCGTATCCATCGCCGCGCTGACGATCGGAATGTTGATCGTGATATGGCGGGTGATCGAGGTCCGCGTGTCGACTTCGCTCGGCAGGACCTGCGATTTGGCCGGCACCAGCACCACGTCGTCATAGGTGAGCCCTATGCGGATCTCTTTGTCGAGCATCACGCCTCTCCGCCGGTTGCGACCCTGATCTTAAACCTGCGCCGTACCCTGCGTCTTTTCAAGTTCCGCAGCCGCTTCGGCTTCTTCCCTCAGCCGCTCGCTGCCTTCCTCGGCCGGCATGAACTGCTGCACGCGCGTATTGCCGCTGTCGACGACATACACGCTGCCCTTGGCATCCACGGCGATCCCGTACGGAAAGTTGAATTGCCCGTCGCCGTTGCCAAAGCCGCCCCATTGGGTGATGAAGTTGCCCTCTCGATCGAACTTCTGCACGCGATGATTGCCGGTATCGGTAACATACACGTCGCCTTGGCTGTCGACGGCGATCCCCCACGGCGACCGCAACTGGCCGGCTTCCTGGGCCTGCGGGCTGCTCGCATGGCCTGGCTCCGAGCTGCCGCCCCACTTGGTCAGCAACTGCGGCAGCACGTTCGTGCTGGTGTCGAATTTCTGAATCCGGTGATTGCCCATATCCACGACGTAGACCGACCCGTCCGCCTGATCGACCGCGATGCCACGCGGAAAATAGAATTGGCCGTCGCCGTTGCCGAAACTGCCCCACGACATGATGAACTCGCCGGTCATGTCGAACTTCTGCACCCGGAAGTTTGCGCTGTCCACAACGTAGATGTAGCCCCGCACGCGGTCGATCGCAATCCCCCAGGGCGAGTTGAATTGGCCTTCGCCGTTGCCGCGCGAGCCGAACTTCATCAGGTACCCGCCCAGCTTGCCGTCGAATTTCTGCACCCGGTGGTTGTTCGTATCCACGACGTACACATCGCCCTTCGCGTCGCAGGCGACGCCGGTCGGATTGTGAAAATTGGCGTGGGCGGAGCCGAAGTTGCCCCACATAATGATGAAATTGCCGGCGCTGTCGAACTTTTGCACGCGGTTGTTGCCGTTGTCGACCACGAAGAGGCAGCCCTGCTGGTCGATGGCCAATCCATACATCGGCGCCATGAATTCGCCGCCGTGCAGCAAGGAGGCGCCGCGTCCCGGCTTGCCCCATTTCGACACGCAGAGATAGCCCGATGTATTGACCAGGATACTGGCTGAGGCGGGGGTTGAGACGTTGTTCCCCGCGTCCTTGAACCACACATAGATGGTTTTGGACCCGTCCCCGGGGGAGAGAACGAACGGAATCGTCGCGCCGAACTTTTGCGCCGGCTCGACATCGACCCAGCCGGGCGCGCCGGCCATGGGCGTCATGGGACTCTCGGAGATATAGTACGCGGCGACTCCCGTGTCCACATCGACCGCGGAGATCGTGACCATGACCTCCGGGGAGTTCGTCATGAACGCCCCGTGGTTGATCAACGCATTGGCGTTCTGCGGCGCCGTCATGTCGATGAGGACCGGCGTCGCCGTCACCTCCTCCGACAGGGAACTTTCGGCCCCGTCCTCATAGACCGCCGTGAGCGCGTAGTAATAAGGAATATCGTTCGTCAGGCCGGTGTGGGTAAAGGGGCTCGTGACGCCTTCGATCTTGGTGGCCGTCTGCATCGTCAGGTTCGGCGACGTATTGAAGTAGAGGTTGTAGGAGACCGCTCCCGGCACCTCCAGCCAACTGATATGCGTTTCCGTGTCTCCGGGCTTGACGGCAAGACTCCTCGGCGGCGCATGCTCGCCCGATTCTTTCGGCGCGGCCTTTTGCTCCTGCGCTAATTGCTCTTCAGTCGGCACATACTTCAAAACACGGTTGTTGCCGCTGTCCACCACATAGACGCACCCTTCTTTGTCGACCGCGATCCCGGAGGGGAAATTGAGCTGTCCTTCCGTCTTGCCACGGTTACCCCACGCGCATAGGAAGGTGCCGTTGCCGTCGAACTTTTGCACGCGGTGATTGCCGCTGTCCACCACATAGACGTTGCCGAGCGCGTCGCAGGCCACCCCCCAGGGGGCCTTGAATTGGCCGGGACCGCTGCCTTCGCGGCCCCACTTGGTGAGGAAACTCCCCCTGGCATCAAACTTTTGGATACGGTTGTTTCCCTCGTCGGCCACGAAGATATTGCCGACGAAATCGACGGCCACCCCGCGGGGGAAGAAAAACGCGCCGTCGAAGCTGCCGTCGCGTCCCCATTTCAGCAGCGGCGTCCCATCGGATTTGAACTTCTGGATGCGGGAATTGCTGGTGTCCGAGACGTAAATATTGCCTTCCTTGTCGGTGGCGATGCCCCAAGGCACGTCGAATTTCCCCATGTCGGCGCCGCGCCACGCGAAGCCGAACCTTCCCCAAGCATGCATGCAGTTGCCGTCGGAATCGAACTTCTGCACCCGGTTATTGCCGCTATCCGAAACATACACTTCGCCGTCGGGACCGATCGCGAGGCCTCGCGGATAATAGAACAGGCCTTCTTCCTGGCTCGGTTCGCCCCCCCAACGCGCGATGAACTTTCCGTCCTTGTCGAATTTCTGGATCGAATGGTTGTCGGTATCGGCGACGTAGATGTTACCGTCGTTGTCCAGCGCGATGCCGGTCGGCGAACTGAATTCGCCGTCGTCGACGCCCTCCTGCCCGAACTGCATGGCCAGCAGATACGGCGACGGGATCGCCATCACTTCCTGCGACTCCGGGCTCTCGCCTTTCGGCGTCACCACCGTGACGACGTAGTGGTAGCAGGTGCCGTTGGCAAGATCGTCGTGCACGAACGGAGAGGTCGCGCCTTCGATGCAATTCCCTTTTTCCTTGGTCACGCCGATGGTGTGTTTGAAATCCTCGGGACCGGCGATCGGCCGGGTGAGCTCCGAAAACTTGATTTGAACGCCCTTGGACGTCATGAAATAGAGGTTGTAGTACATGGCGTCCGGCACGGGATCCCAGGTCAGAGTGACCCGGCCGTTCCCCGGTTTGGCGGTCAATCCGGTCGGTGGCGGCGGTGGTTGCTCCTCTTCCTCGATGACCGAATCCCCCGCGCCCCACTCTTCCGGGCCGGCTTCCGCCCGCAGCGCGGGCCGATCGAACCTGAACATCTCGTCGAGTAACCAAGCCTTGATCATGGTTGTTGCCTCATGTGGTTCACGCCGTTCGAAAAAACGAGAAATCGTGGATTTTTCGAGTAGATAAGCGGGCAGTCTAACAAAGCGAAAAGAAGGGAGTCAACGGGTCGTATTGAGTCATCTCAAATCTTGCCGAGCGAGAGATCGTTGCGTGATGTGTCAATCGGACCCTCCGACCCGGCGTGGTGCGGGGCAGAAGGAGGGCCGGGATGGAGACAGGCGGCATGGCGCGGCGGTCAAAGCATGCCTAGCTTGGGATGGTGGGGTCAATGGTCTGATAAGCAGCGAGGCGCGGAAACCACGCGGGGCTTCCGCCAAGCAGTCCGTTGGGCCGCCGCCTCATCCTCCTCCCCGCTTGCCTTGCATTTCTTTCTCATAGAATTCCACCATCTGAGCGATCTCATCCTTGGTCACTCCCCGCTCGATCCACTTATGGCCCTCCTGGCGAAGCATTTCTTCAGCTACCTCGGGTGATAACTCCCGCACCAGCGGCAGGAACTTGGTATAGAAATGCTTGGCCACTTCGTAAAAGCCCTGCCAGTGGACGTAATCCGGCGCGACCTTGGAAAGCCCGTGTCTAGCTCTCCGGCCTTCGTGATGCCACAGTTCGTAGAACACCCATTCGATCTTTTCGTCAAAAGGGGTCGGCGTGATCTTCTTCATTTCTTTTAGCCTGTCCATCGCCGCCTTGGCCGGTTTTCCAAATTTTTCGTTGTACAGCGAGATCCCCTGGTCCATTTGCGTGAAAAATCGCTCGACAATCTCGGGACTGTGGCACGAGGAACAGACCTGCTGCATGGCTTTCCGCCGGATTTCGTAATTCTCCAGCCGCGTCGAGATGACCGGACGTAAGGTCCAACTGATCCGATCGCCCACATCGTGGGTCACCTCCTGCGTCGTCGTCGCGCTCATATGGCAGGTTGCGCAGGTGGGATACAAATAATCTTTGCCCGGGTGCCACTTCTCCGCCGGTTCAGCGAGCTTCATCTTGTCCTTGTTCGCGCTGAACATGACGCCGTGCTTGCTCTCGTAGTACGCCTCGATCTGGGGATGATCCGGTCCCATGTGACAGCGGCCGCAGCTTTCCGGTTGCCGGGCCTGAGCGATGGAGAAACTATGTCGCGCATGGCAGGCGGAACAGGTCCCCTTTGATCCGTCCGGATTCACGCGGCCGATTCCGGAATTGGGCCAGGTAGCCGGATGGAGCTTCCCGTTTTCCATCACCTTGACAACGCTTCCGTGGCAGCCGGCGCATCCACCCGTGACCACTTCGGGCCCCTCCACCACGTTGCCCAGGAAATTGTCCAATGACCCGATGAACTGCGCTCCCTTGGCATGGTGGGACCTTGCGAACTCTTGTGCTTCCTTGTCATGGCAGCGCATGCAGTCTTTCGGCGTGACCAGGGTGGAGACCACCGTGCCATAGTGGTCAAAGGCGTCAGGTTCGCCCTTCTCCGCCCGGTGGCATTCCACACACCCGATGCCTTTCGGCGCATGCCTGCTGACCTTCCAGTCGTTGATCCCCCCGATCGACACGTCTTTGGCGAGATGGCAGTCGATACACTTCTTGTTCTCGGCCGAGATGAACGGCCTCAGGCCGCCGCCTCGCCGCTCTTCCACCTGGACATATCCGACACCGGTCAGCGCGAGGAACAACACCAAACACAGCCCGCCGATTAGGTAGCGGGTGAAATTCAATTTGCCGTTCGGCGCCGGCTCGTAAGTTCGGCTCAGCTCGGCATCTGGATCATCCACGGCATCCTCCATCAGTAGGCGAGAGGCGAGCGGCTAAAGGTGGAGAGCCATGACTGTTTCCTCTCGCCTCTCGCCCATGGCCTCTCGCTTGCCATCACATTTTCGTATCCAGAATCATCAGCGTCGCGACCGCGATCACAACCAGGGTTCCGACCACCGCATTGACGATCGCCATCGGCCAACCCCGTTTCGATAATTCCTTGTCGAGGAACGGGTACACGACGAACACCACCGCTCCGCCGAACAGGCTCCAGAGCGCAACCGGTCCAGGCAGCAACGTGATCCACATGTACGGCGCCGAGAAATACCAAGGCGGCGAAACATCCGCAGCGACCTCCTGGGGATTGGCCGGCTGGCCGAGGGTCGGAGGAAAGATCATGACCAGATCCACGATCAAGACCAGCAATCCAACGGCGATCGCGCCCATTGTCAACGTATGCTCCGGGTAGAACGGATGGTACCCCCGGCTCCCCTGCACATCCGCAAAGCCAACGAGTCGGACCACCAGCACATGACCCATGACGAGGCCAGCCAGCAAAACGGGCAAGAGTTTCGTGTGCAAATCGTAGAGCCGCAGAAGCGTGTTGCCTGAGACCTCTTCCCCGCCGCGCAGAAGATAGAGCAGCGGCGTCCCGACAATCGGCAGCGTCCCCAGCATGTTGGTCACGACCGTCATCCCCCAGTATGAGACGTTGTCGTACACCAGCGAGTAGCCTGTGAATCCCATCGCGAAGGTTACGAACAGCACGATCGAGCCCGTGATCCATTTCAGTTCACCGGGTGTCCGGTAGGCTCGCGTCAGGAAGACGCGAATCACATGAAAGAGCAAAAACAGGATCATCAGATCGACGGAAAACTTGTGCAGACCTCGCACGAACCAACCGAGATAGATCTCGTTCGTGATCTGCTCGACGCTCTCGTAGGCCTTCTCCGGCGACGGCACGTAGTAGAACGTCAGCATCAGGCCGGTCGCCACCAGAAGCCCGAACAGGGTGAGCGGAATCGCCCCCAACGTATAGGGCCACCAGTCGAGGTGTTGCGGCAGGTCCTTCTGGATGAAGTCGATCCACGTCTTGGTCTTGCCGTCTTGCTCGGCCGATTTGACGTGAATCTGCGACACCAATGATTTCATCCCGTCCGCCAGTTCTTAGGTATGAGCTATCAGCCTTCCGCTACCAGCTTCCCCCACCTTCTCCTCCCCTTCAAAGGGGGAAGGTTGGGGAAGGACACTGAAAGCCGACCGCTGACGACCGAGGACTAACTGTTTTGAATATTCACGTACAACTGACCGTTGCGCCTCACGACCTCATAGCGATCCAGTGGGCGCGGCGGCGGGCCGGCGATATTGCGGCCGGTTTTGTCGAATACGCCCTGGTGGCACGGACACACGAACTGGCCGCGCTCCTTGCTCCAAGAAACCAGACAACCGAGATCGGTGCAGCGCCGGGAAAAGGCCGTAATCCCTTCCTCGGTCTTGAGCACCATGATCTTATGGCCGCCGAGATTCATCGGCACCGGTTCCCCCATCGGCACACGCGCTTCGGCTCCAATCAGGACCGCTTCATACCGTCTCGGTTTTTGCCTCGGCACCAGGAACTGCACAAAACGCAGAGCCAGCGCGCCCATCCCGAAGAGCGTCCCGAACGCCATGACGGCCTGACTCAGAAACCGGCGCCGTCCGATGTCGTCGTGAACAACTGCCATAGGAAGCGTCGTTAATCGGGAATCGTTAAACGTAGAATTCCGTCTTGCGCTTCACGATGAACGTTTCACGGTTAACGTCATCATGAATACGCCTTCTCCCCATGCTGCGCTAGATCGAGTCCCAGAATTTCGGTCTCCGGGTCGACGCGCGACGGCATCAGCCGCTGAAGGGCTTTGATCAAGAGCATGGTCATCACGGCGGCGTAGGCCCAGGCCGCGACAGCAGCGACCACCTGAGCAAAGAACTGATAGGGATAGCCGTAGAACAGGCCGTCGCTCCCGTCGGGATTGACCGCCGTAGAGGCGAACAACCCGGTGGAGATCATGCCCCACGTCCCGCCGACGCCGTGCATGCCGAACACGTCCAGCGAGTCGTCGTACCCTAAGATCGGCTTCACAAAGTTCACGGCCATATAGCACAGCCCTCCGGCCCCGATGCCGATCACCATCGCCGACAGCGGACCGACATAGCCGGCCGCCGGCGTGATCGCTACCAGGCCGGCCACGGCCCCACTGACCGTACCCAACGCCGTCGGCTTGTCCCGTTGCAGCCACTCCGCAGCGGTCCAGGCCAATGCGGCGGCAGCCGCAGCCAATTGAATCGCCACGAACGCGCCGGTGACTGCCGTCATCGATGCCGCACCCGGTCTGCCTGCAAACCCCCACCACCCCACCCACATGAAGCCTGCGCCGCAGATCGAGAGGGGAAGATGATGCGGCATCATGTCCGTCCGCCCGAATCCCTTCCGCGGTCCGATCACGATCGCCGCCACCAAGGCCGCCACTCCTGCGCTAATGTGGATGATCGCTCCCCCGGCGAAGTCCAGGCTGCCCAGATTGGCCAGCCACCCGCCGCCCCATAGCCAGGACGCCAACGGCGCGTAGACCAGCGCCATCCATAACGTCCCGAACAGCAAAAAGAACGGCAATCGGATCCGCTCCACCACCGCGCCGGCGACCAGTGCAAGCGCCAGCGCCGCCGCTACGGCGGGAAAGATCGACGGCAACGAGCCGGCATCCTGCCCCGAATCGGGTGCCAACCCGACCGCACGGCTCACACCCGACTCGCCGCCCGCACACAGCCATCCGATCGACGCCAGCAAGAGCGCCGAGAGGGGGAGTACCATCGTGTTGAGCGCGTTCTTCCTCCGCACCATCCCGCCGTAAAACAGCGCCACGCCCGGAATGGTCAGGAAGCTGAACGTGTTGGCGACGAGCAGCCAGAGAATCTGGTCGGAACGAGCCATTAGGCTGCGGCTCTCTTGAGCGAGACTCGATACTCGCAACGCCGGACCGGCTGAAGCGAGATCATCCCGGCTCGGCTCAGCCGGTCGACCGCCAGAAACACCTGCGACCAACTGGCATCGCTCAAAAAATAGGCGAGCGCTTCCAACGTCTGCGGGCCTCGCGCACGCAAGGCCTCAAGAACACGCTCTTCGGTGGACGTGCAGCGGATAAAGTCGTGGGCTGACGCGCTCATGGTGACCTCCCTTGCAGAGAGATCAGCAACTCCGGTGCCAGGGCGTATTTCCCGAAACTCCCACGAATGCGGACCATCGTGCCGAAAGGCGACAATCGGCAAGACAATTTTGTCGGAAAACAGACAAAAAGGAAGGCAGGCAGAGGCAGGATCGTCGGTCAGCAGGTGGGAATGGACCTTGTACGGGCCAGGTAGGAAGCCACGAATTCGCTGAGGCGCGCCTCGGCTTCGGGAGCGATCCTGACGATTTGCAGTCCGAATTCGAGGCCGTTCATCCAGCGGACGGCTGCTCGTTCCACGTCCAAAGGCCTCGGATCGTTCGGAAGAAACACGCGCAGGGTGAGGTTCATATCGAGAAAGATCGGCTGGTTGCCTTCGATACGATAGCCGTTGATGGACAGGTCGGACACGGTTCCGGTCCCCATGAAATCTTCAGCGAGGTAGTAGACGAAGCACCGCACGGGAATTCGACGGTACAGCCGCTTGCTCGGGCGGTCGCCCAGACCGTCGTTCTGTCTCTCTGATCCGGAGGTTGAGCCCATGGTCATGATTTCCCGCCCTACTTAAAGCGCTTCAGCAATGGTCTCCTTGCCCGGCATACAGTCATCGTTTCTGACCCTCAACACAGCATAGAAGGAACCGAGACGGGATGGTATTCCCCGAAGAACCTACCCCAAAGGAGGGATACGGGTTCCAATCGCCTCCCGCCAACCACGAAAGGCTGACGAATTACCCAGACAATGCCATTAGTTACAAACCTATTCCCAGGGGAACACCGTAAACCATTCCGGAGGGGAAAAGAGGAAGGACTATTTGCTCCAAAGTAGGGATGGACGGCGGGTCATGAAGGAATGCCAATGCCCTGGTTCGCCCATCGTGAAGCAGTTTCTCGAGGATCTCGTCTCGTTCAGCCGGAACGGCCCAGAGATTCAGCTCCTGAACGGTCTTCCCGATCATCTCCTCCGGAACATATCCGAAAAGCTCCGCATAGCGCTCATTCACCTCGAGGAGACGCCCCTCGACCGTGCCCAAGCTGATCGGAATCGGACCTCGACGGAACACATCGGGAGGCTTTCCAGAGCTCGTTCCTCCTTCGCTTTTTCGCTGATGTTTGCCACACTTGGCGACCTCGTTCAGTTCTCGCTCGATCATGGGCAACTGCGACGAGCGGAGTACGCACATACCCCCTGCGCCTTACGAGTACGCGCGCTCGTTGTGTTGGCTGATATCCAACCCGATCGATTCCTCCTCAGGCGACACTCGTAGACCCACTGCGCGTTGCACCACCTTTAGAATCGCAAACGTTCCCACGCAGGAAAACGCCGCGACCGTGAGCGCAGCCAGCAACTGCACGCCGAAGAAGCCGGGATTCCCAAAGAAAAGACCGTCGGCGCCGCCGGGGTTGACAGCCTTGGAGGCAAACAGTCCTGTGGCGAGAATGCCGAAGATGCCGCCGACGCCATGGATGCCGACGACGTCCAGCGAGTCGTCATAGCCGAATTTCCCTTTCCAGATGATCCCGAGATAACTCAGGACGCCGGCCGCTAATCCGATCACCAGCGCGGAGAATGGCCCCACATAGCCGGCACCCGGCGTGACCGTCGCAAGACCGGCGATGGCGCCGCTAGCGATCCCCAAGACCGTCGGCGTTCCCCGATGGACCCACTCGATCAACACCCAGGCCAACGCTCCGGCCGCCGCCGCGGTGTGCGTGGCGACAAACGCCGTCACTGCGGTTTGATTCGCCCCCAGCGCGCTGCCTGCGTTGAAGCCGAACCACCCGAACCAGAGCAGCCCCGTCCCTAAGAGCGTCATCGGAAGATTGTGCGGTGCCATGTAATCGGTTCCGTAGCCATGACGCGCGCCCAGCGCCAGCGCGCAGAC
>JBBIOW010000078.1:0-12802 GCA_037443165.1 Nitrospiraceae bacterium | reverse complement strand
ACATCCTGGTTATCGGCAGCGGTCCGGCTGGCCAGAAGGCCGCCATTCAGGGTGCCAAAGCCGGCAAACACGTGGCTGTGATCGATCGGGAACCCGGCGTCGGAGGGGCCTGTGTCTACCGGGGGACGATCCCCAGCAAAACCCTGCGTGAAACGGCCGTCCACTTGGAGCGGCTGAAACGATCGGCGGCGGTGTTTGAGTTCCGGCTCCGACAAGACACCGCGGTGTCGGTTCTCATGCACCGCCTGGATGCCGTGGTCAAGGCGCATGCTGCCTATATGGCCGATCAACTCGCGAGAAACGGTGTGTGCTACGTTCACGGCCGCGCGCGATTCCTGTCGGACCGCCTCGTGGAAATGCGGTCAGTGGATGGCCTCAAGCAGCTGTTCACGGCCGACATTATCGTGATCGCCACCGGGTCGAGACCCCGCGTCCCCCATGAGATCGTCGTCGATCATGAGCATATCCTCGACAGCGACTCGATTCTCTCGATGATCTACCTTCCGCGATCCTTGACCGTGTTGGGTGGCGGCATCGTGGCATCGGAGTATGCGTCGATCTTCAGCCTGCTCGGCGTGGAAGTGACCATGGTCGATCGAGCCGAGCGCCCCGTGCAATTTCTCGATGGAGAGATCGTCGCCAAATTCCTCGACAGCTTCCAACGACAAGGCGGGCGCTATTACGGCCGGCAGACCGTCACCCAGGTTCGTTGGGACGGGGTCTCTCAGGTGATCACCACGCTCGCCGACGGTCGGACGATCGCGGCCGACAAATTGTTGGTCGCACTGGGGCGACAACCAAACCTGGACGATCTCAATCTTTCGGCCGCCGGACTCGTGCTCACCGAACAGGGCACGCTTGCCGTCAATGAATACGGCCAGACGGCGGTGCCGCACATTTATGCGGCCGGCGACGTCATCGGACCGCCGGGCCTCGCCTCCTGCGGGATGGAACAGGGCCGGCGCGCGGTGTGTCATGCCCTGGGGCTGCCGCTCGGCAGCAGGCCGGAGACCATTCCCTTGGGCATCTACACGATTCCGGAGATGGCCAGCGTCGGGCTGAACGAGGCGGCGGCGATCGAGAGGCACGGTGGCGCGATCGTCGGCCGAGCCCGCTTCGACGAAATTGCGCGCGGCCAGATTGCGGGCATCGGCGATGGCTTGCTCAAATTGGTCGCCGATCCTGCGGGCGATCGCCTACTGGGCGTGCAGATCGTCGGGGAAGGCGCCACTGAACTGATCCATCTGGGCCAAATGGCGCTGCAACACGGGGCCAAGATCGATTCCTTCGTCGAGAGCATCTTCAATTTCCCGACATTAGCCGAAGCCTACCGCGTGGCAGCGCTCGACTTGATCGGGCAACGCCAAAAGCGGGTGGTGCAGACGCCACGCGCATAACGCCATCCAGCGTGCGGGTTGGGGGTCCAGCAGGGGACCGAAGTCCACGCGCTACCCACCCTCTTTGACCTAGCCATCGGGTTTCAGGTACCCTTGGGCACTTGGGTAGGTGACGGCAGGGTCGCCCGGGATCCCCTATGAACCGCGCAGAGCGGAGGCGGTGGGAAAAGCTTCAGGGCAGACGGGGTCCTGTGCGGGATAGCTTTGCCGTCGCCACGCTACTGGACGAAGCCAAGTCCCACCATCAGGCCGGGCGTTTGCTGGAAGCCGAGCGCACCTATCGACTCGTCCTCCAGATAAGCCCGGAGCATCCGGAAGCGCTGCATGCCCTGGGTCTGCTCGCGTACCGAACCGGCCAGCTCGATGGAGCAATCGAGTTGCTGGGCCGCGCGGTTCAGCAACATCCCGATCATCCGCTCTACTGCTTCAATTTCGGGGTGGTGCTGCAACGGGCCGGGCGATTCGAAGAGGCCATCGCAACCTATCAGCGCGCCATCTCCACAAACCCCGAGTATGTCGAGGCCCTGACCAACTTGGGCAATGTCCACAAAGAGCTCGGTCGATTCACCCAAGCCGAACAGGCGTACCGGAAAGCGCTGTGCGTCAACCCGAGCTACGCGGACGCGTACAACAATCTGGGTGTGGTGCTCAAGGAGCAAGGTCGCCTCGCCGAGGCGATTGCTGCGTATCGACACGCCCTCGCGATCAAGCCCAGCCACGTCGAAGCCTACAACAATCTCGGATTGGCCTTCATGGAGCGGGGCGAGTGGGACGAAGCCGCGGCGGCGTTCGAACAGGCGCTCCAGTTGATGCCGGGCTATGTCAAGGCAACGTACAACCTCGGCATCGTGTCCATCTGGAGAGGGCAATTCGACCGGGCCCTGTCCTGTCTCGACGAGTCCGCCCGGGTGAAACAGGATCATGGGCGTCGCGTCACGGAGACGGTGGTCTCCAAATCCCGGCTGAAGCACGACGCTGAGCAGATTCAGTATTTGTTCGACCGCGGTGTTCTGGGAAGCGAACATGCAGCCTATCGTGACGCCCTGAGGCGCCTGGATCAGCGGGCTCGCGAGGATGTCCCAACGGTAACCCGCATCCGCCTCGACCAACGGGATCTGGACCTCATCGCGCCGTCGTTCAACCGGCTGCTCTACCGCACGCCCTGCGAACGACTGACGGGCGGCGCTGTGAACCCCAATCTCGATCGCGAGGCCATCGAAACCCGCTACTATGCCTCTCGGCCGGAGGTTATTTTCATCGATGAGCTGCTCACCGACGAGGCGTTAAACTCGATGCGTCGCTTTTGCCTCGAATCGACGATCTGGAAGAAGGATTACGAGAACGGATATCTCGGCGCGTTTCTGGGCGACGGCTTTGCGACGCCGCTGCTCCTGCAGATCGCCGAGGAACTGAGGCTGAAGTTTCCGGGGATCTTCAAGCAGCACCGGCTCACCCAGGCCTGGGCGTTCAAGTATGACAGCCGGCGGCGCGGGCTCAACGTGCACGCCGACGCGGCCGCCGTCAACGTGAACTTCTGGATCACGCCGGATGAAGCCAACCTGGATCCCGAGACGGGCGGGCTGGTGGTGTGGGACAAAGAAGCGCCTCGCGACTGGAACTTCAGGGAATACAACAACGACAAGAACCGGCAGAGGGTTTTCGACTGGCTGGCGAGCGTCGGAGCCCAGGCCGTGCGGGTCCCCTACCGCGCGAACCGCGCCGTCGTCTTCAATTCCGACCTCTTCCACGAGACCGACAGGTTCTCCTTCAAAGACGAATACGAAAGCCGCCGAATCAACATCACGCTCCTGTACGGCCACCGACACCGCGCCTAATCGCAACGCGGTGTGTTCAGAGCCTCGAGAATACGCTCGCGGGTAGACGAATGCGAAGGGGGCGAGAGGGAGGAACGATCACCGCCAGCGATCAACACGACGACCCCTCTTCCGCGGCTTTCTTCATATAGGGCTCCTGCTCCAATTCCTTGACGATGTGCTGGAGACGGGCCCATTCGTCGGGCTGCAGGCTCATGAACTCCACACCGAACTGGTGGTTCCTCGACCATCGGACGATCGCTTGATCTACGGCGATCGGCGGTTCATGTTCGGCGGCGTGGATGCGCAATTCCAAGATCGTCCCGGTCATGACCGTCACGCCGCTGTCTACGCGGCAGCCACGGATCGAAAGGTCGATCACGCTCCCCTCCCCGCCGACCACGTTGGCGGAGGTGAAGGAACTCCGAAACCGCACCGGAAACCGCGGACACCGCCGCTGCTCCATTGTTGTTCCCGTTTTTCCTGGCTGACGGGGATTGAGATTTCAACAGCGGGTGGCGTCGGACGGGCGCCCAGCCACGAACAGCGGGGCCCCACACCGGGCGGGATGCGAGCACGGCTGGGCTGTTCGACGACAGGACCCGCCAGTCGTCATCCCTTAATATTCCCGATCGGCCTCAGCTCCGCCACCTTTTTGGTGATCCCCGCCCGATCCACCGTTTCAACCACGTCCGAGATATTCTTATAGGCGAATCCGGCTTCCTCCGCCAGGCCCGACATCGACACGGCTTTCACGAGAATCCCTCGCTGTCTCATGTCCCGCTGAAGTTGTTCTCCGCGCACCGACCGTTTGGCCTGCGCCCGCGACATGGTCCGACCGGACCCATGCATGGTCGAGCCGAAGGTCTCCTGCATTGCGCGTTCGGTGCCGACCAGCAGATAGGAGCCGGTTTCCATCGATCCTCCGCAGATCACCGGTTGTCCGGTTGCTCGATAGATCTCCGGCAGCTCTGGCCTGCCGGGACCGAAGGCCCTGGTCGATCCCTTTCGATGGACGACTAACTCCCCTTCCGGATAGCGTTCCACCTTGGCGATGTTGTGTGCCACATCGTAGACGAGATGCATGCCCAGTTCTTCGGCCGACTTGCCGAAGACCGCCGCAAACGCTTCGCGGATCTGGTGCGTGATCACCTGGCGGTTGGCGAAGGCGCTGTTCGCCGCACAGTTCATGGCGGCGAAATAGTCCTGACCTTCGGGCGACCGGAACGGGGCGCAGGCCAGTTGCTGGTCTCTCACGGTGATGCCGTACCGGCGCATGGCCTTTTCGAACACCTTCAGGTAATCGCTCGCGACCTGGTGGCCGAACCCGCGCGAGCCGCAGTGGACCATCACGACGATCTGGTCGTGGCCGGTGATGCCCAGCGTCGCGGCGACCTGCGGATCGAAGATCCGGTCGCTGGAGACGACCTGCACCTCCAGATAGTGGTTGCCGGATCCCAACGTGCCCAGTTGATTGATCCCCCGTTCCACCGCGTGGTCGCTGACCTTCGACGGATCGGCACCGGCGATACATCCGCTTTCTTCGATCCGCGCCAGGTCCTCGTGCCACCCGTAGCCTTTCTCCACGCACCACCGCGCCCCCTTGCGCATGACGTCCTCGAATTCGCGGCGGGTCACCCGTACGAACCCGGTCGACCCCACGCCGGCCGGGACCTTGCGGAACAATTCGGTCATGAGCGGTTCCAGCCGCGGCTGCACGTCGGCCAGCGCGAGGTCGGTCCGAATCAGCCGCATGCCGCAGTTGACGTCGTACCCGACCCCGCCGGGCGAAATGACGCCCTCGCCGGTGTCGAAGGCCGCCACTCCGCCGATGGGAAAGCCGTAGCCCCAGTGGCCGTCCGGCATGCAGAGGGCGTAGCGGCGGATGCCGGGTAAACACGCCACGTTTGTCACCTGGTCGAAGACGCCGCGATCCATCGTTTCGAGTATCCGCTCCGTCGCATAAATCCGCGCCGGCACGAGCATGCCGGGCTTCTCCGACGGAGGAATTTCCCACACTTCATCGGCGATGCGGGTCACCGCCATGTCGGTGTTCAGCTTCATTCCATCACTCCGCACTCAGAACTCAACACTGTCCAACTTTAAATATCCAACACCACCCGAGCCGTCCAACGGGTGCCGTCCTGTTTCAGTTCGTACAGATGTTTGGTTACGCCCTTGACGTCCGCCCGCAGCTCCTGCGCTGCAGGATCGACCGGGGCGCCGACCAGCGTCGCGTCCAACCTCCACCGTCCGTGTTCCTGTCTCACGACGGGGACGGCCTCCCGGAACACCACGCCCTGCGCATCTTTGA
Source organism: Nitrospiraceae bacterium (assembly GCA_037443165.1). Taxonomy (GTDB): domain Bacteria; phylum Nitrospirota; class Nitrospiria; order Nitrospirales; family Nitrospiraceae; genus DATLZU01. The sequence continues at coordinate 7,277 of JBBIOW010000078.1, read as the reverse complement.
CATACACGATCTCGGACAGCCAATCAAACAGCAAAGCGGCGAGGTCCTCGTCCTCGCGCGTGATCGTGAGGCACCGGGCGGCGACGACGGTTTGCGGGTCGGCCAGGGTCTCGATCATGGCCTGCGCCGCAGCCTGAAACACCTCGGAAGGAGAATCGCCCGTGGCTTCGAATGCCACGTCGGCGAGCGCCACGTCCTCGAGAAATCTGAAGGAGAACGGCATAGCCCCTTAAGCGGACTTGGCCCGACGGCGTGCGGCGGCGAAGATGGAGCGGACTTGTTCGATCCCGGGAATGGCGTGGCCCAAGGGGTTGGGCACCTTGCCCTTGAGCAGCATCTTGATCCCCAACGGGATCACGCTCAGCAGCCGTTTCAAGTCGAAGCCTACGACCTTCAGGGGCATGATCGCTTCGTTCAGGCGGCCTTGCCGCTCGATGAGATCCGCAAAGCCCGTGATGTGTCGGGCGCCGCCGGTTGTCGTCAGGCCTTGACGGATCGCCGCCCGACGCAGGCGCACGATGGCTTCCATGGGCTTGACGTCCTTGGGGCACACCTGGACGCAGAAATTACAGCGCGTGCAGTCCCAGATGCCATGTTCCTTTTCTAGTTCTATCAACCGATAGCGCTTGCTCGTTTCCGGCTCGCGGGGATCGGCCAGAAACCGGTCGGCTTTGGCCAAGGCCGCCGGTCCCCAAAAACTCTTGGACACCTCGTGGACCGTACAGGCGGCTACGCAGGCGCCGCACATGATGCAGGCATCCACGTTGTGGAATTCGTAACTCTGCGGCATGAGCGTCATCGGGCCGGCAAGCCGATCGCCTGCCGTGCTCGGCCCGGCCAACAGCCACGGCGTCACCGACCGGATTTTCTCCCAGAACGAGGACATATCGACGACGAGGTCCTTGATGACGGGAAGGTTGCGGAGCGGCGCGACGACGATCCCGCCGTGACGTTCCAATTCCTTGCGGACGGAGGTGCGACAGGCCAGCTTTTCCGAGCCGTTGATCTCCATCGCGCAGGAGCCGCAAATGGCGGACCGGCAGGAATACCGGAGCGACAGGCTGCCGTCTTGTTCGTTCTTGATGCGGATCAGGGCTTCGAGGACTGTCAGGCCCCGGCCGACTTCGAGCCGGTAGTCTTCAAAATGGGGATGAGCATCGACTTCCGGATTGTATCGTTGAACGGTGAAGGTAAGGCGCATGATCCTGTGAGCAAGGACAGGGCTATCGGCGACGGGGCTATATAGGCTACGGGGAAATGAAATGCTGGTCTTCCACGTTTCGCTTATTGCCCATGGCCCATTGCCTATAGCCTAATCGAGTTCAAAGGTCTTCGGATAGTCCGTGAGATTCCGGCAGCCGTCGCGGGTGACGAGGACCATATCTTCGATCCGGACGGCGCCCAATCCCGGGTAGTAAAGACCCGGTTCGACTGTGACCACGTGGCCCTCTTGCAGGATAGAGCCCGTGCGGCTGATGCGTGGCGGTTCGTGGATATCCAGCCCGACGCCGTGGCCTGTCCCGTGGAAATACCCCTGCATGCGTCCGTTCACCAAACCGGTCCTGTAGCCGGCTCTATCGAACCGCTCGCAGAGGCCTTGATGGATCTTGGCCCCGTCGGCGCCGTCCCGGATCTTGGTGATCGCCTCTTCCTGGGCATCCTTCACCGTTTGGTACAGCCTTTTAAGCTCGGCCGAGGCCCGGCCCCGCACGACGGTCCTCGACATGTCAGCGAAGTAGCGGGAGGCGGCCGAGCGCGGAAAGACGTCGAAGATGATGCTGCGATCAGCCGGCAGCGGCCCGCTGCCCTCGTGGTGCGGATCGCAAGCCTGCTCGCCCGCGGCGACAATGGTATGCTGGGCGATGCAGTTCCGCTCCATAAGCGTCACGTTGATCAGTTTCTTGATGCGTTCGGAGGTCAGCGGCTCGCCGTCGAGCCACAACAGACCGTCCCGCACGGAGGCCCGGCGCAGGGCCTGGTGCGCCGCCGCGACCGCCTCTTCCGTGGCGCGCTGGGTCGCTTCAATGTGGCTCACCTCCTCGGCTGTCTTGACGACCCGCTGTTCGAAAAACGGCTCGCGTTTTGTGTGGAGCCGGTACCCCAGTTCCTGCAGGCGGCAGGCATGGATGTACGGGAAATTGCCGGGCACCAACAACTCCGTAAGGCCCGCATCCTGCAGGACGAGATGGACGATGTCCACCGGACCCGGTTCGGTCACACCCTGATCCTTCGCTCGCCGCTCGAGTTGGGAGTAGGACAGTACCCGATCGACCTGGGCCTGGCTGCGGGCGCGGTCCAATTCCAGATCGCTCATGACGACCAGCCGCTCCCCTTTCACCTCCATATAAATGAAAGGATCGGGCGCGACGAACCGCGTGGCGTAGTACAGGTTCGAGTCGATTTCGCTGGCGGCGATGAACAAGGTCGCGCGATCGGCGGTCATGCAGTGCGCTCCATGCTAATGCAAAGTAGCTAACAGCAAGCAGCGAATAGCTCCTGAGAGCGAATAACCCCTAGCGAATCGCTCAGCGCTATTCACTGCTCGCTACTCGCTAGAGAGCTTCTGGCTTTTGCGTAGATACGCTAAGCGGATGCTATCACGCGGTCCGGGGAGGGTCAAGGCGACGCGGGAACCGGCGGCGCCTCGGACGGTGAAGCTTTTTCCGTGGCGGCCGCCGGCTTTTCGTCCGGGCTGACGAGATCCACCGGCAGGGTGAGCGTGTTCCTAAGCACGTCGAAGGCCAACTGCGCCAGTCCGGTCAAGCCGGAGGCGAAGGATTTCATCGGCAGGTAGGTCACCTCAGGATCTTCGATGGAACCTTTCACTTGGAACAGGGCCGTAGCGATGCCCTTCCGTTCACCCGCGAGCAGCCGTCCGAACAGAGGGATCGATTTCAGGAATTGCGAATAGGAGCCGAAGGGGCTGACGGCCCAGACCATGTCCAACTGATCGGTGGCCAGATCGTAGTTGCCGGCGGCCGTGATTTTCAGGACGGGGCTGTCGAGGATGATGTCTTCCGATTCGATCAGTCCGTTGCGCGCGGAAAGGGTGGCCGACAACCGGTTGAACGGAAGCCCTTCTTTATCGAGATCGACCTTGCCCTGCAGCACAGCGGGCAGGTTGAGGATGCTCAGGACCTTCCAGATCGGCCGTTTGTCGTTTTTGAAGATGCGGCCGTCTTCGATCAGCAGCGTCGCTTTCCCGCCGAGTGTAGGAAAGACGCCGTGTGGGTTTCGGCCGTGCCCGCGTAGCGTGCCGGTCATTTTGAGCGCGCCGGTCACCCAGTGCTCTTCCGCGCCGAGTAGAGGAAGCAACTCCTCGAACCGCATGCCTGTGATCCGGACCGATGCTTCCGTTTCCGCCGGCGCCAGCCGGGGGAGCTGCACGACGATTCGCCCCGCGACCTGCCCGCCGTCGGATTGTCCAGCGATCCGGTCCACGTCCAGAATCCCGTCTTCGATCGTGATCCGGCAGGACAGCCCGCCGAAGCGAAGTTTCTTGTAGATGCCGCGGTCGATGGTCGCGATGGCGCTGACTCGGCTGGTGGCCGCCAGGGTTTCCAGAAAGTCGCGGATCGGCGAGCGGGCCCCTTTGGGAATCAACAGGTCGATATCCAGGTGGGACGATTCGATCTTGGCGGTAATGAGCGGTTTGTGAGTCCAGTTCCTGATCGTGCCGGACACCGCCAGGTCGCTGTCGCCGATCCGAAACGCCAACCGCTTGAGCTCCGCGCTGTTGCGAATCAGCTTTAACCGGACGTAGAGATCCTGCACGTGCCCGTCCAATCCCCTGGCGAGCATCAGGCCGTTGGTCAGAGCCAGCCATCCGTTGATCCGCCACGTGCGCCAGTCGGGGTTCGATCCCTTGATGTCGAGCGAGACTTCCAGCTTGCCAGCTTCGAGTCCCGCCGTTGAGAGCCATTCCGGCAGGCTGGAGAGCGACACGGTGCCCGTCGCGAGGGACACGTCGAGCGCGAACCGTTTGCCGAGTTGGATTTTGCCTTTGGTCGCCAGGCGCAGCGACGGCAGGACCAGTTCGAGCTTGGTCACCGTGAACACATTGCCAGACGCGAGATTGCCGTCGAACTCCAACGCGGCCGGGGCACCGGGCGGTTTTTCGCCCAGGCCCGGGATGACCCATTTGGCCTCGTCGAGGATCACATGGCCGCGGAGTTGCGGCGTCGCAGTGGATCCGGAGAGCGCGACGGCGGCGATGAGCGGTCCTTGCAGGGACGAGTCGGAAATCACGCCGGCCGGAAGCAACCGGGCCAAGAAGGCCGCGTCGCTCCGCACTGGTCGTACCGCCGGTGATCGTGCCATGGAGCTGGAAGAACATTTCGCCCAACCGGCCGTTGACCTGATCGAGTTGCGTGCCGCTTTCCGACAACAGAAGCCGTCCCTGAAGATCGCTGATGCGTTCCGGCAGGGACGGACTGGTCAGACTGATGTTCCGGGCGACGATCTCTCCGCCGACAAAGGTCACGCCTCCCGGTTGGTTGAGCGGGCCGACCAACCGGAACGTCGGCAGCGCTTCACCGGTCACGTCTCGCGAGCCGGCCAGGAACGCGGACACGCGGTTGGAGCGAATGGATTTGGCGAGGAGCCGCACCAGGTCGGCCGCCTCCATGCTGCCGGAGAGTTCCATCTCGAGCCAAGGCCCGGCTTCCAAAAACGACACCATGGCTTTGCCTTGCGTGATCCGGATATCGCCGTACTGCCCGGTCAACCCCAGCACTCGGATCCGCCCGGCTTCGACCAGCACAGTCGCGGCGAGGTCTCGCGCCGGGACGCGATCCTGGCCGATCAGCGCGCGTCCCTGCCGGACCCGAAATTCCCCCGTGAGGGAGACGGAGGTCGTAGCCGCGGCGGAACCGGTCAGCGTCGCGGTCACGGCTTCGATCATTCCCCCGATCTGTCGTTCCGCGATGACCGACTTGAGTTCGGCATGAATCCACTGCGGCGGAACATACGACAGCAACTCGTTCAGCTCGATCGCCGAGGAAGAAAACGTCACCGAAAAAGTCGGTTGGGCCGTCAACAGTCCGGACAGGTTGGCCCCGCCGCTCAAGGCGAAGCGATCCACGTTGGCGGTGATGTCGGACAGCAGAACGTCGTAGCCCGCCACACCGGGTACGATCCGCAGGGTGCCGCGCAGATTGGCCGCCCCGGCCAAACCTTCCGGGACCGGCCGCGGGCCGAAGAAGTCCGCCAACTCGCGAAGATGAAGGTTAGCCGCTTCGATCCGGCCTTCGAACTGGAGAGACGTCCGCGCAGCAGCCGGCTCCTCGGCAGCCAACGTGGCCGAGGCTTCAGCACCGGCGACAACGCCGGTCACGGACACCGCCGACACCCCCTCCTGTCCGGGCAGGGTCGCAGCGAGGTGAACGTCGGCGCGCGCTCGGCCTGGCGGGATCGAAAGCGTCGAATCGACGGTTTGGAGTTGGAGCCGCCGGGTTCCGTCCGGGCGGGAATCGTCGAGGATGGTGACGGTGCCGTTCAGCAAGGCCGCCTCGCGGACGCGCAGCATGTGCGCCAACTCCTTCAGCGCGAGTTCATCTTTGGCGCTCTGGGCCTGCGCGTCGGCGAGGATGTTCCATCGGCCGTCCTGATCCCGGCGCAAGGTCACCTGGGGATCTTCGATCAGCAGACGCTTGCCGACCACCTGCCGGCGCAACAACGGGATGAGACGGAGTACCATATCCACCCGTCTGGCGGTCAGCAAGATATGGGTCGGGTCGCGGTCATGGACGATGACCTGACTGAGCTCCAGCCGGACTCGGGGAAAGACGACAAGCTTGACGTGCCCGACGTCGATCTTGCGTCCGATGTTGTGCTCGATCTGCCGGAGGAAAAATTCTTTGAGATAATCCTGACCGGTCAAGGGGCGGGAGAAGACCACGCCGAGCAGTACGAGGACCAGCAGTACAAGGAGCAGTGCGCTAAGACGGACCCTCACTCCTCCTCCGGTTGGGTGCATCAGGGAAGTACGTATCAATCGTCATCTTACCGGATCGATGGGGGGAAATCCACCGACCGGTCGATCTCCGCCGGCGCCGGCGTATCCCGTGAATTGCGGGCGTTCGCTGGTCGGTGGTCGACTGAACGGCTATAATGAGCCGGTCGCTGGACCATTCCGCCTGCATGGAACGCCCGTGAGCGCATCCACATCGCCCGCTCGTCCGCCGCGCGCCCGGTGGATCATCCTTGCCTTATTGTTCGCCGTCAGTGTCGTGACCTACATCGACCGTGTCAACATTTCCGTGACGGCGAGGCAGATGATGCCGGCCCTCGGGTTGACGGGCAGCCAGATGGGACGCATCTTCTCCGCCTTCGTGCTGGGCTATGCGCTGTTTCAGATTCCCGGAGGGTGGTTGGGGGATCGATGGGGCGCGCGTCGCGTGTTGACCGCGGCGGTGCTCTGGTGGTCGCTGTTCACGGCGCTGACGGCGATCGCCGCCACGCTGCCGCTGGCGGACCTGGTCGGGATCGCCGGTTCGCTCGCCGTCGTCAGATTTCTGCTCGGCGTCGGCGAGGCCGCGGCCTTGCCGAACTTCAACCGGGCTGTCGCGGATTGGCTCGACCCTCGAGAGCGGGGGTTGGGCATCGGCATCGCCATCGGCGGAATCGGGGTCGGCTCGGCGCTGACGCCGCCCGTCGCGGCCTGGCTCATGGTGAACTTTGGGTGGCAGACGGTGTTCTATTCGTCGGCCGCGCTGGGGTTGCTGATCGCCGGTTTCTGGTATTGGTGCGCGACGGATCATCCGGCGCAGCGCCTGCGGACGCGCTGCGAAGCGCTCGAGACGCCGACGTCCGGAAAGACACCCTGGAAAGCCATCGGCACGACGCCAACGGTGTGGTGGCTTGTGTGCAGCTACGGTTGTCTGGGATACGTGGCCTACGTGTACATGTCGTGGTTCTATCTCTACCTGGTGAACGTGCGCGGGTTCGGCGAGTTGCGCGGCGCCGTCTTCGCGTCTCTGCCGTTTCTGGCCATTCTGGTGTTCTGCCCGCTCGGCGGGTGGATCACCGATCGATTGGCGGCCGCCTACGGCGTGACGAAGGGCCGGGGCGCCGCGGGGATGGCGGGCATGATGCTCTCCGGAACGGTGATCGCGCTCGGCGCCGTGGTCGATTCCGCTTGGATCGCGATTCTCTGTCTCTCGCTGGGAGCCGGCTGGTTGTACTTTACGGTGGGGGCTTACTGGGCTTCGACAACCGATTTGTCCAAAACCCACGCGGGCACCCTGTCCGGACTGATGAACACCGGCGCCAACCTC
>JBBIOW010000077.1:10349-12903 GCA_037443165.1 Nitrospiraceae bacterium | reverse complement strand
GGAGGAAATTTCGTCTCGCTCAACCGGCGGTAGGACCGGGTTTTTCGCGGCGCAATCGCGCGAGCAGTCCGGCCACACGTTCCGAATCCGCTCTCGATTGCGGCAGAGCGGAGCGGGTGTCGAGCACGATGACGCGCTCCAGGCACCGAATGGCGGAGACCCCGTCGCCGATGGCTTCGTAAAGGTCGGCCAGTTGCCGGAGCACCGCGGCCTCGCCTCGTGGCTGTCCCAGCTTCACGAAGTGCTCCGACGCGTTATTGAAGCATTTCTCCGCCTGAGGAAACCGCCCGGCGTCGAAATAAGTCTTGCCGAGTTGGCTGTAGGTGACGGCCAGGCCTTCTTCGTTGCCGACGGTGCGATGGGATTCCAGGGCCCGCTCGAACGTCCCGATGGCATCGTCGATCCGCCCTTCCGCGACGTGCACCAGCGCCAAGTTGCACAAGAGGATCCCGAGCGCTCGGTGGTCCTGCAGCGGTCGGAGCACGTCGAGTGCTTCGAGGTAGTAGGGACGAGCGCGTTCCGGATGTCCCGATTCCATGTGAAGGTTGCCGAGGTTGACCAGGGTCTGCCCGATGGCGGTCCAATCCTGCTGCCTGCGTTGAATAGCCAGCACCTCCCGGTAGCACTGCTCGGCGGCGACGAGGTCTTTCAACATAGCGCAGACGTTGCCGAGATTGCCCAGCGAGTCGGAGAGTTCGCGCGCCGTGCCGAGCCGGCGGTCGTCCTGCACGGCCAGTTCGTAGCAGCGCCGGGCTCGAGCGAGGTCCCCACGGTGCAGGAAGATACGCGCCCAATGCTTATCGGCTTCGGCCATGGTTCCCGGGTACTTGTGTCGCCTGTGGCAGGCTGCTATCTTGAGCAGCACGTGACAGCGATGCAAGGTCTTTCCGAAGGAGCCGGACCACGGAGATCACCATGGTCATCAAACACTACGCGGATGTCAAACCGGACGCATACGCCGGCGTGCCCGAGGGAGTCGAGATGCGCGAGATGATCACGGATCGGGACGGAGCCCCGCGGTTTGCCCTGCGGGTGTTCGACGTGAAACCGGGGGCTGGCACCCCGTTCCACGAGCACGAATGGGAACACGAAGTCTATATCCTGAAGGGAACGGGAAAGGTCCGCACGGAAAACGGGGAAACGCCGTTCGCTCCCGGGGATTCGGTCTACATCGCACCCAACGAGAGACACTGTTTCATCGCTGACCCCGCCGCTCCGGTGCAGTTCATCTGCGTGATCCCGGCGAAGAACCAGTGCCAAGTCTGAAAGGACGTCGATCCTCGGTCCTCGATCGGCAGGAAGAGGGGGGACGTTTCGCGACACGCCCGGCGACCGATCAGTCCCCGCCTTTCAATACGTCTTTGTCGTAATCATGACCGTCCTCCTCGTCTTCCTCCTTGAGTCCGAGTCCGCGCTGAAAGGAGATGCGGAGCTCCAGGATCTGCTCCAGGTCGAGCAGTTCCTCGGCGGAGCGGCACTCGCTGTTCTTGAGAAAGCGCTCGCAGAGATCGAGGCCGGTCTTGAAGTGCAAGGGAATGGGTTCCTCGGTCACTTGCTGCCAGGTGATGTAGATGCAGAAGGCTTGAAAGGCCCTCGCCTTCGGATGGCGGGTCCCGATGCGCTGCAACGTCCAGTAGGCGTCCGCGGCGTTCGCGCCCGCGACGGAGGAGAACGTCGCCTCGGCGTGCTCGGCTTCCTCCCAGTCGTTTCCCAATTCGCCGGCAACTTTGGCCCGCGCAAAGGCGCGTTGCGCGGCCATCGCTGGATCGAATCGCATAGACCGTCACCCCCGACAGCGCGCCAGCATACCGAGCCGCCTCACGCGGCGTCAATCGTCGCGCCTCGATCATTTACTTTCTCCGAGCGTCCTGGTTAGACTGGGGCGAGTTCGAAGATCGGATGTCACACCGTATGGCGGAAGCTCTGCAACCAGGGTCGGTCGCCGTCGATCGCATCGCCCAAGTCATCCGTTACCATCAGGAAACCAAGCACCATTTTTTTCGCTATGCCCGTTCGTTGGGCTACCTGGACTGGGCCAACCAGCCTGATCCCTTCCGACGTTTCCACGGGGCACCGTTGGTCCCGCTGCCGGTTCTGCGTCCTGACGAGGAGCCGCTGAGCCCTCCCTACGAAGCGCTGTACCGTCACGGCGCCGTGGAGAGCCGGCCGCTGTCGATCCGCACGCTCTCGCGATTCTTGGAGTACGCGCTGGCGCTTTCGGCTTGGAAACAGGCCGGGGGCGTGCGCTGGTCGCTGCGCAGCAATCCTTCGAGCGGCAACCTGCATCCGACCGAGGGCTATCTGCTGCTGCCCGCCGTACCGGGCCTGGCGGAGACGCCGGCGCTCTACCACTACGCGCCCAAAGAACATGGGCTGGAAATGCGGGCGACCTATCCGGCCGATGGGTTCGAGCGGCTCATCGCGCCCTTCCCCCCTCAGGCCTTCCTGTTCGGCCTGACCTCGGTCTTTTGGCGGGAAGCCTGGAAATATGGTGAACGGGCTTTTCGGTACTGCCAGCACGATATCGGGCACGCGATCGGCACGGCGCGCTTGG
>JBBIOW010000077.1:0-10305 GCA_037443165.1 Nitrospiraceae bacterium | reverse complement strand
GTTGGAGGGTGCCTCAAACGATGTGCTGGCGGATCTGTTCGGCGTCAACCGAGCGGAGGACTTCCGCGACGTGGAGCGCGAACATCCAGAATGCGTCGCGGTCATCTGGCCCGATCGTGCGGTACGGAGTCAGGGGTTGGGAGTAAGGGAGCATGAAGAGGTGAATGGTCAGGGGTCGGGGGGCGAGGGAGACCGGAACGGGATGCCGTTGTTCCTCGATGCTGCGGTGGTGAAAGCATTGGACGCCGGGCAGTGGTATGGGAAGGCCAACCGGTTGAGCCGTGAACATACGGTCCAATGGGACATCATCGACGAGGTAGCCGAGGCGTCATGGAAAATTCAGACTGACAAGCTCGCGATTCCCCTCGCCGTGAGTTCTGCTCCTTCATCCGATGCGCCTCACGCGTCACGGATCACGCATCACGATGGCCCATCTGCGGGCCAAGTGATTCGGCAGCGACGCAGCGCCGTTGCCTTCGACGGCAAGACGTCGATCTCGGCCGACACGTTCTTCAACATGCTCAAGCGCGTCATGCCGCAGGCCAACCTTCCGCAAATGGATCGTCCCTCGCCTTGGGATGTGTGGCCATGGGTGCCGGCTGTGCACTTGGCCCTGTTCGTCCATCGGGTCGAGGGGCTGCGGCCGGGCCTCTACATGCTAGTGCGCGATCCGGAGAAACTGCCGGTGTTGCAGCGGGAGATGAATCCGGAATTCGGCTGGGCTCCGGCGCCGGGGTGTCCTGCCGGCCTTCCATTATTTTGGTTGTTGGAGGGCGACGCGCGGCGTGTGGCGGCACAGGTCAGTTGCCATCAGGATATCGCTGGAGACAGCGCGTTCTCGCTCGGCATGATCGCCGAGTTCGAAAGCCGCCTCCGCCGGCACGGCCCCTGGTTCTATCCGCGCCTGTTCTGGGAATGCGGTCTGCTCGGGCAGGTGCTCTATCTGGAAGCGGAGGTGGCCGGCGTGCGGGCGACCGGCATCGGGTGTTTCTTCGACGATCCCGTACACGACCTCCTGGGCGTCAAAGAGTTGACCTTTCAGTCGCTGTACCACTTCACCGTCGGCGGGCCGGTGGAGGATCCGCGCCTGCTGACGTTGCCGCCATACGGAGAAAGGGGATAGGCAATTGGCTCAGGGCGATGGGCAATAGGCTATAGAGAAGAGCAGAGCGTCACTGATCGCCTATTGCTGCGCGCCCATAGTCCGTCTGTCGGAACATGTTCAAGATCAAGAAAAAAGCTCCTCCGCAGTCGAAAAAGCAGCCGGTCCTCTACAACATCGTCGAGGACTATACCGAGTTCGACGCGCCGGGAAATGTGACCGTCTGCGCCATGACCGAGCCGGAAGATCTCGCAGCCCACGCGCGTGTGCTGTCGGAGAGCTATGACGTGCCGCTGGACGTGATGACCCGTTTGCTCGCGGAAGGCGGCGTGTATGCCTATCCGCAGACGGGTCCACTCGTGACCCGCGGGCTGTTTGTCTGCCGAATCGATCCGTCAGGCCGCATGCCCAAACAAACCTGGGTGCTGGATCTGATCCAGTATGCCGAAGCCGAGCAACTCGCCCGGTCCTACGGGCTGCCGCTCGAGGAAGCGGCGGCGCGTGTGTTCTACCGCACGTTGCCGCCCGAGCTCCGGGAGCGGTTGGCACAGAAAAATCTCGGTCTTGATGACAGCAAGTTGGAGCGCTCCGTGTCGCGGGACGGCGAGATCACATACATCGACTTTCGGAAGGACTGGTCCCCGCACTTCAAGCGATTGTGCATCATGCCGGACGGGCGGCTGGTGGAGACCAGCGGCATCGAGGAATTCGCCGCGCTGCACGGCATCGCCGTGGAGCAGGCCAGGACTCTCGTCGAACAAGGCGGGATCTTGGAGGTGGGCGGCGAAGTGCTGGCCTGCCAGATCGTCAACGGACAGCCTGCGGTAGCCCGGTTCAACCGGATGCAATACGCCAAGGCCAAGGAATTGGCGTCGAAGAAAGGGCTGCATATCATGGACGCCTTGAGCGAGGTCGGCCTGAGCGATCCGGCGATGATGCGGGCTCTGAAACGAAGGGAACTGCAGTGAGGGACAGGGTCGTCGCGACACTTGCGCGTTCGATCGCGTTGGTAGCGGGGATGGCGTTGGTCGGCTGCTCGAGCCCCAAGCCCATTTTGTATCCTAACGGGCATTATCGCCAAGTCGGGCCGGAAGCGGCGGAGCGGGACATCGAAGAATGCAAGGAACTGGCCAAAGAGGCCGGTGCGACGCCGAGTCAAGGCAAGGCTGGCCAGGTGGCGGGGAGCATGGTGGCCGGGGCCGGCATCGGTGCCGCGAGCGGTGCGGTCGGCGGGGCCGTCGTGGGGGCAGCCGGACGGGGATCAGCGATCGGCGCGGCTGGCGGCGCCACGGCCGGCTTGCTCCGGGGCCTGTTCAGACGGTCCACGCCCAGCCAGGCTTATATCGGATTTGTGAACCGTTGCTTGAAGGATCGCGGCTACGATCCGGTGGGATGGGAATAGCGACCGCCAGTCATGGCGGAACGATCGGCTTGGATGATCGGTCGAGGCCAGCGCGCGGAAGAGCTGCACCGATCGCTGCCCCGATGACGTTGCTGCACACGTCCGTCGTGGAGGGGAAGTGGTTGTGGCAAAAGACCTGAAAAATCTCGATGCCTAGGGAGAGACCGAGCGCCCACACCACGGGAGGGAGCAGTCCCGTCGGTCGAGCGGCGATCTGCCTACGAGCGACGAGATAGCCGAAGGGGGTGAACAACAAGATGTTGCCGGCAATATCACCAGGGTGCTCAGTGGCATGGCGGAACGGTATCCACTGGACGCTGTCCCAGTGGGCGTGGCCCTTGAAGTCCGTCCAGGGGAACGTCGTGATCACCAGGATGACCACGAGCCAACCGGCCAACAGCAGGTGCCGCATCGTTTGGAGGAAAACACAATCGCCGGCCGCGCATCGTTCAGAGCCATGAGCGGTGTATGGCTCGCTGCCCATGATGGCTGAGCCGTTCGCTGCCGACTCCGCGCCTATGTGAAAGCAACACGGCTTGTGGAAACCGGTCCGAACCCGCAACCGGCACGGCGCGAGGCGTGTCAGCTCTCAAGCACCTCTTTGACCGCCGCCATCATCTCGTTGAGATCGAAGGGTTTTTCGAAGGTCCGACGCGCGCCGAAGAGCTTGGCAACGTCCAGAAAATTCCGATCGCCCTGAGCTCCGGTGATGGCGATGACCTTGGCGTCCACATATTCGCGGGTGAGCTGCAGGGTGGCCTCCAGGCCGTCTGTATCCGGCATCAGGATGTCCATGATGACCAAATCCACCGGCGTACGCTGATACACGGCCAAACCTTCACGTCCGTCTCGGGCTTCCAGCACCTGATGACCGGCCTTTTCCAAGACTCCGCGCAACAGGGTTCGGATCGATTCTTCATCGTCGATGACGAGGATGGTGGCCATCAGTCCCTCACTCTACCGGCTTGCCCTGAACGTGGCGCGCCCGGAGGGACTTGAACCCCCAACCCTCAGATCCGTAGTCTGATGCTCTATCCATTGAGCTACGGGCGCGAGACTGTTGAAGTTCTGAGCGCTGAGTGACGAGTGAAGCGGTCGCCGGCCGGCCGGTTCGATCGCGCCTTGCTGGCTCCTCATGATTCAGCGGCCCTTATACAGGTCCTTGCGTAGATCGGTCAAGTCAGCGCGACGGGAAATTCTGGTTTGCGGAATCATGAGAGAAGAAATGCACGGTGGAACCGGGGCCGCCTGTCGGCTGGGGGAGCGAGGTGGAAGAGATCGACGGACGGAGATCCATATCGGAAAGGCAGGGAGCGCCTTCGCCGGTTTTTAATAGATGCTCTTACTGACTTCGTTGGAATAGGCGCTTTCGTTTCCTGCGGTATCGTAAGCCGTCACCACGAAATAGTAGGAAGTGCCTATCTGTAGTCCGGTCGCCACGTAACTGGTGACGTTTCCTTGGAGCATGGCGATCGGCGCTCCGTACGTTCCCGGCGAAGTGCCACGGTAGACTTTGTATCCTGCGAGATCGGCTTCCGTGTTGGCGTTCCATGTCAACGTGGCCGATGCCGTGGATGAAGAACCGGATGGAGAGTTGGCGATGGTCAGTGTCACGGGGATGACCTGCGGCGTGTTCGTTGCGCCCGCTGCGGCGACCGAGATGGCAGCGGTATAGGTGCCGGCGGCCAGGCCGGCGAGATTGACTGCGGCGGTGATCGACCCGCTGTCGGTGCCGGAAGTTGGGCTGAGGCTCAGCCAGGCGGTGTTGTCGCTGGCGTTCCAACTGAGCGTGCCGCCGCCGGTGTTCACGATGCTCATGGTCTTGGCTGCGGGGTTCGCGCCGCCGGCTGTCCCGGAGAACGACAGACTCGTCGGGCTGACCCCGATGGTCGGGCTTGTGCCGCCGGAGGTCACCGTCAACGCCACGGACACGTTGTTCTTGGAAATGCGCCCGTCGCGTTGGGTCACGGCGATGGTGACTCGTCCGGCATAGGAACCGGCGGTCAGCCCGGCCGTGTTGACGCTGACTTGAATGGTATCGGTTTCCGTCGCCAGCGTGCCCGAGGACGGGGTCGCGCTGAGCCATGCCGCCGATGTCCTGGCGGTCCAGCTCTTTTCCCGTTTGTTCTTCTTGGAAAAGGTCACGGACTGCGGCGCCGGATTCGTTCCTCCTTGGACGCCGCTGAAGCTGAGACTGGTCGGATTGACGATCAGAGCGAACGCTTCGGTCGACTTGAGCCCGAAGGCGGTGCTCATCAGGCAGACCGCTCCAACCAACATCGCGTTCCGCTTCAAGAACCAGGTCTGTGACGGCAGCTTCACGGAAGAGAAGAAGGCGACACGCATGGTGGTGACTCCTTGCTGGTCTTGGTCGCGTATCAGGCGCCGTATGGTCCTTGCTAAGGCGACACAGCGTGGTGCGGTCTGGTGCCGCCTCCTCGATTCGGTTGGACATGCAAAAATCTGAGCATGTGAGCGGCAGGGTCAAGAACCGTGGATTCAGGCCAGCCGCATGGGGCCCTAAGCGAATGACTTACCGACTGAAATCGAACTCCGGCCTTCCCGTGAAGGTGGAGCGACGTTCGGAATGCGTCGGGCTTGTAGGATGAGGCCTGCAGCGACCGGTGGAATGGACTGAGAGCTGGCGAGCGCCGGAGTTTGGGCCTTGTTGTCAACGGTTCTTGATCGATTGCCGGTATCCGCCGGCTCTGCCGTTTGCGCTGGCGTAGGGATTTGCCGACTGTGCGTGCCGGCGCATAGGTGCATGCTGGCGGAGACAGTCTGCACAATCCGCTAAATCCATACGCAGAACAGACCGCCTGGTGTACCATCGTGATGGTTCTGCGCATCGACGGAGGACGGTCATGGCGAACCAAGAGACGGGAAACGGGGCGGTCGTGACGGAACGTGAGAAAGCGGAGTCGTCTTTCGCTGCCGCAGAGTCCGGTTCCGAGAGAAGTACTCGCGCGAGAACGCCGGGTCTGATGTTTCTCATCGCGGGCGCGGTCTTGGCGGCCTTGATCGGTACGTGGCTCGTCTGGTTATCCGCGTACCTGCAGCGGACCATGGCGGAGGAGGAGATTCGGGCGGCGTGTCGGCGTGTGATGCCGGAGACCGCGGACCGCTGTTTCGACACCGTCATCATTCAGCGGGGCGGCCCACGACGATGAACCGAAACGCTGTCATGAGTTCGAGGTGGAGTCAGCAGACGCCTTGCCGACGGGTCCGCGCGTGGGTAGGCCGGCTCGGGTCGTCGATCGCGCTCGCGTTCATCGTGACTTCGGCAGGCTCAGCCGAAGCCGCGGAGGTGTTTCAGCGGTCCAACCTCAGCGTTGAACTGGGACTCTCGGGCTGGATTACTCAGGGCGAGACGAGCTGGAACCACGATGCGTCCAGGGCGAGCCCGCTCTTTGGCAATCCGACTTCCAAGCTGACTTATAAAGACGTTGGCACCAACGTGATCGAGCTGTCTGGCAAGGTGAAATTCGCGCAACGCTGGTTCGTACGGGCAAGCTACGGGACCGCTGCGATAGGGGGTGGGCGGTTGACCGACGATGATTTCCTTGTTGCGGACGGGGGAAATCCTTCATCGCGGACGTTCAGCGATCTTCCAGGGGACAGTATCTGGTACGTGAACGGTGATGTAGGATTGACAGTGGTGAATTACCCTGGCCATCGGGGGACGTTGGATCTGGTTGTGGGCTACCAATACCGGAGAGAAAAGCACGAGGCTACAGGAGTCACATCGGTCGGCTGTACACCGGCAGGCGGCGGAGCGGGCATCTGCAATCCTGCAGGCACCGTGACCAACGTCGGACAACTTGTCATCACCAACACCCAGACCTGGAGTTCGCTCAAGCTCGCCGTGGAAACCGAATATCGGATCACGAGGCGGCTGAGCGTGGAGGGGAAAGCGGCGTTCCTGCCGTTTGCCTCGCTGAACAATAAGGACATCCATCACCTCAGGACCGACTTGCAGCAGAACCCCAGTTTTGAAATGACCGGCACCGGGATCGGCGCCAACTTGGAAGGTGCTGTGAGCTATCGGGTCCTGAAGGGACTGTTTCTGAAGGTCGGCTATCGGTACTGGTGGAATCGGGTGTCCGACGGGACCTGGAAGAATTTTCCGGTCGGCGCTCCCTCCGAGACATTCAACCTGAACGAATTCGAGAACGTCCGTCAAGGTCTGACGATCGGCGCGACTTACGTGTTCTAGCGAGCAGTCAGCGGGACCGCGGCGGAAGAGTCTCGTCCTCGTAATGGGCGAAGAGCCGTTTGGCTTCCGGGTGCAGCGCGCCGGGATGACCGTAGGGGATGCCGACCGTCCGAAACAGCGGGACCAGCTTCCCGTTCGGATGCAGATAGCCGGCGCGGAGCGGCACGGACCGCTGTGCGTGTTTGACCAAGTGGCAAGGGGTCGGCCGGATCGAGGTCAGCCAGTCGGCGATGTCCTGCGGGTTCCCGATGGAGGCTGAAAGCAGCAGCAACCGGGCCTGCGAGGGACAAAAGATGATGGTCTCTTCCCAAACCACCCCGCGCTCCGGATCGGCGAGGTACTGCGATTCATCCATGATGACCAATCCCAACGTGTCCAGCCGCACGTCGATCTCGCCGCCCGCCGCGTCGTAGAGCAGATTCCGTAAAATCTCTGTCGTCATGATCAGCAGCGGAGCCTGGGCGTTGTCCCGCCGGTCTCCGGTCAGAATACCGACCTTGTCGGCCCCGAAGAGGCGCGAGAATTCGGTGAATTTGGTGTTCGAGAGGGCCTTCAGCGGGGAGGTATAGATCGCCGTCCGATTGTCGTCCATCGCCCGCCGCGCCGCCTCGATCGCGACATACGTTTTGCCGCTGCCGGTCGGCACGCTCACGATGACATCCGTTTCGGCCAGGCGGGCCAGCGCTTCTTCCTGCCAGGCGTCGGGGACGAACGGCTTCGGCCCAGGTACGCCGAGACCTTCCAGCCATGAATCGAGGGTACAGGCCGGCTCCGAAGATTCCTGTTCCGGCGGTCTGGCGGGGGTCTTCCCGGATTGAGTCGGCGCAGGGCCATGCCGGCGGCTGGGGTTCGCAGCGCGCGGGTGCTCCGCAAGCTTCGGCTCCGATGGCGACCGGCGGTTGACCCGTTCCTGGATGAGCGTGTGGAGGTCCGACTCCAGTCCTGCCCGGTTTTCGGCGGAATGCCGAAGGAGCAATTCGACCAAGCGGCGCTTTCCCAACCGGAAATGACGATGCACTCGTCCCCGCGCCAGACGATGCAGCACGGCGACAGGCTGTGCCGCCAGGAGTTGTTCGAGTTCGTCGGTCGTCATCGAGATGTCAAACGCGTTGTCATACGGTCGCTGGACTCGCGGACAAAGCGCGACGAGCCTTTCTCGCTGTTCCGGCTTGTCGCGCGCTTTTCGCGCGTATCACGGCAATTCCTCCAGCACGCCGCGTCGCAACGCTGCGATCGCCCGGTCGGCGGTTTCGGCCAATCCCGGATGCGTGGCTTTTAAGGTATGGAGCTGTGACAAGTATTCCAGCGTACGCGCCAACAGCCGATAAATGTCTCCCTCCGCCATCGTCGTCATCTTGCACAGCCCGATCCAGGTAAGCGCGGGATCGCCGACCCATTTTTCCGTCAGCGCCGCCACGTCGGCTCGGAGCAGCGGCGGGTCTTCGTGCGGGGCCAGCGTCTCGGCGAGTCTCCGGACTTGCCACAGCAGCGACGAGAGGCCTGGGCTGGCGCGCGGGAATGCGCCCGGGCGGTCGTCGTCGTGAGCGATGCTGGCCATGACACCGGCCAGGAGTTGCGGATCGGCTCCGGTGAAGGCCTCGGCACGGATCAATTCGGTGATCAGGAGCGAGTGGTCGATGCGGATCAATCTCGCCCATTCACCGTCTTCGGTGAGATGCGCGGTCGGCGAGAGGTACCCGAATTGCTGGAGCACTTCGACTTTGGCCTGGAACCGGTGCCACAGGCTCGTGCGCAGAGCCTGGATGGCTTTCGTGTGACGCTGGATGTCCTGCCGGAGCCTGAGCGCCGTCGCGTGGTCCTTCTGGCAGGCGGGACGCGACGGACAGGTCGGACAGGGGAAATCGTCGAGTGTTTGGGCGATGGCGCTGTCCGGGATCGATTCCTGCTCATCGTGTACGAGGATCGGCAGAATCGGAATGCGGGCGGGCAACTCCTCCAATTGTCGCGACAGGTCATCGAGGCTCTTCGGGGTACACCAGGGATATACCGGCGCCTCCTCGAACTCGAACACCCGGTCGAAGACCTGGGTGATGATGCCGGCCGGACATTCCGTGACGGCCCCGCCCGGCCGCAGCACGGTGACCATCGGGCTACGCTGGCCTCGGCTGCGGTATTGTCGCAGCACGACGCCGCGTCCTCTCGTCAACCCGACGACCCGTCCCGGCGTGAGAAAATGCAGGCGGGCGGCGACCTCCGGCGGCTCTTTGCGCCGGATGTGGGCGCGGTGCGCTTTCTGCCTGCGGGCGTGATCAAAGATTTGCCACTGGGTGATCCAGTCGGTACACACACGCGGGCCGTAGGGTTTCATCAGTTCGTGGAGGACGTCGAGCTTCTGTTCCAGCGTCTCGGCGCGCTGGTTGAGCTGAAACTGGGCGAAGCTCTTGGCGAGGATGGATTGGATCTGCTCCAGCGGGTGGGCTTTCAGGAGATTGAGGACCATCGGATAGGTGATCACGAACTGGCTGTCGATCGGCTCGGGGTGTCCGGTCAGCCCTTTCGTGATGACGCTCAGATCGATGTACGGTGACGGCGTGACGATCGCGAAGCCGACCATGTCCTTCCCGCGCCGTCCGGCCCGTCCGGCCAACTGCTGGATCTCCCCGATGGTGAGGTCGGTGAAATCCTTGGTTTTGCGGACGCTCGACTGGGTGAGCACGACAGTCCGAGCCGGAAAGTCCACGCCGGCCGCGAGCGTGGTCGTCGCGAACACCGCGTCCAGGCACCCTTGGCGCATCAGCTCTTCCACGGCGATCTTCCAGGACGGCAGATGCCCGGCATGATGGGCTGCGACGCCGATCTGTTTGACCGTCTCCAACAAGGGATGGTCGGCGATGCTGGGAAATTGGGCGATGACCTGATCCAGCACGGCGGCGATGGCTCGCTGTCGAGCCGGCGGGAGGATCGCCCGGTCTCGCTCGAAGGCGTGCATGGCTTCGTCGCACGCGCGACGGGAAGTCAGAAATACGATGGCGGGCGTCAGGTGTTTCTGGCGCAGCGCGGCGATCAGGTCAACCGGATGGATCGAGGGAGGCATGCAGTTTCATTCCCTTGGAAATGACCACGAGGCCGGAGTCCGTGACCGTGAAACGCCGACGGTCAGCGTCGGGGTCGTAGCCGATTTCGGTCTTGGGCGGGATGATCACGTCCTTGTCGATGATGGCCCGCCGGATGCGGGCATGCTCGCCGATCACCACATTCTCCATGATGACGGATTCCCTGACGTCGGCATGATCCTGCACCCGCACATTCGGAGACAGGACGGAGTTCTGAACCCGTCCTCCCGAAATGATGCATCCGCCGCAGACGATGGAATCCAGCGCCACGCCCATCCGCCCGCCCTGGTAGTCCTGCGCGAAGACGAACTTGGCTGGCGGATATTGGCCCTGATAGGTGCGGATCGGCCACTCCTGGTCGTAGAGGTTGAACAACGGATCCACCGCGACCAGGTCCATATTGGCTTCCCAATAGGCGTCCAGGGTGCCGATGTCGCGCCAGTATTTCACGGCCTTCTTGTTCTCGTCCTGGAACTTGATATCGAAGGCCCTGGCGAAATTCTGCCCCAGG
>JBBIOW010000076.1:0-13291 GCA_037443165.1 Nitrospiraceae bacterium | reverse complement strand
CGACTACGATGTCAAGCGTGCGGAAACGGGCATCATCTATATCGACGAGATCGACAAGATCAGCCGCAAGTCCGAGAGCGCCTCAATCACGCGCGACGTGTCCGGGGAGGGCGTCCAGCAGGCCCTGCTCAAGCTGGTGGAAGGGACGATTTGCAACGTGCCGCCGAAAGGCGGGCGCAAACATCCGGAACAGGAGTTCATCCGCGTGGATACTTCCAACATTCTGTTCATCTGTGGCGGCGCGTTCGTCGGACTGGAGCAGATCGTGGCCCAGCGCACGACGCAGAAACGCCTGGGCTTCGGCGCTGGCACGACCACGCGCGAGGCCGCGGCTCCCGGCGGCTTGCTGAGCCGCGTCCAGCACGATGATCTGCTGAAGTTCGGCCTCATCCCCGAGTTTGTCGGTCGCTTCCCCGTCTTGACCACCCTCTCGGATCTCGATGAGCACGCGCTCGTCCGCGTGTTGACCGAACCGAAGAACGCGTTGGTCAAACAGTACCAGGCACTGTTCGAACTCGAGCACGTGCATCTCGAATTCACCGACGCCGCCGTCAAGGCGATCGCGCACCGCGCCGCCTCGATGAAAACCGGCGCCCGCGCGCTCCGCACGATTCTGGAAGACGTGATGCTAGACCTGATGTACGAGGTCCCGGCGCTGGACGGCGTCAAGTCCGTCGTCATCACCGAAGCCGTGATCAACGGCACGGGACAACCGGAAATTATCCAGTGACACGTGGAGCGTGACACGTGATCGTCGAAACCGCTCAGATTGACCGTTCACGTCTCACCTGTCACGCATGACGCATCACGGTTTGTCAATGCCTCCCAAAATTCTCATCGCCGACGACGAGGCCAAGTGGTTGCGCATCGTCTCGCTGTACCTGAGCGGCCGTAATTGCTGGGTGACGACGGCGCTGAACGGGCACGAGGCGCTCCAGAAGATCGCCGAGGACCGACCCGACCTCATCATCGCCGACATCGGCATGCCGGGCATGGATGGCTACGAGCTGTGCAGCCGGCTCCGGCGCGACACCGCCACACGCACCATTCCGTTCATCTTTCTCACCGCCCGAGACCAGGACACGGACCGGGTGAAAGCCAGGCGGGTCGGCGGGGACGACTACCTCACCAAGCCGTGTTCGCTGGAACGGCTGGCGCAGAGCGTCGAGACCGCGATGGACCGCATCGAGCAAGCCCGGAAGATTCCGCTCGACCGGATCGGCCTGAGCGGCCGGATCGAGGACGTGGATCTGCTGGACATGATCCAGACGTTGGAGCTGGAGCAAAAGACCGGCGCACTGGTGCTGAGTCACGGAGAGCGGACGGGCACGCTGTATTTTCGAGACGGGGTGATCGTCGAAGCGGAAATCCGATCGCCGGCGAAGGAAGAACCGTTGTTCCGCCTGTTGGGGTGGAAAACCGGCCGGTTCATGTTCATCCCGGACGCGGTCCCGGAGCGGATGCCAATCACCGCCAGCATGGCCAACCTCCTCTTCCAGGATCTCCAGGTCCTGCAGGAGCACGAGCAAGAGGCCGAACAACAGCGCGGTGAACAGGCGGCGGTCGCGCAGGAGCAGGAGATGCCGGCCGTCCGGCAGGTGCTCGAACGGCTGGGTCAGATCGCGCACCGGGTGCGCGCGCAACGCCCGCCCGGCATCGGGCCGCTGGCGTTGCGGGTGCTCGTCGTCGGCGCGGCCAAATCGGGTAAGAGCGAACTGATCCAGGGATTCGTGCATGATCTCTCCGGCTCCCGTTGGGCGGCCCTGGGAACCGAAGAAGGCAAGCCGCTTCACCGTATCGATGTCGGTCGTGTCCGCATTGCGTCGGGCGTGGCGCTCCATCTCCTCGCAGTGCGCATCGAAAAGCGGTTCTGGTCGGTCTGGGAACAGTGCCTTCCCGGCTCCATCGGCGCGATCGTCCTGATCGGCCGCCCGCCCGAGGAAATCCTCGGTCACCTGCAGGCGTTTCTTAGGGCGCGCGAGGCCCTCGCCCCCGCACTGCCGGTGCAGATTCTTCTGTCCGGCCCGCAACTCGCAGACCGGGAAGGCAAGACCGGCGCTGATGAGCTGCTCGCCGCCAAGCTCGCCGGCATCCAACCTGCCGACGTCACGCCGGGGCTTCTGCAGGACCAGCCGGTGCGGCTCGCGGTGCTCGACCGCCTGCTCGATCGGTGGCTGACGATGAATTGATCGCGGACCAACGAGCGATTCCTCTCCCTCCGCAGGAGGGAGAGGACCGCAGAGCGGGCAGCCGCTCGCGAATAAGCGACAAGCCGCCGGCTGTTCGCTACCGGCTACTTTGTCAATGAGGAAATGAGCGGAAATTGAAATTGCCGAAGGGTTTCCCGTCGTGTTAGGGTTAGGCGACAGTTGCGAGGGGAATGACGCGATGGTACGTCGGCATGGTCAGCTCCTTCTTCTCTCATTGGCAGTTCTTTTTACTGTCCAGTTCCTTGGTACGGCGTGCGCGGAAGACTGGACGCGGGACCGATCCGGAGGTCCATTCCACGCCCATGATCAACTCCCGGGCGGAACCGAGGGGCTGACCGAGACGGAGGACGGCGAAGAGACGGCCGAGTCGGAGTTCGCTCCCGTTCAGGGTTCTCCTCTTCACATCGTCTTACACGCAAGACCGTGGTTTGCTGAGCGTGTCTCTCGGCTGCGAAAGACCTTCGACTCGGACCTGTTTCGACCTCCCACACTCTCCTTGGTCTAATCGCTCTCCGTCCCATCGCGACCAGCTCAAGTGCGGGGTCCCAAAGATTCGTTTCACAAGTCCAGCGGCTGGCCCCACCCTCCCCTCCCCCAACTGGGCGAGGGTCAGGGAGGGGGAGAACCAGGGAGGCCGAACATGGCAGTGAGATTCTTCCATCGTCTGATATCCGCCGTGTACGCGGTCGTGCTGCTTCACGTCGCGGTTCCGGTGGGCGCGGCGGACCCAAGTCCCCGCATCTACGAACTGCCCGACATCATCGACTTGGCTTTGCAACGGAACCCGACCGTCGCCGGAGCCGAAGCGGTCATCGAGGAGAGTCGCGGCCAACGGATCGCCGCCGGGGCCTATCCGAACCCCACCATTATGGGCCAGACGGCGGACGCCGTCGTTCGAGACCCCGACGGCACGCGGCTCATGGAGCGCACGATCACCCTGACGCAACCCCTGGAGTGGACCGGCAAACGGTCGGCGAGGAAACGGGAAGCTGAAGCGGGTTTGGCCGGCGCCGGCATGGGATTGGAAGAGGTCAAGCTGAACCTGATCGCCGAAGTCAAAATCGCCTTCTACGAATTGCTGCAGGCCCAACAGGTCCTCGATCTGGCCAGACAGAACTTGGAGATCGTCGAGGGGGTGGCGCGGATCGTCAGGGCCCGCGTGCAATCCGGCGAAGCCCCGCAGTTCGAAGCCATCAAGGCTCAGGTCGAGGTGTTGAAAGCCAATCAGGTCGTCACACGGGCGCAGAACTCCGTCCGGGTGAACCGTGTGGTGCTGGACACGCTCACGGCCGGCGCCTTGGGGCCGACTTATGAGATCGTCGGGGACTTCGAGCACTTCCCCAAGAGCATGGAGCTGAGCGATCTCACCGCCCGCGCGCTCGAACAACACCCCACGATCCGCCGCTTGCAACACCTGGTCGAACGGGCCGGACTCACGGTGGTGAAGGAGGAACAGAGCCGGGTGCCGAACGTCAACGTCTTCGGCGGATACAGCCGCGAAGCCGGCCGCGAAGCGTTTTACGGCGGCATCGCCGTGCCGACTCCGATTTGGTACCTGCGTCAGGGCGAGATCGCCGCGGCCCTCGGTGCCAAGCGCCGGGAGGAAGCGGAACTGCTTCGGGCCCGCAACGAATTGCTGCGGGCCGTCAACCAGCACTTCCAGGATGCGCAGACGACGGCCAACCTGATCGACGTGTTCGAGCAAGGACTCCTCAAACAGGCGCAGGAAGCGCTCCGCATCGCCGAATTCAGCTTCAAGCAGGGAGCGGCCAGCCTGCTGGAGGTGCTGGACGCCCAGCGGGTCCGGCAACAGGTGCTCGTGGACTATGTGCTGGCCCGTTTCAACCTGTCGGTCTCTCTGGCCAGGCTCGAACGGACCGTCGCCGGATTTTTATAAATAAGGCTCTTCCGGAAATCGTGTGGGTGGTTTTTCCCCTCTCCCCGGGTACCCATTGCTCTTCACGATGCAATGGGTGATGGAGAGGGGAGGGTGAGGGTGAAGCGAGATGTTGGGAATCGGCCATGGAAGTCTTCTGAGCGCTTCAGGCACTTTGCGGTTATAGGAGTATAGGTATGTTCCACGCGAGCCCTGACGCTCCCCCCACCCTCACCCTCCCCCTCGGTGGGGGGGAAGGAATCTTGAAAGGGGAGTTCACCCGCACCAAAGCCGGAAGGGCCATAAATAAATAATGACGGGAAGGACCGTGAAGAATTCGCTCTTGGCGGCGGCCGTGTGGGCCGCGAGCCTGGCGGCCGGGTGCGATTCGACACCCAATGAAGCGACCGGCGCGAAACCGACCACCCAGCCGGCGCAGTCCGCGACCGAAGTCCGTCTCAACCCGGAGACCGCGGCACGATCGGGGATCACCGTCCAACCGGTTACACGGGGTGAATTCCGGACGTTCCGGGATTTTCCCGCGACCATCCGGCCGAACGAACGCGCCGTTGCGGACATCACCACCCTGGTGCGCGGCCGGGTCGTGGACGTGTACGCGGACTTGGGCCAGGAAGTGAAAACGGACGATCTGCTGGCGATTTTGTACAGCAGCGAGTTGGGGTTGGCGCAATCGGCGTACCTGAAAGCCCAGGCGAAACTGTACCTGGCCGAACAGTCGTTCAAACGGGCAGAATTCCTGTTGAAGGAAAAGGTCATCGGCACCGCCGAAGCCCAGCGCCGCGAGGCCGAGCTCTACAGCGCCAGGGCCGAGGCGCGGGAAGGGAAGGACCGGCTCCTGCTGCTGGGCATGGAAGAGAAAGAGATCAAACAACTCGACCGCGATCACAAGATCCGGTCCTATGTGCCGATCGAAGCACCCTTCGCCGGCCGGATCATCGCTCGAAACGTCACCCGAGGCGAAGTGGTGGAGACCACGGAGAAGTTGTTCGTGGTGGCCGATTTGTCCGAAGTGTGGGTCGTTGCCAACATTCCGGAGAAGGACATCCCCTATATCCGTCCGAACGGGACGGCGGAAGTCCGCGTCGCCGCCTATCCAGACGACGTCTTCACGGCGAAGATTACCTACGTCGGAGACGTGCTGGACCCCACGACACGAACGATGAGCGTCCGCTTGGAACTGCCGAACCCGCAAGGCCGGCTCAAGCCGGAAATGTTCGCCACCGTGCGCATCCATTCCGAAACCGAGCCAGAGGCGTTGCTCGTGCCGGAGGCGGCGGTGCAACGGGACCGGAACCGCACCTTCGTGTTCGTCCAGCGCGACGCCCAGTCGTTCGAGGCGCGCGAGGTCCGAGTGGGCACCTCCAACGGTCAGGTGGTCAAGATCCTCGACGGCCTCCGGGAGGGCGAACCGGTGGTGATCCAGGGCGCCTTCATCCTCAAATCCGAACTCCAGAAAAAAGACATCTGACGCATGGTTCGGCTGCTCGCATTCTCCCTTCGCCAGCGCGTCCTCGTCGTCGTGATCGCGCTCATGCTGGCCGCCGGCGGCGTGTACGCGTTCCGGACCATTCCGATCGACGCCTTCCCCGATGTCACCAGCGTCCTCGTCCAGGTCGTGACCAAGGCGCCGGGGCTGTCGCCAGCCGAGGTCGAACGGTTCGTCACCTTTCCGATCGAGCTGCAATTGACTGGGGTGCCTGCGCTCACCGAGCTGCGCTCGCTGACGAAAGTCGGCCTGTCGCTCGTCACGATCGTCTCCGAAGACAGCATGGACATCAACCTTGCGCGACAACTGGTCCTCGAACGGCTGATCGAGGTGCGGGACTCGCTGCCGCCCGGCGCCGAGCCGATGATGGTCCCCAACACCACCGGACTCGGAGAAGTGTTTCAGTATTACATCGAGACGCCGCAGCCTCCGGGCCAGTCGCAGCACCTGTATGAGCAGGATCTGATCGACGTGCGAACCGTTCAGGATTGGGTCATCCGGCCGTTGCTCAAGAGCGTCCCCGAAGTGGTGGACGTCAATTCGCTGGGCGGATTCGTCAAGCAATACCAGGTCATGGTGGAACCCGGCCTGCTCCGCAAGTACAACCTGTCGCTCCACGACGTGTTCGAGGCGGTCGCCAAGAACAACGCCAACGCCGGCGGGAATATCCTGGAAAAACATTCCGAAAAATACGTCGTCCGCGGCGTCGGGCTCATCAAATCTGTGGAAGACATTCAGAACATCGTGGTCAAGGAGGTCGGCGGGACGCCGGTGTACGTCCGTGACGTGGCCAAGGTGCAGATCGGCCATGCGGTCCGCCACGGAGCCGCAGTGCTGAACGGCGAGCGGGAGGTCGTGGCCGGCATCGTGCTGATGCTGCGGGGCGGGAACGCCCGCGAGGTCGTGCAAGGGCTCAAAGCGAAGATCGCCGAAATCCAGGAGAACAACCTCCTGCCGCAGGGGTTCCGGATCGTCCCCTTCTACGACCGCATCGAACTCATCACCGCAGCGCTCAACACCGTGTACAAGGCGCTGGTGGAGGGGATCGTCCTGGTCGTCGTCATCCTGTTCCTGTTTCTCGGCAACGTCCGGAGCGCGTTGATCGTGACCGCGACCCTCGTTCTGGCGCCGCTCGTGACGTTCATCGTCATGGGCAAAGCAGGTCTCACCGCCAATCTCATGTCGCTCGGCGGGCTGGCGATCGCGATCGGCATGATCGTGGACGGATCGGTGGTGGTGGTGGAGAACGTGTATCGCCATCTGTCCGAACACCGGTCGCAACCTATCAACCGGATCGACCTCGTGCTTCACGCGTGCACGGAAGTCGGCCAGCCGGTGATCTTCGGCATTCTGATCATCATCATCGTTTTTCTGCCGCTTCTTTCGCTCCAGGGAATGGAGGGCAAGATGTTCCAACCCCTGGCCCATACGATCATGATCGCGCTGCTCGTGTCCCTGGTCCTGTCGCTGACCCTCTCGCCGGTCCTCTGCTCGTTGGCGCTCAAGAGCGGGCGCGAGGACGACACGTTTCTGATCCGTTGGGCCAAGCGCGCCTATCTCCCCGCCCTCAAGTGGGCGCTGCGGCACCGCCGGGCCATCCTGCTGGGCGCCGTCGCGCTCCTCGGCGCCAGCCTCCTGTTGGTGCCCTTCCTCGGCAGCGAGTTCATCCCCATTCTGAACGAAGGGTCGCTCGCGCCCCAGACCATCCGGCTGCCGAGCACGTCCCTCAAGGAATCGATCGAGATCGAGAAGGAGATGCAACGCGCGGTCATGGAGTTCCCCGAGGTCACGATGGTCGTGTCGAAAATCGGACGCTCCGAGTTGGGGAACGATCCCCAGGAGCCGAACGAAAGCGACCCGGTCGTCTCGCTCAAGCCGCTGGACGAATGGACGACGGCCGGCAACAAGGCTGAACTGGTCGAGAAGATCCGCCGGCGCCTGGAACGGATTCCCGGCGCGAACTTCCTGCTGAGCCAGCCGATTCAGCAGCGGGTCGACGAGTTGATTTCCGGTGTCCGGACCGAAGCGACGGCGAAGCTCTTCGGCGACGATCTCGACGTGCTGCGGCAGAAGGCGGAAGAGATCGCGGCGATCTTGACGACGATCCGCGGGGTCAAGGACATTCGCGTGGAGCAACTGTTCGGCCAACCGTATTTGACGATCGACATCGACCGGAGCAAGATCGCGCGGCACGGCATCAACGTGGCCGACATCCAGGAAATCATCGCCACCGCGATCGGAGGCAAGGCGGCGACGACCGTGTACGAGGGGCAGCGGCGCTTCGACTTGATCCTCCGGTTTCCCGAACAGTACCGCAACAGCGTCGAGACGATCAGCAACATCCTCGTCAGCGACGCCTCCGGTGGGCTGATTCCGCTGAGCGATCTGGGCACCATCGAGCTGCGAGAGGGACCCGGCCGGATCAGCCGCGAGGGGCTCAAGCGCCGCATTTACGTGGGATTCAACACCTCAGGGCGCGATATCGGCAGCATCGTGGCGGAGGCCCAGCAGAAGATCGACGCGCAGGTGTCGCTACCTCAGGGGTACACGATCGCCTGGGGCGGCTCGTTCGACAACATGCAACGGGCCATGGCCCGGCTGAAAATCATCGTGCCGATCACGATCGGATTGATCTTTCTCCTGCTCTTCTCCTCGTTCAACTCGGTCCGCTACGCCGCACTGATCATCCTGAACCTTCCCTTCGCCCTGATCGGCGGGATCGTCGCCCTGTGGGTCACCGGCGAGTATCTGAGCGTGCCCGCCTCGGTCGGCTTCATCAACCTCTTCGGCGTCGCCGTGCTCAACGGCATCGTCCTGGTGTCCTACATCAACAAGCTGCGCGACGAGGGAAGGTCCGTCACCGAGGCGATCATGACCGGCTGTACCTTACGGCTCAGGCCTGTGCTCATGACCGCGCTGGTCGCCCTGTTCGGCCTGATCCCCCTGGCGTTGGCCCAAGGGATCGGCTCGGAAGTGCAACGGCCGCTGGCCGTGGTGGTGATCGGCGGATTGGTCAGCTCCACGCTGCTCACGCTGGTCGTCCTGCCCGCTCTCTATCCCTGGTTCGACGAGCACAGACGACGCGACGAGGTCCCGGCCCGGAAAGCCCAAGCAAGCCGCGCTCCGTCCGAGGAGGAAGTCCCCGCATAGCGGTCGTGGCTCCGGCCTGTTGACGCGGACCGGTTCGGCGTTTGCGCTGACTGTCACGGCAGGATGCGCGAGGTTACCGCCCCTGCTCGCCGAGCTTGGCTTTCGCGTACTCGATTCTCGAACGATGCTCCGGAGTCTGCGGCGCCAGCCGCACATAGTCCCGGAACGCCCGAGCCGCTTCGGCGGATTGTCCCTTCGCCAGCAGGGCGAGCCCCAAATTGAAATACATGATCGGGTCGTTCTGCTCGTGATTCAGGGCGTTGAGGTAGGCCGTGATCGCGCCGTCGATGTCGCCTTTCGCCTGAAGCGCGACCCCTAAGTTGTTGGACGCCCCGGGATGATCGGGGTTGAGAGCCAGAACCGCGCGGTACTCCGCGATGGCTCCGTCCTGGTCGTTCCGCTCCTGGAGCAGGGCTCCCAAAGCGTAGCGCGCGGCCGCATTGTCCGGTTGCAGGCGAACCGCGGCTCGGTAGGCTTTGACGGCGCCCTCGCCGTCGCCCTTGGCTTCGAGGGTCAGGGCAAGATGTTGGTAGGCGTCGGCACGCTCGGGCAGCAGACGAGTCACTTCCTTGAACTCGGCGACGGCGTCGTCGAGCGCCCCCGTTCTCAGCAGGGCGAGACCGAGACAGTAGTGCGCCTCCCCATTATCCGGCTGCAAGCGGAGCGCCGCACGACAGGCGTCGATGGCGCCGTTCATGTCGCCCTTCGCGCGGAGCGCTCCCCCGAGGTTCAACGCGTAGGCGGCGGCGCGCTCCCCTTTAGGAACCAGACGCAGCGCCGCACGGTATGCATCGGCGGCTTTGTCCAGATCGCCTTTGGCCTCGAGCGCGACGCCGAGATTGTTGTGAGCCGCCGCATGATCGGGCTCGAGCCGGATCGTCTCCCGAAATTCTTCCAGAGCTTCGTCCAGATTCCCCTTGGACTTCAACGTCAGCGCGAGGTTGTAGTGGAGCATCGCGCTGTCCGGCTTGAGACGCAAGGCGCTCCGGTAGGCTTGCACGGCCGCGTCGTAGTCGCCTTTGGCTTCGAGCGCGACGCCCAGGTTGTTGGCGATCGCGACATTCTTCGGTTGCAGCTCGAGAGCGATCCGGTATTTTTCGATGGCGGCGTCGAGACGGCCCATGGCTTTAAGCGCCAATCCGAGCGCGTGATAAGCCTCGGCGAAATCCGGATTCCGCGCGATCGCCTCGTGGAATCGCACCACCGCCTCGTTCAAATCGCCCGCGGCCTGGAGCGCAAGGCCCTCGTTAAAGTGGGCTCGCGCGCTGTCCGCCGCATCCGTCGGCGCGATATACCGGCGTTGGGGTTCCGTCTGCTTCTCGGGTTCGGTGGGAGACGGTTCTCCGACCGGGGCCGCCCCCATCACGAAGGGCATCGCCGCCGAGACCAGCAGCAGTGGCCGTGCGACGGCTTGAAGCCTTGTGCCGGCCTGCGCTGTCCGTCCCCTGCGCCGCAGGCGGCTCGTTATTCCTGTGAGCAGTGCCATCGGACCGACCTCCTGAACCAATTATCCGGCTCCGGTTGCGGACAGTCAAGCGTCTCGCTTCGCCCGGTTAGGTCCAGGCCCGCATGTTCCACTATACAAATCTCCCGGTCTCAACGGCTTTTCAGGCTCGTGTTCGACATTTCCCGGTTTGTCTCGGACTTTTTGTCTATTGGGCTACGAATCGACGCTGGTGTTAGCTGAAGTCGGAAGCGGGCCAGAGACAATCGCCTGGAGGTGTCGAATGGCCGGACAAGCGGGCCGACGGTACGGGGGCGTTGTCGTCTCATGCCTTTTCCCCTCGCCCGCCGAAATACACGAGAATGAATTTCGAAAGAGCTATAAGCGGCGTCTTCCCGCTCATCGCGGCGCTGACGCTCATCGCCGGCTGCGCGTTGCCGCGGGAGGTGTCCAAGACGCCGCGCAGCGCGACCGAACAGTTGCTTCTTACACACGCCGTCCAGCGGGCGCTGGCCGACGTGAGCGTGCCTCTCCCGGAGGGCGCGACGGTCGCCGTCGAGGTCAGCGGGCTCCAAACCGATCGCGCGCACGTGCACCTGCAGAAGGAGGGGGACTTCGGCATCATCGATTCCCCTTCATGGGACCTGTCCTTCGTGCGCGATGCGGTCGCCGCACGGTTGGGGGAACAGGGCTACCACATTAAGAAATACGCCGGCGAGGCGACCTATCTGGTCCGCGCCATGGTGCTGGCGCTCGGCACGAACCAGGGGAGGACCTTCATCGGGCTGCCGCCGATCCAGAGCGTGATCATTCCGTTTTCCCTGCCCCAACTCACGGTGTTCGAGGAACAGGATCAGTTGGCGCACGCGCGACTGTATTTGGACATCTACGAGGCCGCCACCGGTCGCTTCGTCCGATCCACGCACTGGACGACGGGCAACGCCTACTACAATCAGTACACGGTCCTCTTTTTCTTCACCTTCCGGACCACCGACCTTTTACAAGCGCCGTGAGCGCCGCGTTGAGGATCGACGCATTTCATGTCATCCTACGGGACGTGGACGCCCTGCGGCGACGCCCTCCCGAAGGCGTCTTGCCGTTACGCACTTGTTATGGCTTGGTTGCGGCGTGAACGGGACAAAGACCAGTCCGCTGACGATTGTCGCGGCGCTTGGATTCGCAGCCTGCGTGTGCGTTCTGGACATCCTTCCGTCTCATGGCTGGTCATGGACGGCGTTGTACATCGTTCCCGTCGTCTGGATCGCGCTGTGGTCGTCGCCGGACGACGTCATGTTGGTGACCGCGACGGCGATCGTCGTCACCGCGCTGACGTTCGTCCCCTGCCTCGTTCCCCAGGACGGCGATGTCGCCTGTGCGTCGAACGGGGAACGGCTGATCGTCACGGGCACGATCTGGCTCACGGTGCTTCTGTCCGTGTCCCGCAAGAAGACGCAACGGACCTTCAAATGGATCAACCTCTCCAGTAAACGATGAGCAGATTCCACGCAGACGAGCGCACCCATCCTCCATAACGTCTTGTCCGCGGCGTTTCACGTTCCCGTTTCCGCATGTCTCGCCTCGCGCTTCAGGCAGAAGGGAACCGTTTTCATGCAAGGTCGATGGATCAGAGGGATGCTCGTCTGCTGCCTCACAGGATTGGGCGGTCTGGCGCCGGCCTGGGCCGACGAAGTGCGGCTGCTCAACGGCGATCGCCTCACGGGCGAGATCGTCAAAATGGAAGATGGCCGGCTGACCGTGAAGACCCCGCACAGCGGGAACGTCACCATCGACTGGAAGCAGGTCCAGAGTCTCTCGTCCGAGAAGCCGTTCAAGGTCCAGGTCGACGGCAAGACGGAAGCGGAGACCCTCGTCGATCTGTTTTTCGGAAAAGCCCTGATCGTCGAAGCGACGGAACTCGGCACGCCCGGAACCATAGCCCTGTCGGAGGTGAAGGCCATCAATCTCGAGCCGGTGCGCTACCGCGGCACGGTCAACATCGGCGGCAACAGCACCCAAGGCAACACCGACACCCGGGCGGTCAACGCCTCGACGCGCTGGACGATCCGGTCGGAGCGACATCGGTTTCTGCTGGAAGGCAAATACAACTATGGAGAGGTCGGGAGCCGGGTCACCGTTCGGAACTCCTTGGCCACGCTGAAATACGATCTCTTCCTCTCCAAAAAGGTCTTCGCCAACGCGGAGGGCCTGCTCGAAAAGGATACGTTTCAGAATTTGACCCTGCGCACGACGCTCGGCGCGGGTCTCGGCTATCAATTTCTGGAAAGCGCCCGAGCGACCGTCGCGGGCGTGGCGGGCCTTGCCTACGTCAGCGAAGACTACACCAATGCCCCCCAGACGCGGACGCCCTCCGCGCGCTGGTCGTTGCGCACCGAATTCACCCTCGTTCCCGACCGCATCAAAGTGTTTCACAAGCATGAGGGGTTCTATGATTTCGCCGAGCGCAACGCGGTCCGGTTTTTCGCCGACCAGGGTATCCGGGTCACAATTTACGAGAATCTCTTCGTGAATTTCGAATATGACCTTCGTTACAACGGCGCCCCGGCGCCGGGACGCAAGCGGACCGACGAAGCCTTTATCTTCGGCCTGGGGTACGAGTTCGGCGGCTAACGATGCGTGTGCTGGTCGTCAACTGCGGCAGCTCTTCCGTCAAGTTCCGGCTGTTCCAGGTCGAGAGCGCATCGAGCCCCGCCAGCCCAGCGGCGAAGGTGCTCGCCGGCGGCGCCGTCGACGGCATCGGCGGACAGGCGTCCATGGAGCTGGCGACGCAGGGCGAAGCTCCGAGCCGGTTTACGCGGACCGCGGCGGACCATCAGGATGCGATCGCCTGGATCTTGGAACATATCGCGCGCGACACGGTTCAGGCCGCCGGCCATCGGGTCGTCCACGGCGGCGAGCGGTTTCACGCCCCGACGGTCATCGACGACGAGGTGATCGCCGAGATCGAGCGACTCGGCGAACTGGCGCCGTTGCACAACCCCGCCTGCCTGGACGGCATCAACGCGACGCGGGCCTACTTCGGATCGTCGATCCCGATGGTCGCCGTGTTCGACACCGCGTTTCACGCGACGATGCCAGCCGTCGCC
>JBBIOW010000075.1:0-13425 GCA_037443165.1 Nitrospiraceae bacterium | reverse complement strand
CGTTTGGTCTTGACACGCTCGGCCAAGAAGATACTTTCCAGCTCTTTCAGCGACTG
This sequence comes from Nitrospiraceae bacterium, assembly GCA_037443165.1. Classification (GTDB taxonomy): domain Bacteria; phylum Nitrospirota; class Nitrospiria; order Nitrospirales; family Nitrospiraceae; genus DATLZU01. The sequence continues at coordinate 13,369 of JBBIOW010000075.1, read as the reverse complement.
CGTCAAGTCGTCGTTCCGAACGATGTAGTAATACTCGCGGTAACTCCAGACTTCTTCGCGGGCCTTCTGGAGACGCCGTTGGATTTCCTCCGGAGAGTCTCCGGCACGAGTCTGAAGCCGCGTCCGCAGAACTTCCAGCGAGGGGGGGAGGATAAAAATGTACACCGCGTCTTCGAATTTTTTCTTCACCTGCATCGCGCCCTGGACATCGATTTCCAGCAGGACGTCGATACCCTGCTCCAGTTTGTCGGCCAGGGCCTTTCTGGGAGTGCCGTACCATTGTCCATAGACGCGGGCGTATTCCAAAAACTCATTGCGCTCGATCATCTCCTGGAACACGCGTTCCTCGACGAAATAATAGTCGCGCCCGTCTTCTTCCCCGGCGCGAGGCTTTCTCGTCGTGTAGGAAATCGAATGCCACAGGTTAGGAACGATGGAGACGATCTGCTTGCACAGGGTCGTCTTTCCGGCTCCTGACGGTGCGGAGACGATGAACAAGAGTCCCCTTCGATGATCCGAGGAGCCCTTTCTGGTCTGCGACGTATCGGGCGGCATGGGAAGACCCGGCTCAACGGCCGTGGTTATTCGACATTCTGGACCTGCTCGCGGATCTTCTCAAGTTCCGCTTTAATATGGACGACTTGACTCGCAATTTCGGCGTCGGCGGCCTTGGAACCGATGGTGTTGACCTCGCGTCCCATTTCCTGCAGAAGGAAATCCAACGTTTTGCCCACCGAACCGTCCCGCCGGAGTGCGTGGTCAAACTGTACCATATGGGAGTCGAGTCTGACCAACTCTTCCGTGATGTCGTAACGGTCGGCATAGATTGCCAGTTCTTGGTTCAACCGCCCGACATCCGGGGGTTCGGCGCCGAGGAGTTTTTCAACTCGGGCTTTCATACGGGCAAACGCTTCCCGCGCGACTTCCGGCGCACGCTCGACGATTTGATTTTTCGCCTTGCGGATCGAATGGAGACGATCCCTGATCTCTTTGGCCAACGCGGCCCCTTCGCGGCGGCGCATGCGGTCTGCATCCCCCAACGCCTGGCCGAGCAACCGCTGAGCAAGCCGACCAAGTTGTGAACCGTCTCCGGGCTCGTCCGCAACGACGACAATGTCTCGGAAGCTGGAGAGCAACGCGATGTCGATCGTCCCGCCGACCCGCAAATCCTTCTGGAGCTGGCGGAGGGCTTGATGGTACTGCCTGGCGAGAGAACGGTCAAGAGATACGGCCCGCACTCCGCCTTTTTCGCCGCCCAGCGAAACCGTCACTTCGACGCGGCCGCGAAGACAGCGCTGCTGAACCGCCTTCTTGAACGGTTCCTCGAGGTCGCTCAACGGGCGCGGCAACCGGGTCACGACTTCCAGAAAGCGATGGTTGACCGCGCGCACTTCCACCGTTACGGAACCCCGCTGCCAACTGGCTTCCCGCCGGCCGTAGCCTGTCATGCTCCGAATCATCGTCGCAGCTTCCCTTCCCATGGGCAGTCCTTGTAAAGGACGCACTGTCCGCATTTCGGTTTTCTGGCGAGGCACACGTATCGACCGTGCAGCAACAATTGCTGAGACCCTTCGGTCCATTGCGGCTTCGGGATAACCCGCTGAAGGTCTTGTTCGATCCGGTCGGGATCACTTGATCTTGTGAGTCCGAGGCGGGCGGCCACCCGCTTGACGTGCGTATCCACGACGACGGCCGGTTGCCCGAACGCGTTGCCCAGAATCACGTTCGCGGTCTTTCGTCCGACGCCGGGCAAGGCCGTCAGCTCGTCCATGGTGCGGGGTATTTCTCCGCCGAAGCGTTCCGCCACGGCTTTACCGCATTCGATCAGGTGGTTCGCCTTGCTCTTGTAGAAACCGGTCGACCGAATCATGGCTTCCAGTTCGGCTCGGTTGGCGCGGGCGTAATCGGCGGCCCGACGGTACTTTTCAAAGAGCGCAGGCGTGACCTGATTCACGCGCTGGTCCGTGCATTGGGCCGATAGGATCGTGGCGACCAGTAGTTCCCACGGACTTCGATAATTCAGCTCCACTTCGGCCGACGGCCTGCTCTGGCGGAGCGCACGAAGAATGCGCTCGACCCGCTTGCCGATATTCTTCTCCGTCACGTTTCACCGGTCTTTCAGGGAAAATGCAAAAGATTCGTTCGCGGAGAAAGCGGCGGTCACGGAACCAGGACTGTCTGGACGGCACCACGCCGCTCGCCGGTCTGTTCACTCCAGGAAGAGCGCAGATTTGCCACATGGGCGTCGAGATAGTCAATCAACGGATGGAGGGTGGTCGGATCGAGGGCCGAGATGGCGAGCGCATTGTAACGGCGACACAATAATTCGACTTCCCGCTGTGAAAGCCGGTCGCACTTGTTCAAGACCACCACGCGGGGAATGCGGTCGAGTTGCAGTTCGGCGAGGATCGATTCGACCGCCGCCATCTGCCCGTCTACGTCTTTGGCGCTGGCGTCAACCAAGTGTAGGAGCGTGTCGGCGTCGTGCAGTTCCTCAAGGGTGGTGCGGAACGCGCCCATGAGCTCTTGGGGAATATCTCGGATGAAGCCGACCGTGTCGGTGATGATGATCTCCCGGTCCCGCGGGAAACGGAGCCGCCTGCTCGTGGTGTCGAGCGTTTCGAACTGCCGGTCCTGGACGGATACCTGGCTTTTGGTCAAGACGTTGAGGAGCGTCGACTTTCCGGCATTGGTGTAGCCGACGATGGACACGATCGGCAAGGCATGCCGGAGCCGGCGGGCGCGTCGTTGGTCCTGGTGTCGCGAAAACTGCGACAGTTCCCGTTCCAGATGCGCGATGCGGTCGCGGACCCGGCGGCGATCAGTTTCCAATTTCGTCTCGCCCGGTCCCCGCGCTCCAATGCCGCCGCCCAGGCGCGATAACGTCACACCGCGTCCCAAAAGACGGGGCAGCAGGTAGCGGAGTTGCGCCAGTTCGACCTGGACTTTACCTTCTCGACTGTGGGCGCGACGTGCGAAGATATCAAGAATCAGCTGGGTCCGGTCGATGACTTTCATCTCCGTGATCTCCGAGATCGCCCGCACCTGCGCCGGCGTTAGATTCTGATCGAAAATCAGCAGGTCGGCTCCGCAGTGCAGCGCCCGGATGACGACCTCTTTCAGCTTGCCGCTGCCCAGCAGGAATCGCTGGTGTTGTTCCGACGTGCGTTGGATGATTTTGTCCAGTACGCGCACGCCGGCCGAGGCGGCCAGTTCCGACAGCTCCTCCAGCCGGTCTTCTTGGTCGCTCCGGTTTCTCGGCGAGGCGCTGACCAGGATCGCGGATTCCTCGGGATCGGCGACCGCATGGCCAGACGACGTGCGCATCAGTTCCGCTTCCAGCGCGGCCACGAATTTGTCGCATTCCAACTGCAAGCTGTGCAACGGTGTCGGCGCGAGCACTTCATGGACCCGCCCGCGAGGGTTAGGCGGCAACAGATGGGCCACGTGAACATCAGCGACCCCCCCATCCTTTCCCGCGCCCACGGCAGCGATCAAATCCAGCCGCAGCAACGCCAGTTGCGTCAGATCCGATTGGCTGAGCGGCGCATTGTCCAATTGCGCGCGGACCAACCGAATTCCACGCAGCGAGCGCGGCCCTGTCCTGAATTTGGCGAGATCGCGGAGTGAGGGCGTACACCCGTCGCCGACAAGCACTTGCTCGACCGTGCCGCGCCGTGTGATCAGCAGCCCGATGGGCCGCCGGATTTCCTGCGCCAATTGAGTACAGTGTCGCGCCAGTTCGGGGGTAATGATCTTGTCGCTCGGAACCCGGCGCCGGTAGAGATGCTCGAGCCTGGTCAACTGATTGGGTTTGAGCCCCGTGACATGTCCGAGAACGGTGGGAATGGAAAACCTCCAGTTGATCTCGATCGCCACCTATGGGCGCTGGGTATCGGGTGATGAATCGGCTGCGATCGTTGCCAGGGGCAGTTCGGCATCGGTCTCGAGTTCCCAGGTCGATCGCCTACCTTGTTCCAACGCGTGCAGCCCGGCCACGGCGACCATTGCGGCGTTGTCTGTGCAATATGCCAGCGACGGCAGGCCCAGGCGGATCCCGGCCTCAGCGGCCTGAGCGGCCAAGAGAGCACGAAGCCGGGAGTTGGCTGAAACACCACCGACCACAGCCAAAGCCTTTACCCGATGCCGACGCACAGCTTCAAACGCTTTGGCGACCAACACATCCACGATCGCCTCCTGAAAACTCGCCGCAAGATCCGCTCTCCGCGGCTCGATGCTAGCTTCGCTCTGATCTCTCAGACGATACAGCAGCGCTGTCTTGAGCCCGCTGAAGCTGAAGTCAAGGTTCCCCTTTTTGAGATGGGGGCGCGGAAACCGGATCGCATCAGGATCGCCCATCCTCGCAAGCCGGTCAATGGCCGGCCCACCTGGATACCCGAGTCCGAGCATGTGGGCCGCTTTGTCGAATGCCTCGCCGGCCGCATCGTCCAGTGTCTGTCCCAACAACCGATAGAATCCGTCCGGACTGGCAAGATACAGGTGCGTATGTCCACCGGAGACAACCAGAACGACACAGGGGACAGGAAAGTCAGGTTCCTCGATCCAGGCCGATGTGATATGAGCTTCGAGATGACTGACTCCGACCACCGGAAGCTTCAACGCGTACGCGGTGGCCTTGGCGTAACTGACGCCGACCAGCAGAGCGCCCGCCAATCCCGGACCGTGGGTGACTGCGACGGCTTTCAGGTCAGACCAGCGGAGCTGCGCGGCGCGAAGCGCTTCGTTCACCGTCACTTCGATTCTTTCGATATGTCGCCGCGAAGCCAGCTCGGGAACGACGCCTCCGTAGCGGTCGTGCAGGTCATGCTGGGAGCAAACGATATTGGCCAATACGGTCCTGTCGGGACCCACAACGGCGGCGGCGGTTTCGTCGCAAGAGGTTTCGACGCCAAGGATCGGTCCATACTGTGAGCGCGATGAAGATCTAGCCGAAAAATAGCTCATTGTATCAGAAGCGGCCGGGGACGACTGCGGAGTGTTCGTGATGAAATCGGGTTGAACGGCGGGAGAACCAGAATGACCCCCGCGCGCTGCTCGCCTGGACAGGGATCGTTACCGTGGTAACCGAGTCGGATGGCAAAATCCGTACGCTCTTTCCCGGCCGGGTTAGACTCCCGCCATCGCTTCCTGTTCGATGAACGCGGGAGCGCCATCCCGGAGCACCACCTTGATCTTGCGGCAATCCTTGAATCGCCCCTTGATGATCTCCTCGGACAGAGGATCGCCGATGGTCCGTTGAATCGTGCGCCGCATGGGACGGGCGCCATAGAGGGGCTCGTAGCCTTCCTTGATCAGCCAATGTTTCACTTCATCGTCGATTTCGATTTCGACGCCCCGTTCCAGCAGGCGCACGTTCAGCTCTCTAAGCAGAATGTCCAAAATACTATAGAGGTGCTCCTTCTCCAGCGGATGGAACACGACGATCTCGTCGATACGGTTCAGAAACTCTGGGCTGAAGGCGCGCCGCAGTTCGCCCAGGACCTCGTCCTTCATCCGGCGTTCCCGTTCGCTCTGTTCGGCGCTGTGGAACCCTAGCGAGACACCTTTTTGAATCAGCTTGGTGCCGAGGTTCGACGTCATGATCACCACGGTGTTCTTGAAGTCGACCTTCCGCCCCAGGCTGTCCGTGAGCACTCCGTCGTCCAAAACCTGCAAGAGGACGTTGAAGACATCGGGATGCGCCTTTTCGATTTCATCGAACAGCACGATGGAATAGGGCCGACGGCGGACCTTTTCGGTCAATTGTCCGCCCTCCTCGTACCCGACGTAGCCGGGCGGTGCGCCGAACAGCCGCGAACTGGTGAACTTTTCCTGATACTCGGACATGTCGATGCGGATCAGCGCGTCCTCGGTGTTGAAGAGAAACTCGGCCAGTGTTCTGGCGAGTTCCGTTTTGCCGACACCGGTCGGTCCGAGGAAGATAAAAGAGCCGATGGGCTTCTTGGCTTCTTTCAAGCCGGCGCGTGAACGACGGATGGCCCGACAGACTGCGGAGATAGCCTCGTTTTGGCCGACGATCCGCTTGTGGAGGAACTCTTCCATCCGCAAGAGCTTGTTTGACTCTTCCTCTTCGAGCTTGAACAACGGAATGCCGGTCATCTTCGAGACGACGTAGGCCACGTCTTCTTTGGTAATGACCGGCTTATGCTTCTCCTGGTTTTTCTTCCACTCGCGCTTGGATTCGTCCAGCAGCTTACGCAGGCGTTCCTCCTCCTCGCGATGACGCACAGCCTCCTCGAAATTCTGCATCGAAATCGCGAGCTCCTTGTCGCGCGAGACCTTTTTAAGCTCCTGCTCCAAGGCTTTCAGTTCAGTCGGGAGCGCGTAGCTCTGCAGCTTGGCCCGCGAGCCCGTTTCGTCGATGAGATCGATCGCTTTGTCGGGCAGGAACCGATCCGTGATGTAGCGGTCCGACAACTTCACGGCTTCAACGATGGCTTCTTCGGTGATTTCGACGCCGTGATGTTCTTCGTAGCGGTCGCGGAGGCCCTGGATGATCCTGACTGTTTCGTCGATGCTCGGCGGTTGGACGTAGATAGGTTGAAAACGTCGTTTCAGCGCACCGTCCTTTTCGATATGCTTCCGATACTCGTCGAGCGTCGTGGCGCCGATGCACTGAATCTCGCCCCGGGACAAGGCTGGTTTCAACATATTCGACGCATCGATCGAACCTTCCGCCGCGCCCGCCCCGACCAAGGTGTGAAGTTCGTCGATGAAAATGATGATGTTGCCGGCCTGGACGATTTCCTTCATCACGACCTTCAGCCGTTCTTCGAATTGCCCGCGGTATTTGGTGCCGGCGACCAAAGAACCGAGGTCGAGGGCGATCACCCGGCGTGAAAGCAGATTGTCGGGGACTTCGGATTGCACGATCCGTTGAGCGAGTCCCTCGACGATGGCCGTCTTGCCGACTCCGGATTCGCCGATCAGCACCGGGTTGTTCTTCGTGCGGCGGCTGAGAATCTGGAGGACGCGCTCGATCTCATCGGTCCGACCGATGACGGGATCTAGTTGTCCTTCCTGAGCCAATTGGGTCAAATCTCTGCCGAACTCGTCGAGAGCCGGCGTATTGCTCTTCCGGTCCCGCTCGCGCGGCGCGGATTTTCTTAAAAAAGTGACCGTGAGTTGGCGAGCCGTGAGAAGGTTGGCGCCGAGGCTGCGGAGAATCTTTCCGCCGATGCCTTCTTCCTCCCGCAGAAGCCCCAAGAGAAGATGCTCGCTTCCAATATGGTTGTGGCCCAGCAATCTCGCTTCCTCGACTCCATATTCGATGACTTTTTTGACCCGTGGGCTGAACGGGATTTCTCCGAAGGTCATGGTGGTGCCGCCGCCGGGCAGATTGCGCTCGATTTCCAGCCGGATCTGTTCGGAGGACAGGCCCATCTTCTTAAGAATCATCAAGGCGATTCCATCCGATTCACGGAGAATGGCCAAGACAAGGTGCTCAGTGCCCAGATAATCGTTCTGGTGCCGCTCGGCTTCTTCTCTTGCCAGGATGATGATTTTTCGGCCTTTGTCCGTAAATCGTTCGAACATCCTGCCTCCTTTGCTGTGCTGCGGATTGGAGAGGGCCCCCCGCGAGAGAACCCATCGAAAAATCTGGCCTTATTCTAACTTCACGATTCTACAGTGTCAAGACGACGACCGTTTCCTATGAGCCCGGAAAGCGCAGTTGCGGCGAAACGTGAAGACTTCGCTCCGTGCCCGTGTTCATTTGACATGAAAAGAAGGCAATCGCTAGAATCGCGCACACTTCAAACCGGATTGTGCCGCATCGCATCACGCCAGAAAAACCCGTGAAGGCCATCGGAATTCTTACCAAACCCAAGTTCCCGGACGTCAAGCATATTCTCAAGGACCTCGTCGCCTGGCTACGCGAGCGTCACAAGGAAGTCATCCTCGATAAGGCGACGGCGGCGCTGATTGACGAACGCGCGTCCCACCAGAAGACGCATATCGCCTCCCTGGCCGACATGGTGTTGGTCTTGGGCGGAGACGGCACGATGTTGAGCGCGGCGCGGTTGGTCGAAGAACGATCGGTTCCCATCTTGGGCGTCAATATGGGCGGGCTGGGATTTCTGACCGAAGCCAGTCTGGATCAGCTCTATCCTTCGCTGGAGCGCGTGTTCGCCAACGACTTCGTGCTGGACGAGCGGCTGATGCTGCGCGCCCGTATGCACCGCCATGGCGAGCACGTGGCGCATGCAACGGTGCTCAACGACGTGGTGGTCAGCAAAGGGACGCTGGCCCGCATGATCGAGACCCGGATCGCGATCGAAGGACAGTTCGTGACGAATTTGCGGGGCGACGGCCTGATCGTGTCCACCCCTACGGGCTCCACCGCGTATTCGCTCTCCGCAGGAGGGCCGATCATGACGCCGGGGGTGCAATCGTTGATTCTCACGCCGATTTGTCCCCATACGCTGACCCATCGACCCCTCCTGGTCCCCAGTGAGGTGACCATCGAAGTGACGCTCACGAGCAAAGACGAAGGAGCGATGGTGACCTTCGACGGGCAGGTCGGTGTGGCGATGACGCAGGGAGACACCGTCGTGATCAAGGCTTCCGAGCATCGGACGCAACTGATCAGGTTCCCAGATCGCACATACTACGAGGTGCTGCGGCGGAAGCTGAAATGGGGTGACGGCTAACGTGGGGTTGGCGCCGCGGCTTTCTCCCGGCCGCGCTCGATCAGCGCCAGCATTTCCTGATTGGTCGCGAACTTGAACTCCCCGATGGATTCGGGGGTGCGCGGCGTCTCTTTTTCCGCGGCCTCCAGGATGCGCAGCCCCTCCAGATCGACGACCGTCGCGTTGCGTTGCCGCAGGATGGCCTGCAGCCGTGCGAACACGTCGCCGACCGCCGCGCAGGTAAGGGGCTTCTTTGTACTGAGATAACGGGTCACGACTTCGGCGCACCATTCCCCGTCCCGCTTCGCGATGCCCACCAATCCCTCGCTCGCTTTGCGGGCCCAGCCCGTCAGGAACACCCCGTCGACGATCTTCCCCGAAGCCTCGTCGTAAGCTTGAAATAAGGCGTCGTCCGGATCATTGCCGGTCTTGACGGGATTGGTCACGAATACGCCGTTCTTATAAGGAAGGCCGACCGTTTCGTCCACCTTGTCGCCGACCGCGAAGACGACGCTGTCGCAAGGAAACTCGTAGTATTGTTTCATGCCTACGGCGGCCGTGTCGTTGCCTTTCGGTTCCAGTCTCGTCTCCTCGATCTCGAGGGCGCGAACGCGATTGTTCGAATCGGTCAGCACGCGGCGCGGTGAAGCCAGGAATCGAAACCCCATCTTCGTCGGACTCACCTTCGGTTCGCACTTCGTAAACTCCCCGAGCATGCCGTTCAGAATTTCGTCCGGGTTCTGCCCGACCGCTTCGAGCCGTGACCTGATGCGCGCGAACTCTTTGGCAAGGGCCTCCTGATCGATATTGGCGCACACCGCCCGGATTTCCTTAGGGTTGTACTTGCGCTCGGCGGGACCGCGACGGGCGATCGCGGTGACTTCGTCCACCTTTTTATACCGGATGAGCCAATGCGCGATGTCCACCATCACGTCGCCCACGCCGATCACCGCGACCCGACGGCCCATGTCGAACGGGCGCTCGCCGAACCCCGGCAGCCGATTGAAATGGTACACGACGTCCTTTGCATGATAGACGCCGAAAGCCGTGTCTCCCTCCACGCCGATCGTCTTCGTGCCTTGTGCGCCGGTGGCAAAGACGATCGCGCTCGCGCCCAGACCACGAAGATCTTCGATCGTGAGATCCTTGCCGTTTCCCACGGACACGTTCCCGAAATAGTGGACGTTCGGACGCTCCAGGATCTCCCAGTAGGTTTTCTTGAGACCTCCTCGGAGTTTCAGCTTACTCGGAAAAATGCCGTATTCGGCCAAGCCGCCGAATTTAATGTCCCGGTTCAAGACGATCACTTCATGACCGTCTTTGGAGAGGATGTTGGTCACCGACATCCCGGCCGGGCCGGCTCCGACGACGATGATCACGTGAGCGCCACACTTCGTGCTTCCGACAGTCATGAGCCCGTCCTTAAGAGATTAAAACGATCGCCCACATGCCACAGGCAGATGAACGGAGAGGAACCGAAAAATTTTCGCGGACTCTAACATAGTGCGTCTCGCACTGTCAAAGACGCGACGCTCGTTGCGGCCTGGCATCGCGCGCTGCATGCCGGTGGCGAGCCACGGTTTTTACGGATTCTCGAACGGCGAGTTTGCCGTCCTTCATCTCAACCGCCCGCACTGCCCACCGGACCTCCTGGTTCCGTCATCCGCCGAGGATCCAGAAGTTCGTTCAGGCGCCCCTCCGGGAGGATCTTCCGCTCCCTTGCCACCTCGCGAACGGTCTTTCCCGTGCGATAGGCTTCCTTCGCAATCGCTGCCGCCGCCTCATAGCCGATTTCCGGCACCAACGCCGTGCACATGGCGAGGCTCTGCTCGATGGAATCGCGGCATCGCTGCTCGTCGGCCGTGATGCCCTCGACGCATTTCGCGGCGAAATTTTCCGAAGCGGTTGACAGGAGCTCGATGGATTGAAGGAGATTGTAGGCCATGACCGGCAACATCACGATCAGTTCAAAGTTGCCGGCCTGACCGCCGATGGTCACCGTGACGTCGTTACCGATGACCTGCGCGCACACCATCGTCACCGACTCGGCAATCAGCGGATTGACCGTAGCCGGCATGATCGAGGAACCAGGCTGCGTCTCCGGCAGGATGATTTCGCCGAGGCCGCAGCGCGGGCCGGAACCGAGCCAGCGAATGTCGTTGGCGATTTTCATCAGGCTGACGGCCAAGGTCCGCAATTCACCGCTGGCCTCGACCAGCGAGTCCTGCGCGGATTGCGCCTCGAAGTGGTTGGCGGCTTCTTTGAAGGAACATCCGGTCTCCTGAGAGATCAGCGCCAGCACGCGCGACGCGAACTCCGGATGGGTGTTCAGACCTGTGCCGACGGCCGTGCCTCCGAGAGCGACTTCGCTCAGCACTTCCTGAGCGCGCCGCATCCGCGCGATACCCAATTCGATCTGCCGCGCGTACCCACTGAACTCCTGCCCCAGCCGGACGGGCGTGGCATCCTGTAAATGGGTACGTCCGATCTTCACGACCCCGTCGAATTCGCGCGCTTTGCGATCGAGGGCCTTGTGGAGTCGCGCGAGAGCCGGGATGAGTCGTCGCGCGATCATCTCGGACGCGGCGATGTGGATGGCTGTGGGTATGACGTCGTTGCTGGATTGGACCAGATTCACGTGATCGTTGGGGTGCACCAGCTTGCTGCCTCTCGCGCCGCCCAACAATTCGGCGGCCCGGTTGGAGATGACTTCGTTCGCGTTCATGTTGGTAGACGTCCCCGACCCGGTCTGGAAGATATCGACGGGAAATTCTGCATCGAGTTTGCCGTCGATCACTTCCGTGGCGGCCTGTTTGATCGCATCCGCCAACTTCTGGTCGAGCAACCCCAGCGAGGCGTTCACTGTCGCGGCTGCGCGCTTGATCAGCCCCATGGCCCGGATAAAGGCACGCGGAAATCGGAGCCCGCTGATCGGGAAATTCTCGATGGCTCTCGCCGTCTGTACGCCGTAGTACGCATGGGCTGGTACCGCAAGTTCGCCCATCGTGTCCCGTTCGATTCTGGTACCACCAGTCGCCGGCTGTTGTGCGGATAGGGACACTGGGGCCGGGCGGCGGCGCGCCCGGATGCGGTTTTTTCCAGGGGTCTTCATTTACTTGGCCTTGCCTCCCCAGACCTCTCCCAGCAACTCGCGCCATTCGTCACGGGAGACCGCCGGCATGGTTGTAATTTTGATATGGCCCAAGGATGAATTGAGTACGGCCGCCTTCATGGCCGCGCGGTTGTTCGGAAAATCGAGAATGGCCACGACATCGTATTCTCCCAGACAATAGTAAGCATGGAGCAGCTTGCCGCCCAGCGATTCAATGTTTTTCTGCACTGTGTCGGATCGGGCGATTCCCTGCTCTTTCATCGTGGCAATCCCATGCTCGGTAAACTTCACGAGGCTCACATAGATTGGCATGGCAACCTCCTTCCCTCGCTTGCGGAGCGACGCGCCTTCTCTAAGGTTCCTGGCGTGTCACGATGTTACCTTCGTGCGTGCCTTCTCTGTCCCCGAGTTGAACGAGCCGCACGGCGACCGGTGGCGCCATCTTAGTCGATGGAACGTCGGCGCTCAAGGCTTTTCTGGGCGCAACCGGGCGTCCGTTGACAGCCCTCCGATCGAGCCGATACAGTTGTCACGCCACCATGAAGCGTTCCAATAAGGACAAGGCGCAGAGCGCCGTCGTTGTGGAAGCCTACGCCGGCTACAAAGGCGAGGAAACGCCGCGCGCATTCACGCACCAGGGGGTTCGTCGGGAAGTACGCGAGGTCCTGGAACGCTGGTACACGGAAACGCACAGTTGCTTCCGGCTGCGCGCGGAGGACGGGTATCGCTACGTTCTGCGATACGACTTGGAAGCCTGCGTGTGGGAACTGGTGATGCAGGAAGAGAAGGCGAAATAGCCTACGGTGAGTCTCGATAGTAAAGAGGGGACGACCGGATTGCATCCGGTCGTCCCCTTCACCCTGCCGATCCGTCCTCGGAGCCGAACCCTCAGTCCAGATCTTCCTCCGGCGCCGGCATCGCCTTCGATTCCTTCTTTTCCGGAATCTCCGTCACCATGACCTCGGTGGTCAGCATGAGACCCGCCACGCTCGCCGCATTCTGTAACGCGCTTCGCGTGACTTTGGTCGGATCGATGATTCCGGCCTCGAACAGGTCGCAGAACTCCTCCTTGGCGGCGTCGAAGCCGAAGGAGAGTTTCTCGTTCCGGATTCGCTCCAGCACGACCGAGCCGTCGTGACCGGCATTGAGCGCGATCTGCCTGAGTGGCTCTTCGAGCGCCCGCCTGACAATGTTGACGCCGACCTGTTGATCGCCATCGAGCTTGAGATTGTCCAGCGCCGGGAGGCACCGCACGAGCGCGACCCCGCCGCCCGGCACGATCCCCTCCTCTACCGCTGCCTTGGTCGCGTGCAAGGCGTCCTCCACCCGCGCTTTCTTTTCCTTCATCTCGGTTTCTGTCGCAGCCCCGACGCGGATGACGGCCACGCCGCCGACCAACTTGGCCAGCCGCTCCTGGAGTTTTTCGCGATCATAGTCCGAAGTCGTTTCTTCAATTTGAGCCTTGATCTGCTTGCACCGCCCCTCGATCTTCTTCTTATCGCCGTTGCCTTCGATGATCGTGGTGTTGTCCTTATCCACCGTCACACGCTTGGCGCGTCCGAGATCGGCTACCTTGACGTTCTCGAGCTTGATGCCGAGATCTTCC
>JBBIOW010000074.1:0-13469 GCA_037443165.1 Nitrospiraceae bacterium | reverse complement strand
GGAAGAGGACAGGTCGCTTTTCTCGCTTCTCCTTGCGCGGATGATACCAGTCTCAAGCCCGAACGCCCGCAAGGCAAGAGATGAAAACCGGCCTGTCCTCCTTTTTTGCACGTCGTAGAAGCCTGCCTGCTTTCAGCAACCTTTCGTCTGACGAAGAGGGCGTGAGGCAATTTCGTCTTCTCCACACCATTTCGCCACAGTCGGAAGCAGTCGTTCCTTCGATTATCTGGGCGCCGCTTGTCGAACTCATTGAGCTCCAAGGATTTCCTTACCGGCTACCGTATGGCACCGGCCTTGCTCACGCCAGGAGCGCCTTCCGGAAGGCAGAGTTCAGAGACCGAAAGGAGGTGAGGTCGAATGAAGCGCTTCCTGATGGGTTTCCTGGCGGTCGCGATGCTGGTGGCTTTTACGGCTCCGTCGTTTGCGGGCGAAGAAAAGAAGGAAGAGAAGAAGAAAGGCGGCAAGCTCATTGAGCAGATCTACGCCGACGACATGAAAAAGGGCGAGAAGAAGGACGAGAAGAAGGGCAAGTAATCGAACGTGTGAGGTAAGGCTGGTTCGCTCGAGGGGCTCTTCGTGCTGCGGAAGACCCTCGAGCGACTGGCTCACATTCCTGCCAAGTCGAGAAACACCGCCTGCAGCCCGACGATCGTTTTCCCGTCCCGGATCGTTCCATCCCGAATCTTCGCGATCGCCTGCTCGAGCGGCATCTCCACCACCTCCAGCACTTCGTCGCGGTCCAGTTGCTGTCTGCCGCGGATGAGTCCCGTGGCTTTGTAGATGTGGATGACTTCATCCGCGAAGCCCGGTGCGGTCCAGATGCTCGACAACAGTTCAAGCGACGAAGCGCAATAGCCGATCTCTTCTTCCAACTCGCGCGCGGCGCAGTCGCGCGGGTCCTCGCCTGGACGCAGCTTACCAGCGGGAATCTCGTAAATGAATCCCCCGGTCGCATGCCGGAACTGGCGGACGAGCACCACCGTCCCGTCTTCTTTCAGCGGGACGACCGCGGCGGCGCCGGGATGGCGGATCAGCTCCAACTCGACCGACGCGCCGTTGGGAAGCACCACCGTTTCCAGATTGAGCGTGAGTACCCGTCCCCTGAAAATAGTTGTCACGTTCCGCCCGTCGCCTATTGCCTCTCCCGCTTTGTCCATAGCCTCGTGCCCGCACAAGGCTACGCCTTGCGCTTGTAGAACGGCGGCCGGACGACCACAGCGAGCACGGCTTTGCCCCGGATGTCGATCAGGAACGTCGAGCCGGGAGTCGCGTATGTCGGCGGCACGTAGCCCAGTCCGATGCCCTTCTTGAGCAGGGGAGAAAAATTGCCGCTGGTGACCTCGCCGATCGGAGCGCCTCCGGACCGGCCGAGAATCTTGTATCCATGCCTCGGCACCGCCTTTTCCAACAGCTCGAAGGCCACAAGCCGGCGCGTCGGTCCCTCGGCATGTTGCTTCGCCAGTCTTCCCCGTCCCACGAAGTCGCCCTTCTCAAAACTCACTGCCCACTGCACGCCGGCCTCGATCGGCGTCGTCTCTTCGCCGATATCGTTGCCGTAAAGCAGATAGGCCATCTCCAACCGCAGCAGATCGCGCGCTCCCAGGCCCGCGGGCTTCAGACCTTCGGGACGCCCTGTCTCCAACAGTTCGTTCCAGACCCGGGCGGCGGCATGAGCAGGCACATACAACTCGTACCCCAGCTCTCCGGTGTAGCCGGTTCTGGTGATCAGGCAGGACACCCCGCTCAACACGGTGTTCAGGCACTGGCGCGGTCTGAGCGTTGTCACGCCGGCCACTCCCAGCTTTTCCAGAATGGTCCTGGAGGCAGGCCCTTGGAGTGCCAATTGCGCCAGCTCGCCGGATCGGTCCCGTACCGTACAGCGCGGGGCGGCCGCCAGGTGATCGCGCAACCAGTCCGCGATCTTTTCCCGATTGGACGCGTTCACGCAGAGCAGGCACTCGTCATCTTTCAACCGGTACACGAACACGTCGTCTTTGATCCCGCCGTCCGGATTGCAGATCATCGAATAATGAGACTGCCCGACCGGCAACCGGGCGAGGTCGTTCGTGGTCATCCGCTGAAGAAAGTCCACAGCGCCGGCCCCCGAGACCTGGAGCCGCCCCATATGACTGACGTCGAATAAGCCAGCCCTGCTGCGGACGGAGCGGTATTCGTCCACCACACCGGAGTACTGGATCGGCATTTCCCAGCCGGCGAACTCCACGAGCTTGCCGCCGCCGGCCCGATGCGCTTCATAGAGCGGAGTGCGATTCATGCTTCGATCCGTGCCCGCCATCTGACGGAGGAACCTGCAACATCGTCGACGCCGGCTAGCGCAGTCCCAACAGTTCCACCTCGAACGTCAGGGTCGCGTTGGGCGGGATGACGCTGCCGGCCCCGCGTGCGCCGTAGCCCAGGTCCGGAGGGATGATCAGTTTGCGCTTGCCGCCCACCCTCATGCCCAGCACGCCTTCATCCCAGCCCTTGATCACACGCCCCGCGCCGACGCGGAACGAAAAGGGCTCGTTGCGGTCGCGCGAGCTGTCGAATTGTTTCCCGCTTTCCAACCAGCCGGTGTAATGCACCGTCGCGGTGTCGCCGAGTTCCGCTGGGCGGCCGGTGCCGACGACCAGATCCACGTACTTCAGGCCGGATTCCGTGGTGATTTCTTCCCCGACCTCGCCGGCTCCGGCGACCGGCATCGGGACAAGCGTCAGCAACAGGATGAGCAGAGAGCCGAACACACGCATGGTTTTTCTCCCTGTGGGCGGAACGAGAGGCGGGGGCAGGGAGGAGCGCAGCATAGTCACGAATCAGGCTCGGAAAACAGCGCGACGCTGGCCGTGTAGCCGTGCAGGAAGTTGCTGCCGCCGACCGGTCCGATCTCTCCCTGAGCGAAGAACCCGGCGATCGGGATGTCCCCCAGCCGTTCGCGCAACACCGAGACATCGTGGTGCGGCCGGCCGAACAGCCCTTCTCCCCGCCCGCAGCAACTGAAGAGCAGCGCCCCCAGCGGGGCTTTCCGACACTGCGTCCGATAGGCGGCCAGCAAGAGGTTGAGGTCTTCATGCGCCGACTTGGCGTCCCGCAGATGGAACTGAACGGTTTGCCCCTCCTGAACGACATCGCCGACGGCGACGGCTCCCGTGCTCTGATCCGCACCGATGAGATTCCGAACGAGAAAGTCCCCGCGCTCGAAGCGATTTTTGTGTTCGTCGATCACGATACCCAGGTGCAGCGCCTGTTGCGCGATCCGGCGCTCCTCACCGGAGATCGACTCGAACAGCGCTTGCAAGCGATCCAGCGCGGGAGCACCGCCCAGTTCGTGGATGACGTTGTGTTCCGCCTTGGTGACCACGTACCGGTCGCCGATCGGACGGCATCCCTGCGAAATCACCGTCCCGATGGACACGGGTCCGGAGAGAGCGACGCCCACAAGCCCGCCGTCATAAACATCGTCCTCGAGGACCATCCGATTCTCTCCGAGGTCGTGTCCGCCCCCCGCTAGGCCGCCGATCGCGATCGCCCCCGGATACCGCTCCTCCAGCATCGCCAACACCTCTTTCATCGGAATCGAGAAGGGATCGGCTAGGAGCACGAACACCGGGCGGGCGCCGATCGGCTGAGCATCCGGTCGTCCACCGACCGAGAAGCGGTCGAGTTCCCGGGAGAAGGACAGCCGCAGGGGATTCACGCGGACGCCTGGGAGGCGGGCGGCCCACAGCGTCACCGCCGGGCCGGTTTCAATTTCCTCCACGCCCGCGATCACTCCCTCCCCCGAGCATCCGAGCAACACACGCGGACCCGCTTCTTTGCGCACCGCCGCGCACAGCGACTCGGCCCGCACCGAATAGTGATGGGAGAAAAAGAGCAACGCCAGATCGATCGGGTCGTCGCCGAGTTGTTGGCGCACTGCCTGTGCGACGGCCCGGCCGGCGGCGGCGGGGTCGGTCACGCGGGACAGGGCGGAGGCGAACCGGAGCGTCGAAGTCGTGGCTGAGGTCATGACGGCGATGCCGGCCTCGCGCGGCCGAGGCGTCGGGTTAGACGTCGGGATTGACGCGGTCTCCCCGCTCTTTCATGAGCTTCTTGTAGTACCGCCACATGTAGGAATAATAGTCGTCGAGTTGCGCCAGTAGATAGTGGAGCTCGGTCGGATCTTCCGTTTCCAGGGCGCGGATCATCCTGGTCTTGAGGAATTCGGCGAAGCCCTCCGTTTTCTCCAAGGCCGTCAACAGCCTGAGCCCTCCGCCGATCTGATAGTCGCCCATCCGAGTTCACCCGTTTGCCGGCGCCGCGGAAGCAGCATAGCGATGCCGCTCCTCAAAATGCAAGCGACCCGATTGAGGGGAGGCGCGCCTCACCGGGGAAGCGACAATAGCTTCCGCAGCCGCGCCAAAGAAATGGCCTCCACTCGGTGATTGTCCCGCCCGACGACGGTCCGCGCCGTCGTCAGCGCGTTCACGATGGCCTCCTCCGTGGCCTCCACCGTGGCCGTCAGCAATGGGTTCAGATGGGTGTCCGCCAGATGCGTCATGGAGAACGTACGCTCTTTCGGATAGTGCGGGATGATATTCGCGGTCGAGAAAGCGAGCATGAAGTCGCCGCTGCCGTGCCGCGCCGTGGAGCCGGTTCTGGCCAGCCCCAACGCGGCCCGTTTGGCGAGCCGGGAGAGTTGGCGGCTGTCCAGCGGCGCATCGGTCGCGATGATCACGATGATCGAGCCCTCGCCGCCGCCCGGCTGTCCTTCGTGCCCGTCGGCATCCGGCCCCTCCAGCGCACTCGCCTTCCCGCCGAACGGCTCGCCTCGATCGTATAACCGGCCCACGGGGACACCAGCGATGATCAACTCCGGGCGCCGCCCGTGGTTGGCATTGACCAGCACGCCGACCGTGTAACCTCCCTCCTCATCCGGCAACCGTCTCGAGGATGTGCCGATCCCTCCCTTGAACCCATACGACACCATGCCGGTGCCGGCTCCGACCGTGCCCTCCGCGACCGGACCGGCGGAGGCGTGGTCCAACGCTTCGATCACATCCTGCTCGGACACGTGCCGCCCCTGAATGTCGTTGAGACGGCCGTCATCGCATTCGGCGACGACCGGGGTCAGGGTGTCATCGGTGATGCCGATATCGGGGTACCGCTTGATCATCCAACTAATGACCCCGTTGGCCACGCGCGGCACGTTCAGCGTATTGGTCAGCGCGATCGGATATTCGAGAAAACCGGATTCCGCCACCCAGGCCAACCCCGTCATCTCGCCCGTACCGTTGAGGACAAAGGCTCCGGCCGGCGCCTTGTTCCGCCAGACATCGTCGCGCGGGATGACGACCGTGACGCCGGTCCGCACAGGACCTTCGCCCGGCTTGAGCGGGCCCTCCCCTTTGATCAGAGTCACATGCCCAACTTTCACGCCGGCTACGTCGGTGATCGCGTTGAGTGGCCCGGGCGGGTAGCGGCCGATCACGATCTTCAGATCTCTCGCCCGCGCGCGGGGTTCCTCCGCGCCGCTTCCGGGAGGCTCGGCGGTCCGACCTGTCCCGGAGAGCGAACAGGACGCCAGTATCGCAGCGACGATCACCGTCGCCATGCGGGCGAACACCATACAGCGGTGACGCATCACAATCTTCCCGTCGGTCGGTCAGCCACGACGGTCCTTTTCATCCGTCAAACTGGCCCGACACTGCGGACACCGTTCCAGCGCGGCGAGATCGATGACCCAGGAACTGTGCGGACGGGTCGCAGCCATGGTCAACACGAGCTTGGCGAGGCAATGCGGGCAGCGAAGCGCTGCCGTCAGCCAGACGAACGTGGCCACGCCCAGGAAGAGGCTACAGGCGACCAGGGCCAGAAACTGACCGCCTTTGTCGGCGAGCGAAAACAGG
This sequence comes from Nitrospiraceae bacterium, assembly GCA_037443165.1. Classification (GTDB taxonomy): domain Bacteria; phylum Nitrospirota; class Nitrospiria; order Nitrospirales; family Nitrospiraceae; genus DATLZU01. The sequence continues at coordinate 7,584 of JBBIOW010000074.1, read as the reverse complement.
CCTAGGGTGAATAATCCTAAGGAGGCGCCGAATCCCCCGACGGCGACGTAGAGCTTCCAGCCCTGCCCCGTCTCGATGATCCAGGTGGTGGAGCGAGGACTCACCGGAGCTTCCTCGTGGTCACAGTTCGTGCGACGATCCGCGTTCCGGCACAATCACGTCCATGCGCGGATGCTCGGCCTTGATGGCCGCGGCCAGTGAGAGCGCTTGTTTTTCTTCGCCGTGCACGACAAACACCTTGGCCGGCGCCGGCTTGATCGACCGGACATAGGCCAACAGATCATGGCGGTCCGCATGGGCCGACAGGCCGTTGAAGCGGACCACTTGCGCGCGGCGCGGCGTCGGCACGCCGAAGATCGGCACCACGTCCCAGCCTTCGACCAGTTTGCGCCCCAACGTGTGCTCGGCCTGAAAGCCGACGATCGCGATGATGTTGGCTTCGTCCTGGACGGCGTGCTTGAGATGATGCAGCACCCGCCCGCCCTCACACATGCCCGACGCCGCGATGATGACACAGGGCCCCTTCATCGCATTCAGCCGCTTGCTCTCGTCAACCGACGACACGTAGCGGATGTAGCGGGCGGCGAAGGGGTCACCCTCCGCGGCGAACGTGCGGAGGGTCTCCTCGTCGTAACACTCCGGATGCCGGCGGAAAATCTCGGTCGCCTTGGAGGCCAGCGGCGAGTCAATGTAAATGGGCACAGGATCGATGCGTCCCTCGCGGACCAGTTCCTTGATCCGCATCACCAGTTCCTGCGTCCGCCCGACCGCGAACGCCGGCACGATGATCTTGCCGCGGTTCATCCTGGCCCGGATGAGCAGTTGCTCCGCTTTGATTTTCAGCGAGTCCCCGGCCTCCTCATGGAGCCGGTCCCCATAGGTTGATTCGATAATCAGCACATCGCAGGCCGGCGGTACTGCGGGGTCCCGGAGGATCGGCATACGCGGCCGTCCCAGATCGCCGGTGAAGAGGACGGTCGTCGTGTTTCCGCGCGCCGTGTACATGAGTTGTACGGCGGCCGAGCCAAGGATATGGCCGGCATCGTGGAACGAGGCGCTCATTCGCGGGCCGACCTTGATCACATCGCCATAGCGCGCACCCGCGAAACGCCACGCAATCGCCCGGACATCGTCGGCATCATAGAAGGGTCGGAGACACCGCCGCCCCTTGCGCCCTTCCTGTCTGTTGACATACTCGCAGTCGCTCTCCTGGATGCGGGCCGAATCCTCCAGCATGACCCTGGTCAGGTCGCCGGTGGCGGGCGTCACGTGCACCCTGCCGGCAAACCCGTGCTTGGTCAATACGGGCAGGGCTCCGGAATGGTCGATGTGGGCGTGCGAGAGGAGCACCGCATCCACCGCCTTCGGATCGAAGCCCAGAAAGCGGTTTTGTCGGTCCGCTTCCTGGCGGCGGCCTTGGAACAGGCCGCAGTCCAACAGGACGCGGCAACCGGGGGTGTGGATGAGGTGCCGGCTGCCCGTCACCGATCGTGCGGCGCCGTGAAAGGAAATGATCATGCAGTCCGGTCGATCCGGTGGCGGGCGGCGATCAAATCCCAGGCCTCCCGGGCCGTCTCGGCGTAGTGAAAGAGCGTGAGGTCTTCTGGACTGACCAAACCTTCCTCGAGCAGCATCGACCAGTTGATGAGCCGTTCCCAGAACGCGCGCCCCACCAGCACGACGGTGACGCCGGTCACCTTGCCGGTCTGGAGCAACGTCAAGGTCTCGAACAGCTCATCCAGCGTGCCGAACCCGCCGGGAAAAGCCACCAAGGCCTTCGCGCGAAGCAGGAAGTGCATCTTGCGTAGCGCGAAGTAGCGGAACTGAAAGCACAGCGCCGGCGTAATATACGGGTTGGGCCGTTGTTCATGCGGCAGGGTGATGTTAAAGCCGACGGACTTCCCTCCCGCGTCGGCTGCGCCGCGGTTGGCCGCCTCCATAATGCCCGGGCCCCCGCCGGTGACGACCACAAAGTCGCACAAGCCGTTGACCTGGCAGGTGGAGGAGACCAGTCTGCCGAACTCGCGGGCTTCGTCGTAATAGCGGGCGAGCGCCAGACGCCGACGCGCGACTTCCACCGCTTGTCGCCTGTTCGGGTCGTTCGGCTGCGTCACCAGGTCGGCCTCCGCGCGAGTCAGATTTTCTTTCGCCTGAGCCGGCTCCACGAGTCGCGCGCTGCCGAAGACCACGATCGTGGAACGAATGCCCTCTTCTCGCTGAACCAGCTCGGGCTTGAGAAGTTCGAGCTGCAGCCGCAAGGGACGCAGTTCGTCGCGTTGCAGGAATTGCACATCCCGGTCGGCAGGAATGTAGGAAGGAGAACGCAACAGCGCGTCGGTCGTCCGGTCGTTATCGGAATCGCGGGCGCTCATCCGGACAGCATTATAGCGGGACGCCTCTCATGCGGCAATGTGAGGCACCCGGCGCCTGAGAGAGGTCAGAAAGGCCACGGATTGAAGCTGGAATTGCTGGTATGTTTCGCGAACGCATGTTCGCGGACAACCCACCGGGAGTCGAACACAACCTCAAACACATCCGTCCCAAAGCCGCCTGCGGAGAGGATCAAATCGGGGGAAACCGTCAACCAAAACCGGGCCGGCCAACCGAAGTTGACCCGTGAATACTTGGCGTCTCGAACGTGATACAGAACGGCCGCGCCTCCGTCCAAGCCGACCAGTTCGTCGGGAGCCCCGAGATGCTTCACGACATCGGCGAGCGTGGTTTGCCCCGGGACAATGAAGGCAATGTCCTCCGAGCGGATCGGGTCATTGATCGAGAGTCGAGCGACGGTCGCGAACCCGCAGCCTGATAGCCCTAAGGACACGAAGCACGCGGCAAGGGGCAAGAGATGGAGGCCAAGGGCCAAAAGCCGACGAGCAAGGCCGATCGCTTTCGCGCTTGCCCGTCGTTCGCCCATTGCCGCTTGCCTCTCGTCCTCTTCAGTCACCGAACGGCCAGAACTGGAATTTCAGCCGATCCGTCCGCCTGCCGAACACCACGTCTTCGACGACCCCGTCGCGATTGAACAGGATATACAGATCGTCGCTCTTGATGTTGATCCGCGAAAAGTTCACCAGGAGGAGCAGAAGGCTCCCTGATTTTAGATCGTAGCGGTAATATTGGAAGATATCGTGACCATTGGCTTGAACGATCCTGTCGGGCGCCCCCAGCACCGAAACCACTTCCGATCGGGTCGTGGCTCCCTTTTTGATCTTCTCCACGTCCTCCGGCTTGAACTCGTCGCCCAGGTTGCCCCTGCTGAACGCACAACCGCTCGCAAAGAGCAGGCAGATGCAGAACCATAAACTGATCGTTCGAAAAGTGATGCCCCTGGGAACTGCGCGTCTCAGGAACACGGAATAGACCTCCTCTGCTGAATGGCGTAGCTAACCTCCGTCACGCTAGGACCCCCTTCGACAGCACAAAATCTTCTTCGAACACGGCATAGGCGGTGCGCGAGAGACCGACCCGTTGGTAGACGGTCTGCGCCACGCGATTACTCTCTTCCACGTAGAGACGTACGCCGCACACATCCCTTTGCGCGCGGGCCTGGCTGACGATTGTCTCGTGCATGCGCCGGTAGATGCCCTGCTGGCGCCACGCGGGATCGACGTAGACGCTTTGAATCCACCAGAACTGGGCGTTGCGCCAGTCGCTCCATTCATAGGTCACCAGGAGCTGGCCGACGATCACCGGCGGAGTCCCTTCCCGATGCACTTCCGCCACCGTGAAAAAACCTCGTTCCGGCGCCTGCAAGACAGCCAGCGTGCCGAGCCGCAGTCGATCTCGGTCCAAGATCCGGCCTTCGGTTTCGAGCGCCATGGCCGCGCTGAACGACGCGATGACGTCCACGTCTTCCAGCCGGGCGCGTCGGACAATCAGCCGATCGAGTAGTGGCTCGGTCATACGCTTCCCCTCGGATCGGCAAGCCAGCCCCGAGCCGGTTTGTAGAAGCCGGCCGAAAACTCCATCTTCATGGCATCCTCCGGCAGTAGATTGATCGGACGGACGTGGTGACGCGGGACAAACGCCAGATATCCGGTGAACGGATGAATCGCCGTCGGGACGAACACCATCACCAGCTCGTCCCCCGGAGCGACTTGCAGCGGTGCAGGAGCTGATCCCATCACGAACCCCAATGCCCAGAGTCCGTCGCGCGGAAACGGAAAGGCCACCACGGTGCTGCGGCCGAATCGGGATCGGAAGTTGAACAGGTCCGTCATGCCCTTGAGCGTCAGATACACGCTACGCACGACCGGGATACGTGCCAACCAGTCTTCGGCGCGACGAAACAACCGCTGTCCCAGAACATGGGTCGCGATCACGCCGCCGAGGAGAATGAGCGCGAACAACGTCAGCACACCCAATCCGGGAACGCCGGATGCCATGCGGGTGCCCAGCAGATCCACGATCAGCTCGTCAAGCGCCGCGAACAGCGTGGAAAGGATCAGGAACGTGGCCCAGGCCGGCACTAACAGCAGTAAGCCGGTCAGCCAGTGACGCCACAGTTTCCGAAGCCCGGTCATGACACTCCTCCAGAACGAGCGCCCTCAGTGTAGCAGATTTCGCCAGACCGGATGAAACCTCCGGAAGACCGACCGGCGCCTTGATCTTTCGAATGGGTTGCACTATCCTCTCCTTCGCGTTTCGGTTTTCGGCCGAGATGTCGACAATCTCAACGCGGAGGGAGGCTGGTATGGGAGAGGCGACGGGCAAACGAGTCAACATCGCTCCGGATCTGCTGGCCATTCTCTGCTGTCCGGAAACCAAACAGGAGGTCAGCTTGGCCGACGAAACCCTGGTCGAGAAGCTGAACGCCGCCGTTGAGAGAGGCGAACTGAAGAATAGGGCCAAGAAGCCGGTATCTGAAAAGTTGGACGGCGGCTTGGTCCGGGCCGACCGAAAAATCGTCTATCCCATTCGGGAGGATATCCCGGTGATGCTGATCGAAGAAGGTATTCCGCTCGATCAAATCGCCTGACCAAATCTCGCTCCCCTGGATTGCGTTCCGCTTGTCCGTCCGTGCTCTTCCGCACAGCCTCTCTTGGAAAGATTCGAGCGTCCAAGGACGGGCTGTCTGCTTCCAACGTAGCCATCAGGTCTCAGTCGCCGGCTATCAGGTGCACCTCTGGATCCTTCCCCTTCGTGAAGGAGAGTAAACGAGTGGGCGATCTTCAGGGCACCTGTTGCTCCGGGTACCCATTGCGACTTGGTCGATCAGGGTGCGCCCAGCAGGACTGTGTTGCGACTCCAGAGATTCGTAGATGGCGAAGGAAATACCGACCAACACGTGCTGGGATCGGCCGAAGCGGAGGTCACGGGCGGAAGAGTTCTACCTCGACACGCTGGTTGTCGGTTTTCGACCCGGTCGATGTGCCGCACTGGGTGCAGAGATACTCGTAGAGGTTACCGGACGGCAACACCAGCAGCAGGCGCTCGCGTGTAGGAGTCGCCTGACGGCAATGGGGGCAGTACAGCAGCGAAGCTTGAAAGGCCCCGTATTGGTCGATCGGGCCAGTGGCAACCTTCGTTCCGTACGGCGCTCCTCTCTGGCCGGCCGGCACAGCAGGCCGGCCAGTCCCGGGTCTGTTGTGCATACTCGACATGGCCGAATCTTATGGGGATCGCTGGACCAAGGTCAATATGTGAAGCGACCTTGCCAGCCAAGCGTGTTATTGGGCAGGCCAAGGCGGCCGGCTTTTGTCCGAGACTTTCTGGCGGCTGCGATAGAGCCACCAAACGGAACGGCTGAGCTGGACCACGACATACACGGCAAGGCCCATGAGCAGACCATAGAATCCGGCATTGCTCCATGGCCAGAGTTCCGGCGCATGAAGCACTACACCTAACACAATATGCCCTCCAAGGCCCAGACAAATCGCGAAGATGATCCACTCTCGCGTCATGGGATTCTTGGCCAGAAATCCTGAACCCATATCCTACTACGCATAGCCGGTGACCTGCCGGTGTGCCTCGGCTTGGAACAGCCGGGTGGCGGCTGCACACGACATCGTTCACCGCTCCGAAGTCATGTAGGTCAGTCTTCGACTGGCACGAAGCAACACCTCATCCGCACGCCCCCAACAAACCGGGCGTCAGCAGGAAGGAAGCCGAGCAGCACGTTGGCGAAGGTTACACCGAACTCTTGGCGGATTCGATCTCGGTCGCGGTAATGAGGCTGGACAGATAATCTGCCACGAAGGTGAGCGCCTCCTCACGTCCGTCCGCCCGCCGGCCTTTCTCGCGGCGCTGCACCGACAGTTCATGATCCAGGTCGGATTTGACGTCGGTCAGTACCCGTTGCAGGGACGATGGCGTCAGGTTGGCGTCCATGTCCTCGAGTTCCTGGCACCGGTCAAGAACCCAATTCAGGCCTTCAATCCGGCCCGCATAGTGTTCCTGTTCGGCGGTGTCGATTCTCGCCATGGTGGTGGCAAAGGTCTGCGCCTCATATACCAGATTGTAAAAACTGGTCACAGCTCGTTGAAGCGTCGGATTCATACTTCTCCTCGTGTCAAAAATATACCTCATTATACATGAGAACGGAGCGGCGACAAGCGGTATTTTGCGCGGTTACGTGAACAGCAAGGAGTGGAATTCGTTCATAAATCCGTAGTAGAGGGGAGCGAAATCCTTCAGGCTGTCGGGGCTGGTCTCCTTCAGACGCTTGAAAAAGAAGACCTGATACCGGGGATCCAATTGTTCCAACAGCTTTCCTAGCTGGGCCATGGTGTAGCTGCCGGCAGGAACGCTGAGGACATAGTGCACCAGCCGCTCGACGAACTGCTGCGCCACGTATTCGCTCGTGATCAGACCCTCGGGAAGCTTTCCGGTCGCGAGAAATTCATCAAACGGCACGGCCTGTGCCGCGAAGGGCACAGACGGTCGGGGCGGGGTCACTCTCAGTTCCTCCGAAGCGACAATCAATTCATGTCATGCGGCTCGGCCCATCACTGTACTGGAGCCCTCCTGCATCGTCAAGTCTTCAACTCAAGGGTGTCGATCGGCGGGTTTGCGCTTGCAAGAGAAGCGTTCATTAAGGACCCATGCTAGCCTGTGCGCGAACCGACCTTCTCCTCTCCAGCTCAAGGCCTTCGGATGCGCGAGAAATCTAGACTTTCCTAGAAGGTGTCGTCAACGGATCGGTGGTTCAGGCGGAATGAGACATCACATCGGAAGGGGGAAGCTGTCGGCATATGCGCCAGACGGAGGCCGTTCAGGACCGATCGCCGCTTCGCAGGCATAGCCCGGATCGAAAGGCCAGAGAAGCGTTTGGCCATACCATGAACCTTTGACATGAATATAGCGGAAGGTCACTCCCAAGCGGGCGGCTTCCGCCCGCACGGCCTCAATGCAGCCGCCATAGGTATGCGCGCGCTTGATCAGTAGGATCGGGAGACCGGTCTGACTGTGGAAGACGGTGTACTGGTCGCTACACGCGCTCAGGAAGAGCGCAAAGCTCAGAAGGAGTCGCACGATGGTCGGCGGGACGGTTCGAGCCACAGCACTCCCCCGGTTCTTGTGTTGGTGCGCCCGGCCCGACTCGAACGGGCGACCTGCGGATTCGAAGTCCGACGCTCTATC
>JBBIOW010000073.1:0-13571 GCA_037443165.1 Nitrospiraceae bacterium | reverse complement strand
TGAACACCAGGTACTTTATGTACTTCTGGTATTTTTCGGCACCACGCATCCGGCCCAATGCTTGCCAGAGGTAATAGTTGCTGCTCAGGAAGAGGATCCCGATCATGGTCGCCTGGATGATGAAGAGCCAGGCCAACAATCCTCCCATAAGAGTAATCCCCATTTGCTGACGATAGGCATACACCTCTCTCATCAACCAATACCCTGCGAACGGCAATGGAATCAGAAACGCCACGCCGATCGCCATCGCGATGTAGCCCATCCAGTCGTAATGAGCACGCTCCTCGTCAGTTTTGGCGGACAAGAAACGGTACGCTGCATAAGCCGCCACCACGCCTCCCCCGAACGCCATGTTTCCGAGAATGCGATGAACGTTCAGCGGATTCCATAGAGCTGTGTGGATGACGTGCCAAATGTTGCCTAAATAACGTCCTTGCTCATCAACTCCGGCCGGCGACATCATGAACCCGATCCAGGAGTTAGCAAGGAACATCAACACCGTGCCGATAACGTTCAGAATGACTGACATGCTCAAGTGAATCCACTTCAGGAATCCCTCTTTCATCTTGTCCCAGCCATAGTAATAGATGTAGAGGGTTCCGCTCTCAGCAACGAACATCAGCGCGTAGATATGCATCACCGGACGGAAAATGCTCGAGAGATAGCCGAAGAACGCGGGATAGAGCGTTAAAAACGTAAAGATCAGGATACCGCCCAGAATCGCGGTCAAAGAATAGGCGGTCAAGCTGATCTTGATAAAGTCATAGGCCAACTGATCATATTTCTTGCCCATGGCCCTGTCTTTCGACACAACCCCCATGAACTCAATAATCATGCAAAAAATCGGAACCGCCAACACGAAACTTCCATAGTACAGATGCTGCTGGTTGGCAAACCAGAGGAGCACCCGGCTTTCAAAGTTGTACCGAGGATAGTCCTTCGGACTGTCGGTTGTTTTAGGAGCCGGGGCACCAACAACGATCCCCTCGGTCTTGTAGTAAACATCCCGCCCCTTCTCGACTTTCTTCTCAGCTTCACCACCTCCCGCCTGGGCCGCATCCGGTGGTGGCGCACCTGTTGGCGCCTCTCCACCGCCAGCCAATACAGGAGCTGAGATAAGAATAGGCAGAAGGAGGAGGCCAACCATTGCGCCGAGCGCCATGATTGACATAATCTTTTTCCGGGTCACGCTACCCATGGCTTACCTCCTTGATCCATCGCGCTTATGGGTCACAACTTCTTGAGAACCGCGTTGCGAATTTATTAACAATCCTGCCCGTCAAAAGCTCTCCGCGCTAACTCAACCAGTTCAACACGATAGTTGAATGTATCGAAATGCGCTTATTTGCTCTTACTTCCTAAACAAGTACCAGTAATCCAACCCCTGCATATCCATGAGAAAGTGATCAACGGCAGTGAAATAGATCAAGCAAATCACTGTTGAAATGAGGATATAAAAAATCGTCTGTCCCATTTTCTAGCCTCTCTTCCTCGTCAATTGCTGCAAGTTAAATCCGCAAGCAGTCCGTCCCATGGGTCTTTAAAACAAAAAAGCCCGTGCTTTCAGCACGGGCACTGTATTCCGGCAAACCAATAGAAGAACCAAAGGCTAACTGCACACGTAATATAAAAAATCATCTTGCCGACTTTGATCTTAGCTTCTGAGTCCTGTCGCGCCGCTTCAGCCATGCTCTTCTCCTCTTACTTCAATGAGGGGACAAATTGCTCAGTGAAAATCCACTCAGTTTCTTGACACACAGAACAGTCTATGTTAATGAAATTCCCTCACTTTTAATTTCCCGGAGCAAAAGAAATATGACCAAAAATTCAAAATTGTTCGACATTATAGTTTTGGCCGGTATGGTTGTCAATATAATTTTGGCCGTATTTCTTATTCTCTATTATTTTGATTTTCTGTAAGTTTTACCTCTTTCGTGGCTAGCTCTTCTGTCTTGTTTTTCCCCACTGAAGCCGCACACCGAAATCCGATTGTTTCGTCCCGAAAATCAGGGACCATCTTGCTCCGGCTCGTGACGCGGAGATCCGAGCCGGTGCTTGTGTACCCTCCTCCTCTCAAGACCTTAAACACACCGACTTCTGGGCCCCTCGGGTTCTTGTCGTTTGATTCTTTGTAGGCGTTTTCCTGATACCAATCAGCTACCCACTCCATCACGTTTCCAGCCCCATCCATGACACCGTATGGGCTGCGATCCCCCTGAAATGTTCCCACAGGAGCGGTGACCTCGTATCCATCGTTGACACGCGCCCAATTCGATGCGCCTAGATCCGTCACATTCCCCCAAGGCCAGATACGACCGTCGGTACCACGCATCGCTTTTTCCCATTCAGCCTCCGTCGGCAGACGCTTTCCTTTCCAGCGGCAATACGCATCAGCGTCATCCCACGATACATAGACAACCGGCTGGTTGGGGCCACGCATGCGCTCCATATTTTTGGCATAGCGAGAAGGGGGGCCTGCTTTTCGATGGCCGGTCGCGGCGACGAACTCTGCATATTGATGATTGGTCACTTCAAAGCGATCGATCAGGAACGCATCCAAATAGATGACGCGTTCAGGCCGTTCATCAAAACCGCCGACTTTGCTACCTCGGATAAACGGCCCCTCGGGAATCAGCACCATCTCTTCCTTAATCGGCTCTTCGTTTCTTTCCTCGCTGCTCGCCGCCGTTTCAGGAACAGCGACTGGCACCCGATCGGGGTCTTCGACAGGCGTCGGCGTGGTTCCGCGAAGAATACCCATGATCGGAAGACTTGCCGCGGCAAGCACGGCCAGAAGAAGCGCCACCTTGAATTTTGTTTCCAACATGAGCGAGACAAGCAGTGCACGAGGACGCTGAACTCCAAAAGGGAGGTCACAATCTGCTATGACGCCCCGACAGATTCGCTCCCGTCTTTCGCGCAGCGAAACCCAATAGTGCTGTCCGTTCGCCACATTCTTGCCTGGAACCGTTTAGAGACTCTGGCTCCGTGCGGCGTCTCGCGCCAGGACCCCCCGCGGATCACCTTATGCTCCCCTTCTTCAGGTCCCTTCGGATCTCGATAGGGTGTTTTTTGGTAGTAGTGCTCGTCGTAGTTATCGGCTACCCATTCGGCGACATTACCCGCCATGTCATACACTCCGTAGGGACTTCGTCCGCTCTCGAACGAACCAGGAGGAGCAAGATACCTAAATCCGTCCTCTTCACCATCGACATTGGCGTGACCGACACCGAAGTCGTCGCCCCAGGGATACCGACGACGCCCCTCGCCGCGCGCAGCTTTCTCCCACTCGGCTTCAGTCGGGAGCCGCTTGCCGGCCCATTTGCAATAGGCCACCGCATCGCTCCACGACATCCCTATGGCTGGCAATTCTGGCTTCTTAATCTTCGAGATATCATCCTCGAATACCGGGACGAACGGCTTACCACGTTTGGTCATCTTCACGAACCGCTCGTACTCAGCCTGCGTCACTTCTTGTAGATCGATATAATACGTTCCCAGGTAGACCTGATGCTCAGGCGCTTCGTCGGGGTCACCTTCGGCGCTTCCCATTCTGAACGGTCCTTCGGGCACCTGAACCATTTTGCGGCCATCGTCGCCCACAAGGGTCTTGTACATGGAATAATCTTGCTTCGCTACAGTCGTGACCGGGCGACTCTCAGTCTTGATCGCGGCCGCCAGTTCTCTCATTCGCTTGGACTTGTACGACTCGTACACTAACCCGGCGATCATCAGGATGAATGAAGCGAACACAAACACAATGGAACCAATAAGGACAGCCCTATTTTCCATGGCCCTCCACATTCAACTCATCGAGCAAAAGGCACCAGAAGAGCGACTGGATCGACGTTCTTGAGCAATTCCAGATTTTCATACCGGCGGATCAACCGACTTCGATGCCTGCTTGCGCGCCGCACGCATATCGAGCAACATTGACGCCTGAACTCCCAGAAAGCCTCCCATCGCAGCCCCTGCGCCCGCTCCGACGGAGATCTTTTCCGTGCCAGCCAGAATCCAAGCAAGCCCACCGCCAAACACTGTCCCAATCAGAATGCTGACCAAGAACCGCCGGCCTCCAAGGAACCCCACCACGGTGCCCAGGAGCAAACCGACTCCGGCGGCCACTGGCGCTGAGGAGCCTCCCATAATCATCCCGATCATGATCCCTACCGTCCCCATGACGAGGGCGCCGAACACCATGTCGAATATCTTCTTGGCTGAAAACTGACTCATTTCTGAGGTGCCACTCATCAGAATCGACCTAGCCTGCGCCGTTCCCTTCTTTACCCTTAGCGGGCCGTCATTGCGGCTATCGGACCAATATCTACTTCCACACCAGGCCCGGCAAAAATTGAAATACCCCAGGCCTTTTCGGCCGGCTCATGATGATGAATACGCTTGAAGTCCTCGTACACATTCACCCGCTCCTCCACCCACTGACCGCTGGCGGTCGTCCCGCTTTGCACGACGATCTCCGACCCGCTGAACATGCCGCCCTCGGTCAATGTCCCCTCTGCCTTGCTGGCACTCCAAACATATTTCGTAAAGACCGGGATGAAGAGCAGATCGGTATCCAACGAGGCATAAACAGCTACGATCGGGTCGGTCCCATTGGGGGCTTTATGCAAACGCCACTTCCAGACCAGAATCGGATAGGCCCTGGGATCCCAATCTATTTTCTTCTTTTTAATGCGTTGGCCAGCGTCTCTCACCGCCAGATAATTGAAGTCGGCTTCAGACTGAACCTTGTACGCCTCTCGCCCTTTGGCCTGACTGCGCTGACTCTCATGCTCCCAATGAGCCGGAAATCCGTCAGCTTCTTTTGCCTGAAAATCCTCCAATACAATTTGCGATGAGGCCTGAGCCGACGACGACCACCATGCCGTGCTCAAGACTCCTATCAGCCCCAAGACGAGCAGCGCAAAGCTCTTCGCAGTCCGCATACCGAACGCCACTCCTTCTCTCATCTCAAGCTTCACGGGAAGGAGACGGCATAAGTCCGGTCCCTTTCTGGGCACCCAATTCCACGCTCATTACTGTCTGCCGACCCCGTTGACACACCCAGAAAAGGCCAAGCACGGCTATCCAGAATACCAACATATTAAGCGTGACCATCTTCGCTGCAAAACTCAACGGGGGTGTGAAGGCCCAGGGCGACAGATCCGCCATCAGTTCATTCACATGCCACGCCAGACGCCCCGAGGATCGGATGTATCCCATCAGCCCCATCACCCAGGAAAACGCCGCTGCAAGGCCGAACAGTCCGACCATCCCCCGCACGGATATCTTGCCCCACTCGATCGGACCATGGACCTTGGCGCCACGCAGCATGGCCTCGTTGATGGTCACACCGCCGACAAGCACGGTCAACGTCGTGAACGCCTGCGGCCACGACAACCCTACTCGAATGCTCGCTGGCAGATAAAACCCATAGACGGACAGCCACAGAATATTGAGGATTCCGACAGTGAACAGCACCGCCAGCACGCTATTGCCGGTTCGCACCCACGAAATCGACATGGTCCGGTTCGCCCGCCGATAAAAGATGTAGCTGAGCGTGGTAAAACAGATCATGACATTGACGGCGCCGTTTTTAGCCGACATGACGCCGTAATTTCCGATGACCGGATGCTGCGCTCCGCCCATCGCCTTGAGTTCGCCGCCTGTCATCATCACGGTATGCGGGGTCAACCACACGAAGAGACAGCCCATGAGACCCCAGACCAGAAATTGGAAATACGGCTGATACCGCGTTCCGCCGCGAATCCTTCCCATGCTTTGCCAGAGATAGTAATTGATCCCGAGAAACAACGCGCCGATCAGCAGCGCCTGCACGACAAACAGCCAGGTCAGCAACCCGCCCATCATTGTGACGCCCATGCTTTGTCGGAACGCGTAGACGGAGCGCATGAGCCAGTATCCGGCGAACGGCATCGGCAAGAGCGCGCAAACCGTCACGAATAGGAAGACATATCCCACCCAGTCGTAGTACGCGCGTTCTTCATCATTCTTGCTGGTGAAAAATCTGAAACAGGCATAGGCAAGCACAACCGCCCCGCCGGACATGATATCCGCTAGAAACCGGTGCACATTCAGTGGATTCCAGAGCGCCGAGTGAAGCAGATGCCAAACATTTCCGAGATACCGCCCGTGGGCATCCACACCGGCCGGTGCCATCATAAAAGCCGCCCAGGCATTGGCTAGCAACAGCAGTGCGGTGCCGAAGGCATTAGCCACTACGCCGATCGCGGCATGGCCCCATTTCGCGGCAGGAGAGGTCAAACAATCCCAACCGTAGTAATAGATGACCAACAACAACGACTCGCCGACAAATACGAGGGCGTACACCGGCATCATGGTCTTGAATGTCCCACCCATGTACTGCATGAAGCTCGGATAGAGCGCAATGAACAGCCATAGCATCACGCTGCCGACGACGGCGGTAATCGAGAGGGCGAGCAGAGCGACTTTTAGCAAATCCCGCGCGAGTTCGTCATACCGAGCCGCATACACCCGATTGCGTGACACCAGCCCCAGGAACTCCAAGAGGACGCAAAAGATCGGGAGAGCCAGTACGAAGCCGCCGAAATAGGTGTGCTGCTGTGTGATAAACCAAATCAGGATCCTGTTGTCCAGCGACCCGTATCGGGGATAGACCGTCTCATTCGGTGAGGGAGCGGGGGGGCCCACCGGCGTTCCTTCGACCTTATAGTAAATATCCTGGGATATGCGAAGAGCGGTTGGTTCCCGCTCCAGCTCGAAACCGGAACTCCAAGTCGGCCCGAACAGTAGGACACAGCCGATCGCGACCACCACCGCTCGCATTCGATGACCCTCGTGCATCATACTCACAACCCGACAGCCTTCCTCCGGACTCGCCTTGGCCGGCATTGGCGGGCTACAGGTTCATCGCTTCCCGAGATCTCGCCGATTTCGATAAGATGCCTAAGACGAACGGGCACCGCAAGATCGATGCAGGAACGGTCTGAGCCATACGATCTTCAACCGATCGGCAGTGCCCGAGGTAATACCCGTACAGGCTCATGAGACCTCCCACTCCTCCGGCCATCAGGCCCAGAATCGGCCAGGCGATCGTCTCCAACCGCAAAAGATAGATCGCAACCCCGACCAATGAGAGGTAATACGTCGCCGCAAAGGCCAACCCTGGCCACCACCAAAACTTGAACAATTCACTCCACGCCGCCTCGCTGAGAGACCGCAGCCATCCACCGTGCCGCTGCTGTCCTCCGAAATAGGCGAAGACCGCCAGCGATCCGGCCCCGGTCGCAACCAGAACCAGCTGCCAGAGCAACGCCTGCTCCCTTCCGACGACGCCCGCGCCGGCAAGTGCGAGCCCAGCGCAGCTAAACGCACCCATAGCGGTCCACCAGCCAACCCGTATCGTCTGATCCCTAATGAGCGATCGGAGTCGCATCCCATCGGGGAATGTCGGAAAGAGCCTGCCGCTCCGTTCCTGCCGGCGAACATATCCGATCTCAAAGGCATCGCGGGCCACTGAAGTGGAGGCGATGACGATCGCCATCATGGTGGGCCCGTCCGGATGAGCGAAGAAATCATACCCGACCGCCACGCGCAGAAGCGCCAAGACCAGAAGAGAAAGTTGGATTCCGTAGACAAACCCGATCCAACCGAGCAGCCAAGCTGTCCGTCTTACACCGTCCTCCCGCCAAGCTCGGGCTGTAGCCCTCCCTGTCCCGACCCGGTACGCCCAGGCCGCGGTCGCCGTGGAGATGAGCCCGCTGACGCCGAGCACCACCAAAGGATCATCCAGCAGGACCAGGGGTTTCAACACCCGATAGATGCCGAACGCCACCAGGCCGGGAAGCAACATCACTCGGCGTTTTAGTTTCCGGACTTCGTCCTCGGTGACGGTCAGAGTCAAACTGGGAAGGACCCTCAGCGCCAGCCTGTGCAGCATCCAGAACCTTCTCCTGAACCGTTATCCGTTAACCGTCGGGTGTAGAATTTCTTATCCTGATCTTGCGACGACGATTTCCGTTTAACGAACAACGACGGCTCACTTTTGCACGGTCATTCCGAAATACTTGGCTTTGACTTCCTCCATGAGTTCGACTGTGACCCGGGGCAGCCCTCGCTCAATCGCCGTTCGCTCCAATTCAACGCGAGCCATTGTGCGAACAGGCGTCGGCACATTGCTCAAACGTCGTTCCGCCTCATGATCCCAGGTGACAGCCTCTCCCTGCCGGGCTCGGGCGATCAGATCAAAGGTGACGACGCGATGGCTGCGGGCTTTGGCGTAAGACTCGACCTCCTCCTCCACCAACGGCGCCAGATACGGCGGCATCCGATCCAGACAATGCCGCGCGTCATCGGTCCACATGAACCGGTCGACGAAAGCGATAGCCCGATCGGCCGGGAGGTCGACCCCCACGCGGAACCCGCATCCGCGGCATTCCGACCGCACGAACCAGCGCTCGATCCCGGTTGCATCGATCTGCTCCTCGATGCCCTCCGTATGCATCCATCTGCCGCAGCCGCACACCAACATAGGTCGGTAATCAACCGGTTCATCCGATCTTCCCGGGAAACAGGATATAGAGCATTGTGTAGGTCGTGCTGCCGGTCACGAACAGGATACAGTAAATGATCATCGTGAATCGGCCCAAGGCGCGATGTCGATCGGCGCCGTTCGGCCAGATACGCTGGATCGCCGTCTCGATACCCAGCACAAGGCCGACAAGGGCCACGAATCCGAGATACACTTCCAGCTTTCGCATCGAGAACCCGGCGGTCGCCGCGCGGAACAGGAACAACACGACGGCCAGTCCGGTGAGCCCGCTAAGAATTATCCCGATCTTCCTTCCAGAGGTTTGTAACAGCGCGTCCCTGAGCAAGCGCCTGCCCTGAAGGACGGCTTGGGCGCGGAATCCCAGGACGATCATATAGATCGCCATGACAAGTCCGATGATGACAAGAATGATGTGCACGGTAAGCAAGGGAATGAAAACGTAGTCGTAGAGTTCTTGAGGCCCGCCAAATCCCTCTTTGCCTTCCACCGCCAGAACGCCCAATTGCCGGAACAGGTAGTAACTCGAGAAAAACGCGAGCATGGCGATCATGCCGCCCAGCATTAACCAATGGTGCGCGTGCCCTTGGCCGCGCTTGGCCTGAAACCAGCCAACGATAAACAGCCCCGTGAACAGCGTCGCCATCAGCTGGCTCAGATCCGCTCCGAGTGTGGCGTGGGTCCCGAAGAACCCCGGTTGCTTCAGCCAGTCCAACATGCAAGTCCGATTCACACTTTCTTCATTCCCTCAACCACCGCGGTCGGCTCCAACTCATGGACCGAGTCGAAACCGGCCTCCGTCATCCACCGCAGCGCATCCGCGGTCGTATAACAGGTCCCTCGCTCCGTGTTCACGAGAATGTGCACGGCAAACGCGGTCGTCCAGGCCGGGCTGGTGCCGGATGGATCGAGAAATCGATCCTTCATGATCAACCGCCCTCCGGGCAGCAGATGCGCATGCACCTTTTTCACCAGTGCCGCGTTCGTGGAGGAATCCTGGTAATGGAGGATATCAGACATCAACACGATATCGTAGGGGCCTCCCAACGCATCACGGTTGAAATCCCCCGGCAACAGCTTGATGCGATCCTCCAACCCGGCTTCCTTGATCGTGCGTTCGGTGAGCCGAAGCGTTGCCGGTAGATCGAAGACCGTCGCGGTCAGGTGCGGGTAGGTCCGGCAAAAAGCAATGGCATTGGTCCCAGCGCCGCCGCCGAGGTCGAGTAACGTGCGCGCGCCGTCCAGTTTGAGTCGTTTGGCCAACTCCGGCCCGCTCTGTTGCCCGATCCGGTGCAAGACGGAGAGGACATTGCCGCCCAGCTCAGGATCTGTTTCAAACACGTGACGGCTGACCGGCGATCGTCCGGTTCGGACCGTCTCCTCCAATTTCCCCCAGTTGTTCCATTCGGCATCGTGCAGCAACAAAAGATGGCCGATATACTGGGGCGCATGTTTGACAAGATACCGCCGCACAGTTTCCGTATTAGCAAACCGGTCGCCATCCTTCGTCAAGACCCGCATGGCGACCAGGGCGTTCATCAGCAGCGTCAGGGCTCGCGTATCGGCTCCGATCCGCTCCGCGACTTCGGCTGCGCTCTTCGCTCGCCCCTCCAGCGCGGAAAACACCTCCAGCTTCACGGCTGTGAGCAGGATCTTGGTTTCCCAATAGTATCCAAGCTGGAAGATTTCAGCGAGTGACAGTTCCCGTGACACACTCCGTCCTTCCCTTCGGGCAGTCCGCGAAGGACCGCCGGGAATTTTTGCATCTTACCCATACCGGAAAGGCAAAGGCAAGAACCGGAGAGCGTAGAAGGGAGTACAAAGACAAAGGGCAGCGGCCCCTGTAGGCCGCTGCCCTTGTTGTCGCAGTGATTGATTAAGTGGGGTCGATGCGCTTACTTCTTTATCTCGGCCTTGACTTCGGCTTTCCCGCCTTCCGGCACATCAACGTCGATCTCGACTTTTCCCGCAAAGGGATGCCAGGCGACCAGCTTGTGCTTGCCCGCCGGGACGTCCTTGATCTCGAACGTCCCATCGTCCTTCACGACCGCATAATGCGGATTGGTGACCGGCAGAAAGAAGGACTGCATGAACTCGTGCTGGTCGCACTGCAAACGGAACATGGAGCCTTTCTTCCGCAACACCACCGGCTTGTCGAGCTTGGAACCCTTTTCGGCCAGACCGATGTTGAACACGGTCGTCGAGCTGGAGCCGAGCACTTCAAAAGAGTGCGGGTTGTGCAGCACCCCCTTCACGGACTTCGGATCGTCAGGGTCTGCGTCATGATTCTCGACATGGAAATTCTTCTGCTTGACCACCACGCCGGTATAGGGCTTGAATTCGCAGAACTCCGCCACAACGTCGGTCCCCTTGTATCCGTCCATCCAAGCCTTGTCTTCAATATCGGCGATAGCCACGACCGCGGCCTTCAACCCTCCGTCCTTGGGGACTTCAATGGTCTTAAGGATGCGCTTATCGCCTTTGACCAAATCCGCCTTCTTTCCGTCCGTGCCGATCTTCGGGCAGAACTTCGGATTCGGGAATTTGGAGAAAAGAAATTCCTTCTCCTCAGACTTACCGGTATACGTCACCTTGCCGGTAATCGTGCCTCCGGCAAACGCGGTGAGGGGCGTAGCCAAAAAGGCCGCGAGCACCGCACCATATACCACTGTCAACACACCCTTCTTCATAGGACTGCCTCCTTGTGAATGAAAAACGATCGTCAAACACCCTCGCGTGAACTCCGCGCTTTCACAGAAGCCACCGGCAGCGAGGAGCCCACACGTCGCTCTTCGCTTACAAAAAGCCGCTCTGGCTGTCTTCCAAGCACTGTAGAGAACGTGAGGCGAGATGGTAGACGCGCCTGTATACAGTAAATCCGGAGCGAGTGTCAACCTGAAAAGTCAGAACCAAGAGCGATCGGTAATTTTTTCATATGGTTCGACGTTCCATCAACGAGGAGCAAGGATACGCGCCAGGGCTCCGCCCGCAGTCGCGCGGACGGCCTCATCCTGATCCTTCAACCCCGCCTTGAGAATAGGAACGGCCTCTCGAACTCCGATATGCCCCAACGAGCGGGCGGCGACCATGCGCGGAAGCGGCAGGGCGTCCACGAACAGAGTGCGGAGGGCCTCCACCGCCTCTCTCGCATTCGCGCCGGTAGCGCTCCCCAACGCCTTTGCGCTTTCCGCTCTTACCCCCGGGTCGCTCTGCTGAGCCAGTTTGCGAATGACTGGCGCGACCGACTCGTATGGTTCGTTCAAGCGAAGCAAGGCCGCTGCCGCCTTCGCTTGCACCATCGGACTCGAATCGGCCAACGCCTGTTTGAGCGCCGAGACCGACTCTTTCAAGCCCAGTTCGGCAAGACTCAAGGCCGCAGTGGCCCGTACGGCCGGGACAGGGTCCTCCAGCGCCCGTTGGAGCGACACAGCGGCTTCCGGCTTGGCCAGCATTCCCAGCGCCTGGGCCGCGGCCCCTCGGACAGACGGCTGCTTGTAGTCCATCGCCTCAATCAGAATCGGATAGGCCCGGGCCTCTTTCAGCTCCCCCATCACGCGCAACGCCGCTGCGCGTTCCTCCGGGTTCAAGGCTTCCGCGGAGCGCCGGAGCTGATCCCAGGCCTCCTTCCTCCCCAACCGGAACAACGCCCCGTAGGCGGCGGCGCGCACGATCGGCAGTTCGTCGCCCTGGGCATGTTCAAGTGCCGGAATGACCGTTCGATCTCTGGCCCGTCCAAACGCCTTGATCGCCGCCGCTTTGACCAATCCTGCCTGATCCTCGAGAGCTTTCCGCAAGCGGGGAGAGCGACGCCCGGCTTCGCGGCGTCCAAGGCCTTCCGCGGCAAGGGCTCTCACCAAACCCGATCCGTCGCCGAGCCCATCCTCGAAATACGGGATTGCCTCGTCCGAGTCCAACTCCTTGAGGGCCGTGTAGGCGGCACCCCGCATCTGCTCCCGCATGTCCTTCAGCAAAGGCGTGATGAATCCGATCGCGACTTCGCGCAAGAGAGGCTCATCGTCCCGCTTAAGCTGGTGTTCGAGTCGCTCATATTCGGTCAGTGCGTCTGCAGGCCGCCCGAGCCGGAGCAACGCTCTGATTTTGAGCGTTCTGGCCTCGACGGACAGGCCCCCTTCGCGAGCGAGCTGGTCGAGCAATTCGAGTGATTGCGCGTACTGCTTCTTTTCGAACGCAGCCTGCGCATCCTTCAGCGCGATTGACGGTCGGGCGGAGTCTGCGGCGAAGACGAGAAAGCCGAAGAACAGAGCCTCGATGAGCAGACTCGTGAGGAATACAGCCCAGACCTGGCAAGGGATCGTCGTCGAGCGCCATTTCATCGACGATGTGCCTCTCAACGACAAAAGCGACAGGGCATACAGCAGGCGTCTTGTCCCTGAGAAAAGGGTCGGACGAGTGACGCAAGGTTTACAACATAACGGGTGGGATGACGGCATAGCCGCTAGTGCTGATGTTCAACCAACGGCACGATCTCGACCGGATACCCTAGGGATTCCGGGCCGAAACGGGGGTTGTCCATGACCTGAAACGCTGTCCGGCGCCCCTTCGGAGCCTGGAGCGAGAAATTTTCGAAGACCGTCCCGTCCGCCGACACGGTCACCGAACGCGCCTGCATCGGTCCGGTTTGAGGATGCCAGACGACCAATTGATAGGTCCCCGGGGGCACGTTCTCGATTCGATAGGAGCCAGTCCGATCGGTCACTGCGTAATACGGACTGGTGACCGCCATCGCCCAGCTTTCCATATAGGCATGAAATCCGCACTGCATATAGAACGTCCGGCGGCCCTTGCTGAGCGACACCGGCTCGATCATGGATTTACCTGGCAAGTGTTCGTGAGTCGCGTGAATGTCGCCGCGCCGGTGGTTGGGATTCATCGGCAACGGCGAGTTGAACAACACCCGTGTCCCGAGCTCCAGCGAAGTTTCGTAGGCCTGAATGTCGTGCATGACCGGATCCATGTTCACCACTTCCACGGCATGCCCGTTGCGTACGACGGTGACGAACGG
>JBBIOW010000072.1:0-13629 GCA_037443165.1 Nitrospiraceae bacterium | reverse complement strand
AACGCGGCGACGAGCCGCCACATGTCGGGCGGGCAGTTCAGCATTCCCCCCGTCGTACGTATGGCGACCGGCGCCGGACGCCAGGTGGCCGCTCAACACTCGCACAGTTTCGAAGGCTGGTATGCGCACATCCCGGGGATCAAGGTTCTGACCCCAGCCACTGTGACGGACGCCAAAGGCATGTTGCTCACTGCGCTGAAGGAGCCCGACCCGGTTTTCATCTTCGAACACGCCTACCTATATCCTATGGAGGGAGAGCTGGACGAGCAGGCCTTTCCGGTCGATATTGCCAGGGCGGCGGTGCGCCGACCAGGACGGGATGTGTCGATCATCACGTTCGGGGGGTGCTTGTGGAAGGCCCTGGAAGCCGCCGAGCATCTGGCGACCGAGGGCATCGACGCCGAAGTCATCGACCTCCGGGTGTTGCGCCCACTCGACTCAGCGACGATCCTGACTTCGGTCCGACACACCCATCGCGCTGTGGTAGTCGATGAAGCCTGGCGGACCGGCAGTTTCGCGGCGGAAATCAGCGCGCAGATCATGGAAGGGGCCTTCTACGATCTCGATGGACCGGTGGCTCGCGTCTGCAGCGCCGAGGTACCGATCCCCTATCCCAAGCATCTGGAAGACGCGGCGCTGCCGCAGGTCGCCACCATCATTGATACTGTTCGCACGATGTTGGGAAGACGATGACTTACGCTCCTCGTCCGTCACCGGTCCGTTCCTTGATGGTTCGCCATTCGTCGCTCGCACCTCGTACGATGGCTCCGACGAGATACGTGTCACGCTTCATGGGGTTGTAGACATGGCTGAATTCGTCATGCCGTCGCTCGGGGCCGACATGAGCGCCGGCACGCTCATCGCTTGGCGCAAGAAGGTCGGCGATCGGGTGACCAAGGGCGAGATCATCGCCGAGGTCGACACCGACAAGGCCGCCATCGAGATCGAATCCTTCACGACCGGCGTCATCGAACACCTGCTCGTCCAGCCGGGCGCCAAAGTTCCTGTCGGCACGGTGATGGCGATCATTCGCGAGGAAGCGACGGCGCGAGGCGAGCGGCCGATGGCACAGGGCAAAGAGGGTGCCGAAGCGGCCCCGGCTCCTCCGGCTGGCGAGCCGCGCCGCCTTCGCATCTCCCCCGCGGCCAAGCAACTCGCGGCCGAACTCGGAATCGATCCGTCCACCGTGCAGGGAACCGGTCCGGGGGGTGCGATCGGCCGCGACGACATTCTGCGCGTCGCGGGGGCGCAGGGCATACGGATCGAGGGCGCAGAGGCGGCGCCGCCAGCCGGCGAAGCCGTCGATCGCCAAGCTCGGATGCGGCAAGCCATCGCGGCTGCGATGACCCGGTCGAAGCGGGAAATCCCTCATTACTACTTGAGCACGACGATCGACATGGCCCGAGCGATGACCTGGCTCAAGGAAGAGAATCTCAACCGGCCGATGGCGGACCGGCTCTTGTACGGCGTGCTGTTGCTCAAGGCTGTCGCGCTGGCCCTCCGTCAGGTCCCGGAGCTCAATGCCGTTTGGAAAGGGGGCACAGTCGTTCAGTGTCAGGACATCCATGTCGGCGTCGCGATCTCCTTGAGGCAAGGCGGGTTGGTGGCCCCGGCTCTGCATCATGCGGACCGGCAAAGCCTGGGCGAACTGATGCGGAACTTCCACGACCTCGTCAAACGCGCCCGCGCCGGAACGTTGCAGGGCTCGGAGCTGTCGGACCCTACCATTACCGTCACCAGCCTCGGGGAGCAAGGCGTCGAGACCGTCTTCGGGGTCATTTACCCGCCGCAGGTCGCGCTGGTGGGTTTCGGCAAAATCGTCGAGCGCCCCTGGATCGTCGACGGGCAAGCGGTCGCTCGGCCGGTTGTCACCGCCACGCTCTCGGCCGACCACCGCGTGACGGACGGCCATCGCGGCGGGCTCTTTCTTGCCGCGGTCGACCGGCTGTTGCAAGAGCCCGATCATCTATGAGCACCGGCCTGACCGCCGAAGAAATCAAAGGCCTTGTTCTCCGCGTTCTGGGCGAGATCGCGCCGGAAGCCGACTTGTCCTCGTTGAATCCGGAGCGGAGCTTTCGCGACCAGTTGGACCTCGACTCGATGGACTTTTTGAACTTCGTCATCGCCCTGCACAAAGAACTCAATGTTGAGATTCCAGAAGCAGATTATCCCAAGTACACGACGTTGAAGGGCTGCATTGAGCAACTGACGGCCCGGAGCTGAGATGACTGCGGGACGAATGGTCGCTGAACGAACGATCCTCAAGGTCCTGGTCGGATCGCAAGCCCACGGGCTGGCCGCGCCCGGCAGCGACGCCGACTATCGGAGCGTGTGCGTGATACCGACCGTGGAGATGTTTCGGCTGGGATTCAAGTACCGAGGCGCGCGCATGACGAAGGAGGGCGCCGACGAAACCGCCTGGGAGGTGGGCCACTTCCTGCTCCTCGGCACGCAATGCCATCCGCTGATCCTCGAGACCTTCGTGGCTCCGGTTATGGCCATGGATGACTGGGGGACGGAACTCCGGCGGCTCTTTCCCCACATCTGGTCTCCGCAGACCGCCTATGATGCGTTCATCCATTATTGCGAGAACCAACGCCGGAAGATGCTGGACAAAAAAGACGAGCGGCCGGCGAAATACGCCGCCGCGTACTTGCGCGTCCTGTTCAACCTGTGCGAACTCCTGGAGCGGGAGACATTCAGCGTCCGCATCGCTGAAACCCCGGTCGGCGAGGCGATCCGAAAGATCAAGGAAGGCAACTATCGCGTCGGAGAGGTCATCGATCTAGGCGAGTATTGGGCCCAAGAAGCCCGGCGCCGGTTGGCGCACTGTCACCACCGATCCAACCTGAGTGTCGTCGACGACTTCCTGGTTCGGCTTCGGAAAGCCTTTCTCGCCTGACTCGACTTGCGCTTGAGGTAATTGGCAACAACGCAGATCTCACCGTTGGCCCGAAACGCTACAGTCGGTTCGCGCGTCCTCGATCCTCTTCAGTCTAACACCCACAAATGCCCGTCACTGCAAGGCCTTCGAGCGTGGCTCTGGATCACCCCATCCTGGCACTCCTCCTGCACAAATCCCGGAGTGCGGAGGCCGACACTGCCACAGGAGGGTGCACGATGTCGGAGGCGTACTCGCCCGTTGATCAGATCATGGACGTCATCGTTCGGTCTCCTGGCATCGCGTTAGACGAGATCGTGTCGCAATGCCCGAACCTCACATGGAATCAGGTGTTCTCGGAGCTGGATCGTCTGAGCCGCTGCGGTCGGGTGCGGCTCTGTCGCCGAGCCAAAGGCGGCTATACCGTTTTCCCCGCCTCGGCCAGCGAGATGAAAGCGAGCGCGTAGCGATGATCATCACCGATTCGCGGGCGCTGTGGGGGATTCGCCAAACAATGGCGACGCCTGTCCCTGTCTCGCAAGTACCGATCGTCGACAACACAACTCATTCACACAAGGAGGATGTCCTATGGGCGCCATTACACGTTGGGAACCGTTCAAGATGCGTTGGGACCCGTTCAAGGAACTGGAAGAAATGGAAAAACGACTGGCGACATTCTTCGGCCGCATCCCGATGCGGGCTGACGGCGAGAAGGAAGCCCTGACCGTCGCCGAGTGGTCGCCGCTCGTGGACATCACGGAGGACGAGAAAGAGTATGTGATTAAGGCGGAGTTGCCGGAGGTCAAAAAGGAAGACGTGAAACTGACCATCGAGGACAACGTCCTGTCGATCTCGGGAGAACGGAAGTACGAGAAGGAGGAGAAGGGCAAGAAGTATCACCGTGTGGAACGGGCGTACGGCAGCTTCATGCGGAGTTTTACCCTGCCGGATGACGCCGACGGCGCCAAGATCAGCGCCGAGTACAAAGACGGTGTGCTGAAGGTGCACGTGCCCAAGTCCGAGAAGGCGAAGCCCAAGGCGATCGAGGTAAAGGTCGCCTGATCGTCGGACCAGCGAGCAGTCAGAGTCTCAAATGCCGGTGGGCCATGAACGTCTTCCGCGCGCGTCGATTGCGGGCAGGCATGAGCCGATGGAGATCGGAATCGACACCGTGTTTCAAGATCGAGAAGAAGCCGGGCGTCTCTTGGCAGCTCGCCTCGAGCGCTATCGAGACGATCCCACAGGCCTGATTCTCGCCCTGCCACGGGGCGGAGTGGCGGTGGGCTATCAGATGAGCCTGGCGCTTCACCTGCCGCTGGACGTCTTCATCACCAGGAAAATTGGAGCCCCCGACAATCCCGAGTACGCACTCGGCGCAATCAGCGAGACCGGTTCGCTGCATCTCAATCGGGAAGGGGTCGAGCTGTACGATCTCTCGCGCGCGGAACTGGAGAAACTGCTCAGAGCCCAGCAGGAAGAAATTGCCAGACGGCAGGCGCTCTATAGGCAGGGACGTGAGCAGCCAACGGTCGCTGACCGGACGGTCATCCTCGTCGACGACGGCGTGGCGACTGGCGCGACGTTCTTCGCCTCGTTGGAGGCGCTACGAGGCTTGAAGCCGCGCCGGCTGGTCGGCGCCATTCCGGTCGGACCGCGAGACACGCTCCGAGACATCAGCCGATTGGTCGACGAGTTGATCGTGCTTCACGCACCAGAGCCGTTCTTCGCGGTCGGCAGTCACTACGCCGACTTCACCCAGGTCGAGGATGCGGATGTCATTCGGTACCTGGATTTGGCGGAACAGGCCTTACGGGCACACCGGCGGTAGCAGACCCCGTGAACGCCCCTCGGCGTCCTGCCGGCAGATAACTGGCTGCAGAGCGCAAAGAGCCAGCCGTGCCGATACCTCGGCTGTTTTCTCCCAGCGGAGCGGTTCGCGACCGGCTGAAGAGTATTTTCCCGAGAGGAAAGGAACGCCTATGGCCCCGAAGACCAAGACCCCTGCAGGACTGGGCGTCCGACGGGATCGGACCGTCCAGGAGTACCAACACGACACGTACAAGCTGCGCGGCAAACTCAAGGAGCCCACGGTGTGTCCGGAGTGCGGCGCGGTCTTTCATAAAGGCCGGTGGACCTGGGGACCGAGACCGGCAGAAGCCCACGAGGCCCTCTGTCCAGCCTGCCATCGAATCCGCGACAAGTACCCGAAAGGCCTGCTCACCATCGCCGGTCCGTTTCTGGCCGATCATCGGGAGGAGATCCTCGGAGTCGTCCACAACACCGAAGCGAAGGAAAAGGCCGAGCATCCCCTCTCGCGCATCGTGGCGATTGAACAGCAGGACGAGACACTGGTCGTCTCGACCACCGACACCCACCTGCCGCGGCGCATCGGGGAGATGCTCCACCATGCCTATCAAGGCGAGTTCCGGGTCCATTACGATGAAGGCGAGCAGTTCGTTCGCGTGAAGTGGGAACGATGACGCCGCTGACGCTCTCTACTCGCGGCTATTGCGATCAAGTGATACCGGGCGAGCGGCTCGGCAAGCTCGGAGAGGAGGCATGCCATGAAAGTTCAGGACATCATGACTCGCGACGTGCAGTGCTGCGGCCCCAATACGAATCTCGCCGAGGCCGCCAAGATGATGTGGGACAGTGATTGCGGGGTCCTACCGGTCCTCAACGTGGAAGGAAAGGTCCTCGGGGTCATCACCGACCGTGACATTTGCATGGCTGTGGCGACCCGAAACAAACCGGCCGCCGACATCACGGTGTGGGAAACGATCTCCGGAAAGGCGTTCACCTGCCGCGCCACCGACGACGTCCATACCGCGCTCGATATCATGAAACGGGAGAAAGTCCGCCGGTTGCCGGTGGTCGATGAGGACGGCGTCCTCCAAGGCATGCTGGCGATGAATGATCTGGTGTTGAATGCGGAGGAAACGAAGGGCAAGAAGGTGCCCGAACTGTCCTACGAGGACGTGATGCGGACCCTGCGAGCGATCAGCGCGCACCGGGTGCTGGTGGGGATCTGATGGGAGTTCCGAGCGCTGAGTGATGAGTTCTGAGTTGACGGAGCGTTCACTCCGTGCACAGAACTCAGCACTTCCCGTGAAAGGGCGCCATGTATCGCCGTGTGATGGCCTTTGACTTCGATGGGACACTCGCCGTGGACGGAGTGGTCGCCCCCGAGTTGGAGCGAGCGCTCGAGCGGTGCCGCGCGACCGGCCACGCGTTGTTTCTGGTCACCGGCCGGCGGTTCGAGACGGTCGCCCTCGGTCGGCTCGCCGAGCTGTTCATGGGCATCGTCTGGGAGAACGGCGCGGTGTTGACTCATACGGCCAGCGGGGAAACCTATTTACCGTTCGGCCAGCTCGACGCCCACTTCGTGAAGGCCCTCGAAGAACGCGGCATTCCGTTCGAGCGGGGATTGGCCATCGCCGCCACCTGGACGCCGCATGATCAGACGCTCTGGCAGGTGGCCGGCGCCTACGGCGGCAGCGCCTCCATCGAATACAACAAGGGCGCCGTCATGGTCCTTCCGCCGGGCGCCACCAAGGGGTCCGGCCTGGAACGCCTGCTGGCGCTGTGCGGCTTTTCGCCTCGCAACCTGGCGGCCTTCGGCGATGCGGAAAACGACCTGTCCATGTTGGCCCTGGCCGAAGTCGCGGTCGCCGTCGCCGACGCGGTTCCCGCGGTGCGCGAACTGGCGGATCTCGTCGCCGAGGCGACGGGCCCGCGCGGCGTGCTGGAAGTGCTGGAGCGATACCCCTTGGCCGGCCAGTTCCTGGACATCCCGCTCAAACGGGAGCGCCCGATCCTGCTCGGCCAGACCGAGGCCGGATCCACCGTGACCCTTCCAGCCTCCCGCCTGGCCGGGCGCAATCTCGGGGTCTTCGGCGATTCGGGAACCGGGAAGTCCTGGATGGTCGGCTTGATCGCCGAGGGCTTGCACCATGAAGAGTACCAGGTTTTGCTGATCGATCCCGAGGGCGACTTCCGCGGATTGCGGGTCCTGCCGCGCTTCGTGTCCGTCAGCGGGGACCGTTCGAGCCTCCCACCCCCTTCGGCTGTGGTCTCGTTGCTCGACGCGGGCGGAGTCTCGCTGACGTTGGACCTCAGCCAGTATCCGGTTTCTCTACGAAGCGGCTACGTCGTCGAGTTGCTCCGCGCGCTCCGCCCGGTCCGCGAGCGACGGTACCGGCCGCATTGGATCGTGCTGGACGAAGCACAGCAATTTCTCTTCACCGGGAGCGAGGTGACGGGGGTTGTCCTTCCGTTATTGGCAGCCGGCGGGTGGGCCTTTGTCTCCTATCGACCGGATCGCCTCGGCGTTCCTGTCCTGGAAGCCCTTCACCATTGTCTGTTCACCCGCGTGTCGGAGTTGGAAGCAGCCCGCAGCATCCACGAGCATTGTCGCATCTGCGGGCTGACGGAGGCCAGGCTCGACGAGATTCCGATGGGACACGCGCTCTTATGCGGCGGCCAGATGGTCCGGATGCGTCCCGCAATCCGGCGCGTCCCCCATATTCGCCACCTCTATAAGTATCTGGATACGCCGTTGCCGGCGAGCAAGCGGTTCTGGTTTCGCGATGACCACGGGGGGATCGGCCAGGAAGCCGCCAGTCTCTACGAATTTCTCCAACTCATCCCCGGCCTTCCCATCGGCAGCCTGGAATACCATGACCGCCGGCAGGATTTCGTCCGATGGGCGGAAGGGACGCTCGGAGACGGCACGCTAGCCGCGCGACTGCGAAAAGTCGCCAATCGCCAATATCGAGGAGAGGAACTCCGCCAGGCGCTCCTTCGCGTGGTGGCGTCGCACTACGAGGAACTCACCGCGTGGCGCTGAGCGGACAGAGGGGGAGGGGACCATGGCAGATCGAATGGGGTTCTGGCTTCGCGGGGCCGTGTGCGTTGCGCTGATCCTTCTCACCCCCGGATCGGGATTCGCAGGCGACTCGCCGGATGGCCGCACCGCCCAAGAGCAGCGGATCGACCTCACGATCCGCAATTATGAGTTTCTCCTGACTCAGCCGGCGGCGGTCCGCCCCAGCGTTCCTACGGTCATCATCCTTCGCAACCAGGATATTGTCCGGCACGGCTTCACGGCCCCGGTACTGGCGCAACTGGCGCTGCATGTGGAGGGCGAAGGCATCGCCGCCTACGGGAGAGGGATGGAAGGGGTCTACGTGGACCCGGGGAAGACCCTCGTGATCCGCTTCACGCCCGATCGCGCCGGCAACTATTCGTTCCGCTGCGATCTGCATCCCGGGATGAAGGGCGAACTGTATCTCCTCGAAATCCCGGCGGCGTAAGCGATGAGCGATCAGCTTTCAGCTACTTTCTATCAGCTATTCGCTGCCGGCTGGTAGCCAAGTGCTGAAGCGGAGGGAGGAAAGGACAGCGATGATGAAGGTGGTCATCGCCGTGGACTGGTCGGAACAGGCGTTTGCCGCCGTGCGGGAGGTGTTTGAGCTCTATGCGCCGCAAGAGGTCGTCCTGGTGCACGCCGTCGATCTGGGCATCTTTCGCCATCCCGTGGTGGCGCAGGTCGCGAACCTGCAGGGCTACGGAGAGTTCCGCCGGGCGATGCTGGATGCCGGCCGGCAACTGATGGAACGGATGTCGGCCCTGGTTCCGCCCGGCACGCCGTCTGTGCGGAAGGTGTACGACCTCGCCCGTCCCGCCGAGTTGGTCCTGGATACCGCTCGCGACGTCGTTCCCGATTTGATCGCCATCGGCGCCCGCGGTCGCGGACCGATGAGCGAACTCGTGCTGGGAAGCGTGTCCCATCGCGTGCTCATGCATACGACTTGCCCGACGCTCATCGTCAAAGGCGAGGCCCGTCCGTTGAAGCGTGTCCTGGTCGCCGTCGAGGGCACGGAGGACGCGCAGCGCATCCGGACGTGGCTGATCGACCACCCGTTCCGTGCACCGGTCGAACTGGTCGTGACCACGGTGATCGAGTCCCCGCACCTCACCGATCCCGCCAGCATCCTCGTCTTCGAATCATGGACCGAGTCGGCCAAGCGCTACGCCGAAGACCTGGTGAAAACGACGGCGGCCGCGCTGGTGAATGACCATTATACGGTCACCACCCAGATCTTGAACGGAGACCCTGCCGGCATGCTCGCCGCGCAGGGGGAGGCATGCGATTTGCTGATCGTCGGGTCTCACGGGCGGACGGGGGCCGACCGGTTCCTCTTGGGGAGCGTCTCGCATTCGATCACCCATCGTTCGACCCGTCCCGTTCTGATTGTGCGTTAACCGAGACGAAGGAGGCTCTCCGCCATGCATGCCGTACGTGTCGCCGCCGCTGTGTTGGTCGTTGCCATCTCTAGCTCTTGGGTTGCTGCGCAGGGAGTACGGGGGAATCCCCGGAGCGGGGAGGCGATTTATGCCCAACATTGCCTTCGCTGTCACGGGAAGAATCTCGACGGGGCCGGGCCGGAGGGCCGTTACTTGATCGTCCCTCCGGCAAACCTGCAGTCCATTCGGTCTCGGTCGAAGACCGACTGGGAGCTGTTGATTACCATCTCGCACGGCGTGTTGTTCACTCCGATGCACGGGTTCCGCGAGCGCTTGACGGACGAACAGATCCGCGACGTGCTGTCCTACATCAGGCTGATGGCGCCGTTCGATGCGACCGGTTAACGGGAGCCCGCCGGTCGAACGGCGGGGCATTGTTTTCCGAGTCCGGTTCATCCTCGGGCCATGCCTGATCAGCTTCGTCTTCTTCGCCGGGGCACCGGTCAGTCGAGCCGAGTCGCCGGCCGACATCGAAGTGTTCACCCGCGCAGGCTGCCTCCATTGGGAGCGGCCCCTCTCCACATCGCCGTTCACGACAACTGACAGGGGTTGAAGCTCGTAAGCGGGGCTGTCATGCTTGGACTGGGAGCCATTCTCTTGCTGAAGCCAGAGTGGCTCGCGAATTAAGACGCGCAACCCTCCGCGCCGCGCAACTCGCGCGAGCAGCGGGACTCGCGGTTGCGAGACAGGAAAGTCGATCATGAACACTCGGACCTCCGAGCCGCCATGGTTTGGAGTCGCTCGTCGGCCGGTGACTGCGGCGCTCACGGTCGTCCTGCTCGCCTTGTCTTCGGGAAGCCCGGCCACGGCGGAAGTCACGGACCGCCGAGAGACCGACGAAGACGGACTCGTGGTGTTGCCGGCCGGCGCGGTCGTCGATCATGATTATTTCGCCGTCGGGAAGATCGTTGAAATCTCCGGGACGGTGAACGGGGATGTCTATGCGGCTGGCCAGCAGATCCTGGTCGATGGAATCGTCAACGGAGACCTGCTGGCGGCAGGCGGAACCGTGACCGTCTCCGGCACGGTGTCTCAGGATGTTCGCGCGGTCGGGGGCAAGCTGACCTTCAACGGAGACATCGGTCGGAATGCCACCATCGCCGGGGGCGGCATCGACGTGACGCCCTCGGCGCTCTTTCGCGGCAATATCATCGCGGCCGGCGGTCAGGTTGAACTCGGCGGCTTGATCCACCGGGATGCGCGCATCGCCGCGGGGAACCTCAGCGTCTCCAACCGCATCGGCGGCGACTTGACCGCCGCGGTCGGCGCCTTGCGCCTTTCGTCCAAAGCGGTGGTGGCGGGGAATCTGATGTACTGGAGCCGGCTTCCCGCCTCGATCGATCCCCAAGCCGTGGTCTCGGGACAGACCATCAGACGGATGGTGCCCAAGGAGCTGCTGCCGACGCTCAAGGACGTCCTCGCTTTCGTCGTCGGCTTCAAGCTCGTGGCGGCTGCAGCCAGCTTCGTGTCGACGCTCGTGATCGGGTTGCTGCTCATGCGCCTGTACCCGGCTTCCACCCAGCGCGCGCTGATACACTTGTCGCAGCAGCCGCTGGTGTCCCTAGGCGTAGGCTTGCTCGGCCTGACGGTCATCCCGTTGGCGGCCGGGCTGCTGGCCATGACCGTGCTTGGGATTCCGCTCGCCGTCCTGCTTCTGGCCTGGTACACCATTGTGTTGTACGTCTCCCGCGTGTTCACCATCGCGCTGCTGGGGCGATTCGTCTTCGACCGGCTCGGCGTCCCTGACCGCGATCGATGGGCCTTCGTGTTCGGGTTATGCCTGTACTTCTTTTTGACCGCCGTTCCCTTCCTCGGCGTGTTTGCGACACTCCTGGCCGTGCTCTTCGGGTTGGGGTCCGTCCTGCTGGCGAAAAAAGATGCGTACTTGGAAGGCTGGGCACAGCGACTGATCTGACGCCGTGAGACGCTCGGAAGGCGACATCGGCTCCTTGCCGCCGATCCTGCAGATAGAGAAAGGGACCGCCTACGCGATGTTCGCCTACGACATCGGCCAATCGGTCGACCTGGACGAGGCCGAACGCCGGATGACGACGATTAAGGAGCGGAGCCGGATCAAACACAAGCGCCGGGCGCCCGCCTATTTCGACTATAGCCCCGCGCCGCTGAGGATCGGAGCGGACACCGAGCCGGTTACGATCGGGCAGTTCCGCACCAATCCGGGCGTGGATCTGCTGCTCTACGACTTCGGCGCCGTGTCCGTCACCCACACCATCCCGCTGAGCGGGGCCTTCTCCGACCTGCTGTCGCTCAGCCAAGAGCTGTATGACCACGAACCGCTTCGGGCCGAGTCGCGCCGGCGGGTGGAAGAACTGCTCGCGGCTATCGGGGCGGCCGTGGAGCGTCCCCATCTGGTCGACTCCGTGGAAGACTACGTCATGTATCACATCGAATCGTCGGTTCCCGCCCTCAACGGCTCGGACTTCCTTGCCGACCACGCTCATGCCGTCGCGCAAGTCCTGCGCTCGGTTTCGCAGAGCTTGGCGGAGCAGGAAATCCAGGACGCGATCGGCCATCGTCTGTCGTTCGGGCCCGACGACATCACCGTTATCGATTGGAACGCGGCGTTGCTGTTGGGTCAGGACATGGAGGACGTGCTGGCCGTGCTGGAGTTCGCCAACGTCGAGCTGTTGGAGATGCGCCTGCTGGACCGTTACCTCGATCGGGCGCTGGACGACGCCTACGAGACCCTGTCCAAACGCCGATGGACCGGGTTGCATCTGCCGGGAACGGTGCGCACGAAATTGGAGCCGATCGCCCAATTGCAGGTGGACAGCGCCATTCTCTTCGAGCGGGTGACCAATACCCTGAAGCTGTTCGGAGACCAGTACCTGGCGCGCATCCACCGTCTTGCCTCTCAACGATTTCATCTGGAATCGTGGGACGCCAGCATCACCAGAAAACTGCACACGCTGGAAAGCATCTATGGGAAACTCGCGGCGCAGGCGGCGGCCAGGCGCATGGAGGTCCTCGAATGGATCATCATCGTGCTCATCGGGTTATCGATCCTCGTCTCCCTGATCGTCGGCCCAGGTCACTGACATGAGTCACGGCGCCTCTCCGATGAAGCCCGTCCGCCCCCTGTTCATTCCGTCGCCCACCCAAGACGCACCGGAACATGGTCGCCTGATCCTGCGCGACGGGACGACGGCCGCCGTCCGCGTCGCCCGACCGGAAGACGCGCCCGCGCTCCGCGCCTTCGTGGATCGGCTCTCGCCCGAAGCCAGGCGGCACCGCTTCTTCTCCGAGACCACGCCGCCAGAGGATATCATCGCCGGGCTTTGCGACGACTCGCACCCCGCCTCCCAATTGACTCTGATCGTGACCCGTGTTTGGCAGGGATCGCTGCGCATCATCGCCGCCGGCTCTTACTTGGCCAGGGATGAGCGCACGGCCGAGGTCGCATTGGCCGTCGACGACGCCTTTCACAGCAAGGGTCTCGGCACGTTGCTGCTCGAACGGTTGGCGTTGCTCGCGATCCGCCACGGCTTCCGGCGGCTGTGGGCCGTCACCCACGCCGACAACCTCGCCATGCGGGAGGTGTTCCGCGAATCGGGCTTCGAGGTCCGTGAAAGCCTCGCCGGCGGCGATATCGAGGTCGAACTGTCGCTCGTTCCCACCGAGGCAAGCGTGAGCCGCTCCGAGATGCGGGATCGTCTCGCCACGGTCGCGTCGTTGCGGCCGTTCTTCCAGCCGCAGGCCGTGGCGGTCGTCGGCGCGTCGCGCGACCCTCGGAGCGTCGGGTTCCGGGTGTTGGACGCGCTGCGCACCAGCGGTTTCACCGGCCGCATCTACCCCGTCAATCCGCATGCGGTCGAACTGGCGGGGCTGCGCGTGTATCGCTCGGTCCGCGCGATTCCCGAACCGGTGGATCTCGCGGTGATCGTGGTGCCGCGCGACGCGGTGCTGCTGGTCGTGGACGACTGCGCGGCGCGCGGGGTGCGGGCGCTCGTCGTGATCACGGCCGGCTTCGCCGAGGTCGGCGACGAAGGGCGGGAACTTGAGCGGCGCCTGGTGGACAAGGTCCGCCAACACGGCATGCGCATGGTCGGCCCCAACTGTTTCGGCCTGGTCAACGCCGATCCGGCGGTGCGGCTCAACGCGACATTCACCGACCTGTTCCCGCCTCCCGGGCGCATCGCCATGTCCTCGCAGAGCGGCGCCCTGGGACTGGCCCTCCTCGGCGCCGCCCACCGGCTGCAAGTGGGCATCTCCACCTTCGTGAGCGTCGGCAACAAGGCGGATGTGTCAGGCAACGACCTCCTGCAGTATTGGGAGGAGGATCCGGCGACGGACGTGATCCTGTTGTATCTGGAGTCGTTCGGCAACCCGCGCCGGTTCGCGCGCATCGCACGCCGCGTCGGCCGGCGCAAGCCGATCGTCGTGGTAGTCGCGCCACGGCGCCATATCGATCTGAACCG
>JBBIOW010000071.1:0-13698 GCA_037443165.1 Nitrospiraceae bacterium | reverse complement strand
CACCCTTACCCTCTCCATCACCCATTGCATCGTGAAGAGCAATGGGTACCCGGGGAGAGGGTACACGTGTTTTCTCTCTCCCTCGGTGGGAGAGGGTGGGGATGGCATTTTCCACGCAGGAGTGGAATCGCACAGTCTTTCAGATCGATCACCGAAGAGACGGATGGTTGCCTCCTCGGCCCTTCAGAAGGAAAAGGTCCTCGCCGGAATTTCCCTCCCGGCTCTCATTCTGTTTTGGTGGCTCGCGCCGTCTGCGCAATCGGCGGAGCGGTCCGGATCAGGCGAGGCTACCGCCAACGAGGAGGCGCCGTCCGAAGCCGGCCGTTCTCCCGTAGTCGAGAGCGCACCGGGATTTCCCGTCCTGCCGATTACCTGGTCGACCGGCACCGGCGCATGGCGCGGACAATGGGGACGTCGGGAAGTGCTATTCTGCCCGCCGGGCGGTATGCCTGAGCCTGTATGGGGCACGGACATCTATACGGATGACTCTTCCGTGTGCACCGCCGCGATCCACGCCGGTTTGCTCGAATCGGCCGAAGTCGGCGGAAGGGTCATGATCGAAGTGCGTCCCGACATCTCGCAGTACTTGGGAAGCACGCGGAACGGGGTGACGAGCGGGGATTGGATGGATGTGTGGCCGAGCAGCTTCATCTTCATCTGGGGCGCCGCGAGGCAGGAACCCGCTCCTGCGGTTCAGATCGATGCCAGGACAAGCGGCGAATCGTGGCAGGGGGAGCCGGGGCGAACGGTCACGGTCCTGTGTCCACCGAAGTTCGAAGTGCTCAGCGTGTACGGCGACGGAGTCTATACCGTCGATACCCCCATCTGTTCAGCCGGCGTGCATGCCGGCAGGATTACTCGGGCCAAGGGAGGAATGCTGACGATCAAGCTGTTGCCCGGCCGGTCCGTCTATCCAGGCAGCACCAATAACGGGATGACGAGTTTCACCGCCGAAGCGCGGCCTCAGAGCTACACCTTCGTCCCGACCCCACCGCACACACCGCTTCCGCCCAAGGCCACCACGCCGTTTCTCCCTCCGCCGGGTTAGTATGACGAGCGGATCTTCTGGATAGCCGAAACGGCCTGCGGGTTCTCCAGGCTGGAGAGGTCGCCCGGGTCCTGACCGAGAAACGCGGCCCGGATCACCCGTCGAAGAATCTTGGCGTTCCGGGTCTTCGGGAGGTCCGATACCGCATAGACCACGGCCGGCTTGAGCGGCTTGCCAAGCTGCTCCGCCACCCGGCCTGCCAGTTCCTCAGACAGGGCCTGGTTCGCGTTCCATCCAGGACGCAGAACCACGAAACACACCAACGCTTCCCCCTTCACCGGATGCGGCACGCCGATCGCGGCAGCTTCGCTGACCGCCTGGTGGCCGGTGAGGATCGCCTCCACTTCGGCAGGTCCAAGGCGTTTTCCGGCTATTTTGATCGTGTCGTCGGAGCGGCCCAGGATGTACCAGAACCCGTCCTCATCGGTGGCCGCCCAATCGCCGTGCACCCACACCTGCGGCCACCGGGACCAGTAGGTGTCCAGGTAGCGCTGCGGATCGCGCCAGAAGCCCTGCGTCATCCCGACCCAGGGCTTGGTGACCACCAGTTCCCCGACCTGTCGACGCACCGGCCGCCCTTCGGCGTCGAAAATCTCCGCCGCCATGCCCAGGCAGGGGCCGGTGAACGCGCAGGGTTTGCAGGGTTGCAGGACCGTGCCCCCCACGATCCCGCCGGAGATTTCGGTGCCGCCGGAATAGTTGATGATCGGGCACCGCCCCTGACCGACCTGCTGAAAGTACCAGTGGTAGGCGTCCGGGGTCCAGGGCTCACCGGTGGAGCCCAGCACGCGCAATGTGCCGAGACGATGCTGATACACCGGAGCGTCGCCGTGGCGCATGAGCGCGCGGACCAGGGTGGGGGAGAGGCCCAGAATCGTCACGCGGTGGCGCTCCACGAGTTCCCACAGTCGTCCAGGGTGAGGCCAGTCCGGGGCTCCCTCGTAGAGCAGGCACGTCGCCCCCAACAAGAGCGCGCCCAAGATCTCCCATGGTCCCATCATCCAGCCCAGGTCGGTGAACCAGAACAATGTGTCTTCGGGTTGAAGATCGAAGTGGAACGCTAAGTCCTGCGCGGCCTTGATGGGAAAGCCGCTGTGCACGTGTACCGTCCCCTTGGGTCGTCCGGTGGTGCCCGATGTGTAAATGATCATGAACGGCTCGTCGGCCGCCATCTCCTCGGTCGCCAGGGTGTCACGATCGCCAGGGGGCGACTCATGCCACCAGACGTCACGCCCGGCCTGCCAGGAGACCGGACAAGCGGTCCGTCGCACGACCAGCAGATGCTCCACGGTCGGGCAACGCGCCGCCGCGTCATCGGCGACCTGTTTCATCCTGACCAAACCGCCGCGTCGGAAAAAGCCGTCGGCTGTGACCAAGAGCTTCGCCTCACAGTCCTGCACCCGTGTCGCCACCGCCTCTGACGCATAGCCGGAAAAAATGGGCGTGTAGATGGCGCCGATCTTGGAGCAGGCCAGTGTGATGACGGCCGCTTCGGGAATCATCGGCAAAAAGACCGCCACACGGTCTCCGCGACGCACCCCGAGTCGTCGAAGGATCGCCGCGGCACGGGAGACTTCGTCAGCCAGTTGGCGGTAGGTCAAGGATCGCTGCGCTCCGTCTTCGCCTTCCCAGCGGATCGCCTGGCAACCGGCCCGCGCATCGGCGCTGTGCTTGTCCACGCAGTTGTGGGCCACGTTCAGGCGTCCGCCCACGAACCAGTGGGGCCATTGGATTCCGTTCCTCAGGTCCAGCACCTGTTGGTAGGGACGAGCCCACTCGATCCCTAGCTCGTTGAGCGACGCCTCCGCGAACCATTCCACGTTGGAGATCGAGCGCTGATACAGGGAGGGGTAGTCGGCGATCCGGTGCCGCTGCATGAAGCGGAAGAGGCGGCTCCGCTGGATAGACTCCGGGGTGGGGCGCCAGAGAATCGGCGGCGACCGGTCAGGTCCGTTCGTCGATCGGGACATAGGCTCGGGGCGGCGGTCCCATATAGAGCGCACGGGGACGAATCAGCCGGTTGTGATCTTGTTGCTCGATCACATGGGCGCACCAGCCGGTGATGCGCGAGCAAACGAACACCGGTGTGTAGAGGTCGCGGGGAATGCCCATCAGAAGATAGGCGACCGCGGTGTAGAAATCCAGGTTGGGGTACAGGCCCTTCTCCTGCTGCATGATCCGGTCGATGGTGGCCGCGATCTCGTACCAGCGCGTGTCCCCCAAGGAGCGGCTGAGCGCTTCGGCGTGTCGCTGGATGATCGCCGAGCGCGGATCGCCTTTTTTCAACACCCGGTGTCCGAAGCCCATCACGCGACGCTTGGCCGCCAGCGCGTCCCGCACCCACCGTTCGGCCCGGTCGCGCGTTTTGATGTCCAGCAACATGGCCGCGACGGCTTCGTTCGCGCCGCCGTGGAGCGGTCCTTTGAGCGTTCCGATCGCTGACGTGATCGCCGCATGCAGGTCGGTCATGGTGGAGGCCGTGACCCGAGCGGCGAAGGTCGAGGCGTTGAATTCATGTTCGGCGTACAAGATGAGCGACACATCCAGCACGCGGGCCATGGCCTTGGCCTGGTCGTCACCCTGATGGTCGGTCAGCAGATAGAGCAGGTTCTCGGCGAAGCGCAGGTCGGCTCGCGGCTGGATTTGCCGTTTGCCGTGCGCCAGCCGGTAGGCGGTGGCGATCAGGACAGGAATCTGGGCCAACAGTCGAACGGACTTGCGGACATTCGCCTCGTGCGAACAGTCGGCGGCATCGGGGTCGGTCATGCCGAGCAGCGACACCCCGGTACGCAGCAGGTCCATTGGATGGGCCTCGCGCGGCACCACCCCGATGAAGGCTTCCACCGGGCCGGGCAGCACCCATTGGCTGTGCAGTTGGACGGAAAAGTCGTCTAACTCCTTGCGGGTCGGCAGCTTGCCGAACAGGAGCAGATAGGCGACTTCCTCGAAGGTGGCCTCCTCCGCCAGGTCGCCGATCGCATAGCCCCGATAGCGCAATCCCGAATCGCCTTCGTCCACCTGGCAGAGGGCGGTCTCGCCGGCCAGCACACCTTCGAGGCCAGGGCTGTACCCCGTGACGCGTGATGCGTGATCCGTGACGGGGGAGCGCGAACCAGGCTGCGATTCGTCAGCTTTGGGGTTCATGGGTCTCAGAGCGGAATTGCCGTTCCCGCTGTTCGTATTCCGGGTAGCGCAGCAGGTCGTACAGTTGCTGTCGGGTGTGCATCTGGTTCAACAAGTCCCGCTGCGAGCCGAGCGTCTTCAGCTCCAGCAGTAGCTTCTCGATCGCTTTGGTCGCCACGCGCAGGGTGGTGACGGGAAACAGCACGAGGCGATAGCCCAATTCCTCGAATTCCCTGACGCTCAGGTACGGGGTCTTGCCGAACTCGGTCATATTGGCGACCAGCGGAATCTTGATCCCCGCCTCGGCCAGCCGTTCCGCGAAGCGACGGAACTCGTCCGCGGACTCGAGCGCTTCCGGAAAGATCGCGTCGGCTCCGGCCTCGACATAGGCGCGCGCTCGTTGCACGGCTGCCTCCAGGCCCTCAACCGCGCGGGCGTCGGTGCGGGCGATGATCACAAAATCCGGATCCCGCCGCGCTTCCACGGCGGCGCGGACTTTCGCGGCCATCTCCGGTGTGGAGACCAGCCGCTTGCCCGGCAGGTGCCCGCACTTCTTGGGGTTTTCTTGATCCTCCAACTGAATCCCGGCGAGGCCTGCCTGCTCGAATTCCCAGATCGTGCGCATGACCGTCAGGGGAGGGCCGAAGCCGGTATCGACGTCGGCGACGGCCGGGATCGACACCGCGTTGGCGATCGCCGCGGCGTCGGCCAGCACCTCCGTCATGGAGAGCAGGCCGATGTCCGGCAATCCCCGCGCGGCCGCGAGCGCGGCGCCGGACACGTAGCACGCTTCGAAGCCGGCCCGCTCGACCTGGATCGCCGTGAGCGCGTTGAACGCGCCGGGCAACACCACAGTCTGCTTGGCGATCAACTCGCGCAGGCGCTGGGGCTTCGTCTGATTCATGAGCGAATAGCCATGCGGCGAACGTCAAGCTCGCGAGCTGATCTTCAAGAGCGGCATCAAGACGCCGATGTCCTTCACGCGGTCGAGTCGCCAAACCAGCTCGATCACCTGGCGCGCCCGCGCGCGTCCCAGCGGCTTGGCCGCGAGCGCGAGAAACTTGTCCTCGACCTGGCGGTCCGACATCGGATTCCGCGGATGGCCGAGCGGGTCGTCCACCTGTTTCACGTACTCTTTGCCGGATGCCGTCTTGACGGTCACGCGCGTCGGCATCGACTCCGGGTAACGGCCGACGAACTCCGGGTGCGGCACCACGCGGATCTTGTGCATCAGCCTGTGAACGTCCGGGTCGTCGAGCCGTTTCCGATCGAACGAGGCGAGCGTCACAGTCCCGTCCAGCAGGGCCACGGCCACGCAATAGGGAAAACTATGGTCGGCCGTCTCTCTCGTGCGGGGCCGCCACTTCTCCGGATCGCGCCCGATGATGTCGATCGCCACGTCGTAACTGCCGATTTCCACCGCCACGATGTCGGCCCATGCCCGGGGGCCTTCCGCCTTCAGCAACTCTTCGCGTAGGGCGAGAGAGGCCTCCACCGCCGTCTGGGCATGATACTCCACCGGGTAATGCTTGATGTAGGTATCCAGGATTTTGAACGGGGACTGGCTCACGCCTGAAGCGGGTGCCGGTCCCCGTTCTCCGCCCAAAACCGGCAACTCAAACGGCCCGGAGACCAGTTTCATAAATCCTTTCTCGCCTTCGAAGATCGGAGCGGGACCCGTCATGCCCTGCCGGGCCAACATCGCCGCGAACACGCCGTTGCGCGCCGCGTTGGAGAAGGCGCAGGCCTTCCACATGGAGAGGTCCCCGACCCGCGTCTGGCGCAACGCGATATTCGACACGCCGGCCAGATTGATCGCCTGCGCTGTCCGCGCCGGCGAGAGCTTGAAGAGTTTGGATGCCGCCGCCGCCGTGGTGAACGGGCCGTAGGTCACATGGTCCCAGCCGCGGGGGCGGAGCGCCGCCGCGTCGCAGAGGCGACAATGCAGCTCATAGGCCAGGACCAGCGCTTCGATCACCTGTTTGCCGGAGGCGCCCACGACTTCTCCGACCGCCAGCACGGCCGAGAGGTTGTCGGACGGGTGGGCCGGTTCCTTGGAAAGATAGGTGTCGTTGAAGTCCAGATAGCGCACCATCGCGCCGTTGGCGAACGCGGCCAAATCGGGCGTCGTCTTGCGGCCGGTCCCCCAGAGGGTCGCGCCCCCCAGGACCTTCACCGATTCGGCCACCCGTCGTGCGATGCGGCAAGGCTCCGCACGCCACGCACCGAACGCGCAGCCCAGACTGTCCAGCACGCGGCGCTTCGTTTCGTGCACGACGGCCTGCGGGAAATCCCTGTAAGAAAGCCGATGGACGTAGTCGGCCAGCCGCTCCGCGAGCATATCCCTCCTCTTGAGAACCGGTCAGGCGTCAACCGTCATTCGTCAATCGAGCAATGGCGGCTCATCATGCCCGCTTGACGGTTGATGGTTGACGATGGATCGTTCATTCGTCGCCGAACTTCGGCGGGCGTTTCTCCAGGAACGCCTGCACGCCTTCCTTCTTGTCCGCCGTCTCGCACAGCGCGCCGAACAACTCGGCCTCGCGCGCGAGCCCTTCCGCCATCGGGCTATCCAGCCCGGTACGGATGGCGCGGAGCGCGGCCTGAATGGCGTGGCGGCCCTTCGAGGCGACCTTGGCCGCCACGGCGGTCGCCTCCTTCACGACTTCGGTCGCCGGCACGATCCGATTCACCAATCCCAAGTCCAGCGCCTGCTCGGCCGTGACCGTCTCGCCCGTCAGGATCATCTCCGCCGCCTGCGACGGACCGATGATGCGCGGCAGACGTTGGGTGCCGCCGAATCCCGGAATCAGTCCCAACGTGATCTCCGGCAAGCCGAGCGTGACGCCGGCCGCTGCGATCCGCATGTGGCAGGCCATGGCGAGTTCGAGCCCTCCGCCCAGGCACGGTCCGTTGATCGCCGCGATGATCGGTTTGTCGAACCGCTCGATGCGGTTCAGCAAGGCCTGCCCGCGGCCGGCGAGATCCGACCCGGTATGCGCACTGTTCACCTGCGCCAACTCTTTGATATCCGCCCCGGCGCAAAAAAAGCGACCCTCGCCGGTGAGCACCAGGGCGGCGAGGCGTTTGTCCGCCTCCAATTCTCCCAGCAATCGATCCAACTGGTCGAGGATCGATCGGGTGAGCACATTGGCAGGCGGGTTGTTCAAGGTGATCCGCCCGATCCGGTCCGCGACGATCACGGTCACGCCTGGTTCGGCCATCGTGTCTCTCCTCACCCGGGCTCGCCTTCCCCCGCCCGGTCGTTTGCCCCGGTTACATCCCCAGATGCTTCTTGAGAATTGGCGAGTCCTTGATCGCCACATTGGTCGGCGCCAGTTCGGCCGCTTTTTTGAATTCGGCCGTCGCGTCGTCGTGTTTGCCCATTTTGTCGAGGGTCAACGCCAGATTGAAATGCGCCTCGGCCAGATTGGCGTCCTTTTTGAGGGCCTTCTGGAACCATTCGGCCGCCACATCCCAGTGACCTTGCCGGAAATGCCCCACGCCTTCATCGTTGTCCTCGCGACCCGCCGAACCGGCCGGCGACATGAGCGCCGTCTCCGCCCCGCCCGTCGGTTTGCCGGAGTCGCAAGCCGGGAGCGACATGAACAGTCCGACTGCCCCTATGATCAAGAGAGATAAGCGTGCCATGGCGTCCTCCATACCAAGCGTCGCGTGATCCGCCGGCTCTTGATCGGGTACTCGTCATCGACGCCGGCGGATAGAGTCTTCACCCCGCAAGTGTTTCTTGGCAGTTGTCTTGTAGATACCAAGCTTCGCTCGATCCCCTCGCTCGTTATCGCTGTCTCGTGACCGATGCGAGCTAGTAGAGTCCTCAACCCGCTTGGGTTTCTTGATCTCCCACACTGAGACTACGCACCCCTGCCCTGGAGATCCACGATCCGCTGATGTTCGGCGATCGCCTGGATGAGGTCGGGAATGCCGTCGCCCTTCAACGCCGACACGCGCACCACTCGCGGGTGCCACTGCTGCAGATCCCGAACCGTCGAGTCGGCGCTTTCCCGATCAGCCTTATTCACCACGATGAGGTCGGCGATCTCCAATAGCCCTGCCTTCATGGCTTGTACCTCATCGCCCAGCCCGGGCGCCACGACCGCCACGACGGTCCGGGCGACCGTGCCGATGTCCGTGTCATCCTGGCCGACCCCGATCGTCTCGACGAGGATCACGTCGTAACCCGCCGCATCCAGCACCGTCACGGCGTCCTGCGTCGCCCGCGCCAGGCCTCCGTGCCGGCCGCGCGTGGCCATGCTGCGGATATAGACGTGGGGATCGAGCGCATGGTCCTGCATGCGGATGCGGTCGCCGAGAATGGCGCCGCCGGTGCGCGGACTGGTGATATCCACCGCCAGCACCGCGACCGTCTTATTCTGCCGGCGGTACGCACGCACGAGCTGGTCGATCAGCGTGCTCTTGCCGGCGCCGGGATAGCCGGTGATGCCGATCACGGCCGCGCGGTTTGGGCCGGGGAGCAGGGCAAGCGCGGCGGTTCCGTTCGGGTCTCCGTTCTCCAGCATGGTGATCAGGCGGGAGACGGCCCGCACGTCGCCGGCTTTCACGCGTTCGGCTAGCGCCGAGACATCCATCATAAGCCGCTTGGGTCGCGGGCTGGAAATAAGAAAGCAGGCCATCTCACCTCGCAGCAGTCGACGACCCTTCCTTCTATTTAACGACGGAATGTTCACCTTAGGGAAGAGGGAGAGTCGAGCGTACGAGACAGCCGCGAGGTCAACTCGCGCCCCAGATGCCGGACAAGCCGCCGAGCCGCTGCGACTACCTTCGTTTCGTCCACCGGCACCGTCGCGCCGGAAGCCTTCAGCGCGTACACCAGGTCTTCGGTGGCCACGTTCCCGGACGCACCCGGCGCGTACGGACAGCCTCCCAAGCCTCCGGCGGAACTGTCGAAGGCCTCGACCCCGTATTCCCACCAGGCCGTCAACGCGTTGGCGACTGCCATCCCATACGTGTCGTGAAAATGGAGCGAGAGGCGGTCCTGCGAGAGACACGGCAGCACCGCGTCGAGGAGTTTCCGCACGTCGGCCGGCGACGCTTTCCCGATCGTGTCTCCCAACGAGATCTCGTCAACGCCCAGGTCGAGCAGCCGCTTCATCACCTCCATTACCTGTGTCGGAGCGATCCGACCTTCATAGGGACAGAACACCGCCGTCGAGACGTACCCCCGCACGACCATGCCGTCGCGTTTGGCGCTGGCCACCACCGGCCGGAATCGCGCCAGCGACTCGCGGATCGTCGCCTTGATGTTGCGCTGCGTAAAGGTCTCGGAAGCCGCGGTGAAGACCGCGATCTTCCGCGCCGACACCGCCCGCGCTCGCTCTAAGCCGCGTTCGTTCGGGACCAGCACCGAGTAGACGACGCCGGGCATCCGCTCGATCTTGCGGAACACGTCGTCGGTGTCCGCCAGTTGAGGTACGGCCGCAGGTGACACGAACGAGCCGACTTCGATCTCGACGACGCCGGTCCTCGACAACGCGTCGATGAAGGCGACCTTGTCAGCGGTCGGCACGATCCCCGGCTCGTTCTGCAGCCCGTCCCTGGGGCCGACCTCAATGACCCGCACAGGAGCCGCGTGTGGATCAAGCTCGACGGGGTGCGCCATCGGGCGCGATGGGTTCTCCATGCTTGGTCCGTTTCGCAGTCCACGCCGGGGCGCGTTTCTCCAAAAAGGCCCGGAGCCCTTCCCGGGCTTCCGCCGAAAGTCTGGTCTCCGCGTTGGCTTGCGCGCACACCGTCCAGCGGTCCGCGTCGG
This sequence comes from Nitrospiraceae bacterium, assembly GCA_037443165.1. Classification (GTDB taxonomy): domain Bacteria; phylum Nitrospirota; class Nitrospiria; order Nitrospirales; family Nitrospiraceae; genus DATLZU01. The sequence goes on along the minus strand of JBBIOW010000071.1, from coordinate 3,739 downwards.
GCAACCGGAGAATCCGGCGGAACAGCGCCTTGGTGTATTGCGACGCCGAGGGCGCCAGTTGCAAGACTGCCTCGATCAGTTCGTCGATCCGCTTCTCGAGCCCGTCCTTCTCGACGACATCATGGACGAGGTTGAAGTGTTTGGCGACCGACGCGGAAAAGGCTTCGCCGGTCAGACAATAGCGGCGCACGAACGATTCCCCGGCCTTGCGCAACAGGAACGGCGCGATCACCGCGGGGACCAGCCCCAGCTTGACCTCGCTGAGCGCAAAGACGGTGTCGCCGACCGCCACGACGATGTCACAGACCGCCGCCAGGCCGACTCCGCCCCCGAAGACCGAACCATGAACTCGGCCGATCACGGGACAGGGACATTCATCGATGGCGCGATACATCCGGACCAACCGCTCCGCGTCCTCTCGCGCCTGCGCTTCGGACACGGGCGGGTCCGGGCTCATCCACCGGAGGTCGGCGCCGGCGCAGAAGGCCGGGCCCGCGCCGGCCAGGATCACGCCGCGCACCGAAGGATCGCCGCCCAGTTCCTCGAACGCCTCGCGCAACTCATCAGCCATGAGGGCGTCGAACGCGTTCCGCCGCTCGGGCCGATTCAAGGTGACGCGCGTGATGCCGCGCGAGGACTCGACCAGGAGGGTGCTGAATCGGGGCATGGACGACTCGTTGAACCTGTCAGATTCTCAGTGTTCAGCCGTCAGCGATGAATGACCCCCTCCCGCCTCTTCCTTGGTAAAGGAAAGATCGGGTGGGGGATTACATCCGGAACACCGGCGCATGGCTCTCGCGGATCGGCGCGGTCGCGGCGATGTCGAGACACAGGCCGAGGACGCGGCGCGTCTCCCCTGGGTCGAGGATCCCGTCGTCCCACAGGCGAGCCGTGCTGAAATAGGGGCTTCCTTCCCGCTCATATTGCTCGAGAATGGACTCGGTGATGCGCCGCCGCTCGTCGTCCGACAGGCTCTTGCGCTCCCGTTCGAGCTGCTGCTGTTTCACGGTTGCCAACACCTGGGCGGCCTGCCAGGGGCCCATCACGGAGACCCGCGCATGGGGCCAGAGGAAGAGAAACCGAGGGTTGTAGCCTCGCCCGCACATGGCGTAGTTGCCGGCGCCATGCGACGCCCCGATGATCACCGTGAATTTGGGCACCTCCACGGTAGCCACCGCTTGCACCATTTTGGCGCCGTCTTTGATGATCCCTCGTTCTTCGTACTCCCGGCCGACCATGAAGCCGGTGACGTTCTGGAGGAAGATCAGCGGGATGCGCCGCTGGCCGCAGAGCTGGACGAAGTGCGCGCCCTTGAGCGCGGCTTCGGACAAGAGCACCCCGTTGTTCGCCACGATGCCGACCTGATGGCCCATCCAGCGGGCGAAGCCGCAGACCAGCGTTTGCCCGTAGCGGGCCTTGAACTCGTGAAAGCGGCTGCCGTCCACCAGGCGCGCGATGATCTCTCGCACGTCGAAGGTCTGGCGCGGGTTGCTCGGGATCAGGCCGTACAAGTCGTTCGCCGGGTAGAGCGGCTCCTCGACCTCGGCGCGCCGCGGCTTTGACGGATGCTTGCCCAGAGTGGCGACGATGGACCGGCAGATGTCCAGCGCGTCGTGGTCGTCCTCGGCCAGGTGGTCGCTCACGCCGGAAAGCCGCGTGTGCAGGTCAGCCCCACCCAGCGCTTCCGGCGTGACGTCCTCGCCGGTGGCCGCTTTCACGAGCGGCGGTCCGGCCAAATAGATGGTGCCGGTGCCTTTCACGATCACATTTTCGTCGCACATCGCCGGGACATAGGCGCCGCCAGCCGTGCACATGCCCATGACCACAGCAATCTGCGGAATGCCCAGCGCCGACATACGGGCCTGGTTGTAAAAAATGCGCCCGAAGTGATCGCGATCCGCGAAGACCTCGGCCTGCAACGGGAGAAAGACCCCGCCGGAATCCACGAGGTAGATCGCCGGGAGGCGGTTTTCCATCGCGATCTCCTGCGCCCGCAGATGCTTCTTGATCGTGAGAGGAAAGTAGGTCCCGCCCTTGACGGTTGCATCGTTGGCGACGATCACGCAAGGGCGCCCGCAGATGTACCCGATGCCCGTGATGAGTCCGGCGGCGGGAACCTGGTTGTCGTACAGGCCGAAGGCCGCCAGGGGACTCAGCTCGAGCCAGGGCGAATCGGAATCGAGGAGCGCGGCGATCCGCTCGCGGGCGGTGAGTTTGCCCCGCTTCTTATGCAACGCCACCGCGTCGGCTGGCCCACCGGCTTGGACCTGAGCGAGGTGTTTCTTCAGGTCGGCCAGCAGGTTTTCGTAATGCCGCTGATTCTGTTGAAACTCATCGGAGGTCGCGACGACCGCTGTCTTGAGCACGCGCATAGAAGACATCCTCTTTACGGGTGCGCCCTAAGCCCTTTGACGAACTCCACGATCTCGTTCATCGGTGTGCCCGGCCGGAACAGTGCCCGCACGCCAGCTGCCTTCAGGCGGGGCACGTCTTCGTCCGGGATGATCCCTCCGCCGAACACAACGATGTCGTCCGCTCCATGTTCCTTCAGCAATTCCAACACGCGGGTGAAGAGTGTGTTGTGCGCGCCGGACAGCACGCTCAACCCGATCGCATCGACGTCTTCCTGAATGGCGGCGCTCACGACTTGCTCCGGCGTCTGGTGGAGGCCTGTGTAGATCACCTCCATGCCCGCGTCGCGGAGAGCCCGCGCGACCAGTTTGACGCCTCGGTCGTGGCCGTCAAGCCCGACTTTGCCGATCAACACGCGAATGGGTGTCGTGGCGACGGTCATGTGGACACCTGGAAAAGCTGTCAGCTATCAGCTCTCAGCAATCGGCTCTGACGGAAGGCTGACTGCTGAGGGCGGACAGCTTCGAGGACATATTTCCCTTCACTGTCTTTCCTCACGCGGCCCATCGGAATCGCCGGATCGTGCTCGAAGAGCAACAGCCAGTTCTCGTCGCAAGCTCGTCGCAGCACCTTCCGTTTGGTCTCGAGCGTCTGCAACGGATAGAGATCGTATCCCATGATATAGGGTAGCGGCAGGTGCGAGGTGGTCGGAATCAGGTCCCCGAGGAAGAAGGCCACCTCGCCTTGCGACTCGATCTTCACGCTTTGATGGTGAGTGGTATGGCCGTGCGTCACGACGACGGACACACCGGGCACGATCTCGGCGTCGCCGTCGAGGAATTCCCACCGCTGCTCATGCGCGATGGGGACGAAATTCTCCTCGCGATAGCTGGCCTTCGTCCGCTCGTTGGCCAGGACCGCCTCCTCGTATTCGCCCCGCTGGATGAAATAGGCGGCCTTGGGAAACGCGGGCACGATCTGCGCACCCTGCCGCACCGTATTGCCGCCCGCATGGTCGAAGTGGAGATGCGTATTGATGACAACGTGGATGTCCTCGGGCCCGAGCCCGCGTTCTTTCAATGACTCGAGCAGGGTCGGGGTCCGGTCGATGGCGAACCGCTCGCGGTATTTGGCGTCCCATTTGTCGCCGAGGCCGGTATCCACCAGGATGTTTTTCCCGTGTGCCCGGACCAACAGGCAGGTCACGCTCAACTGTATGCGGTTCTGCTCATCCGCCGGACAACACTGCTGCCAAAGGACCTTCGGCACGACCCCGAACATGGCGCCTCCGTCCAACCGGAACCGGCCGTCGGTGACCGGTTCAATGTCCACAGCGCCGAGTTTCATGGTTTCCTTTCGGCCGCGGCGAGAGGCGCGCGGCTCTGGA
>JBBIOW010000070.1:5277-13739 GCA_037443165.1 Nitrospiraceae bacterium | reverse complement strand
GGGGATGGAGAGACGAATGCACCGGCGCTCCGGTCGTGTGTCCGCGCCGTCGCCGGACCTGGCTCTCGGTCCGACCAGGCTCACGAACATGCCGGCCGAGGACGTGAGTCGCGCACTCCAGCGGATCTCGATCGGCGGCAGCGCCCCGCGGAAGTAGCGCGCGTTCAGCTCCGCCCAGGTGGTTTGGAGAGATGCAGCCGACAGCGCCGACATGACCGTACTGTCGTTGAGGCGTTCAGCGGTCTGCCAATTCTTCCAGGACCGCCGCCGCCAACAACGGAAACATGATCTCGTGGTGGCCGATCAGCGTGTAGCCTTTCCCGCCCTTTTGCGTCGGACGCCGGACGACGTTGGTCGTCGGTCGGTAGTGGGACAAGAAATCCATGTTGACGGTGGTGATGTTCGTGAGGTCATGTCCCAGGTTCCGGCCCAGCGCCACCGTTTTGAGAAAGACTTCCGGCATGATGACCGCCGATCCAAGATTCACATAGACCCCGCCTTCCATACCCGCGACGATCGCAGCCAGCCGGCGGAAGTCCAACAGCGAGCCGGCGCCGATCGCCGCGCCGTCGGCGGACGGGTGCATGTGGATGATATCCGTGCCCAATGCGACGTGGACCGTGACCGGGATGCCGAGCCTGGCGCCGGTCGCCAGGATGCTGGTCGCCCGATTCGGAAACTGGCCTTTGTAGCGGTTGATGTAGTGCCCGACCGCCTCGCCAAGCCCCTGGCCGTCCTTGACCCCGCGCGCGATCGCTTCGTTCAACATGCGGCCCTTCTCTTCCGACATCCCGAACCGGCCCGAGTCTATCTCCGCGTCGACTTCTTCCGAGGTGTGGCCCATCAAAGCCAGCTCGAAGTCGTGGATGATGACGGCGCCGTTCATCGCGACGGCGCTGATGATGCCGCGCTCCATCAGGTCCACGATGACGGGATTGAGCCCGACCTTCACCGGATGTGCGCCCATGCCGAGAATGACGGGTGTCCCGCGACGATACGCCCGCACAATGGCGTGCCCGACCGCGCGCAGGGTCTTGACGGCGAGGATGTCGGGCAGGCTCCGAAGGAACTGTTTGAACGAACCGCCGCGCTTCCAGGACGACGCGAAATCCGAGAGACGGACTTTGCTGTGGCGCCGCTTCAGCGGGTAGGTCTTGAGATCGGCAACGTTGATGGGCGGGATAGCGGCCCGGGGAAGAACCGGCTCGCGCGCCCCCTCAGGCGTTTTTCGCAAGGACCTGTTCCTCGATCAACTCGCACAGGACGTGCCCCAGCGTGATGTGGCTCTCCTGGATGCGGGCCGTCACGGTGGAAGGGACGACGAAAGGGTAGTCCACCATGCCGGCCAGCTTCCCGCCCGTCCCGCCGGTCCAGCCAACCGTCGTGAGGCCGGCTTCCTTCGCCGCCTGGACGCCCTTCAGCACGTTGAAAGAGTTCCCGCTCGTGCTGATCGCGATGGCGACGTCGCCCTTCTGGCCGTGCGCGCGGACTTGCCTGGCGAAGATCTCATCGTAAGCGTAATCATTGGCGATGCAGGTGACTGCCGCCATGTCGGTGGCCAGCGCGATGGCGGGCAACGGAGCTCGGTCGCGGTGATAGCGGCCGACGAACTCGGCGGCGAGATGCGAGGCGTCGGTTGCGCTTCCGCCGTTGCCGAAGAGCAGGACTTTGCGCCCGTCGCGCAAGGCGCGGGCGATCACTTGCGACACCTGGACGATCTTGTCCGCGTGCTCACGGACGAATTGCCGCTTGACCTCCGCGCTCTCCTCGAACGCCTTGATAATCCGGTCTTTCATGAGAGGCGATTGTAGGGGACGAAGGAATCCGTGTCAAACGCCGGCGATGCAACGGCCGCGCGTTGATCGAGTCCGAGGCGGATGGTATAGTCGCGCCCGTCATGGCGGCCGAGAGTTCCGTCAAAGCCCTATTGATCGCGGTTACGGACGATGCGCCCCCGGCGGTCTATGTCATCAGCCGGCTGAAGCCGGAGTCGCTCTGTTTCTTCGTGCCGGAGTCGGCGAAGTCGTTGGTGGAGTCGGCGATCCAGCCGAAGATCGCGCAAATGCCGCGCCGGTGGGACTGGATCGTGACGCCGGACCCACAGCGCTTCATGGCGTGCTATCAGGCGTTGTCCCACGCTCTCCCCGATCTGTTGCGGACCTGGGAGGTGCAGGCGGGCGATCTCGTGACGGACCTGACCGGCGCCACGCCGGCGATGGCCGCCGCGCTGTCACTGGCCGGCATGCCCTGCGCCTCGCGGGTGGTGACGCTGCTGCGTTCCGCCGCCGGCGCGTTGTCAGACGCCGACACGGTGACCGTCGATGAGCAGACGTATGTGTGGACGCAGGGCAATCCGTGGGACGAAGCGGCGGCATGGTCTCGCCGCGAGTCCTGCGAGCTGTTCAATCGCGGCGAATTCGGCGCCGCGGCGTCGCTGTTCCGCCAGATCGAATCGCGCGTCAGCGGCGGCCAGAAGCCGCTCTATCGGGCGCTGGCCGATCTCGCCGAAGGCTACGGGCTCTGGGAGAAATTTCAGTATCGGCCCGCGTGGGAGAAACTCAAGACGTCGCTCAAGGCGCTGGAAATGGCGTCGGTATGGGGCGGGCCGCCCGGTTTGAAGCAGGTCCTGCCGGCGATCAAAGGGAACGCGGGCTTTCTCGAACACCTGGTGCTCGATCCGCTGGAGGTGAAAGAGACGGTCGCGCTGGATCTCCTGGCGCACGCGCGCCGGCGCGCCGATGTCGATCATGACACCGAAGCGGCGATGGTCGCCCTGGTCCGCGCCCTCGAGGCCTTCGCGCAGCGACAGCTTTTCAAACAGTACAAGATCAAGACGTGGGACGTGCAGCCCGAACAGTTGCCCCAGGCGCTGCAGGAGACCTGCCGGACCTGTTACCTCGACGACGTGGACGGCAAGTACAAGCTGCCGCTCCAAAGCCAGTTCCGCGCGCTGGCGGGGTTGGGCGATCAGATGGGGCAGACCTTCCTCGCCCAATGGCCGAAGATGAAGCCGCTTCTCGACGCGGCCGGGCACGCGGTGCTCGGCCACGGCTTCGAGCCGGTCAAAGCCGAACGGGTGCAGCAGTTCTACGAGATCGTCGTCAAGCTGGCAGGCGTGAACGAGAGCGCATTGCCGCGCTTTCCGGCGCTGAATCTTTGAGGATGGGCGAGAGGCGAGGGGCAAGCTGGTGTTTTGGCCAGCGCCACTCGCCTCGTGCCTCTCGCCATGTGCCTGACATGGACATCCGCATCTATTACGAAGACACCGACTGCGGCGGGGTGGTGTATTACGCCAACTACCTCCGGTATTTCGAATGGGCGAGGACGGAATATCTTGAAGAGCGCGGCATCTCGGTCGTCGAACTGTTGAAAGACGGCACGCAGTTTTTGGTGGTGCACGCGGATGTGGACTACCGGTCCCCCGCCCGCTACGGCGAAGTCCTCTCCGTGGAGACAAAGTTGACGGACATCGGCCGCAGTTCCCTGACGTTCAGCCACGTGATCCGGGAACGGGCCAGCCGGCGCATCGTCGTGGAAGGCTCGGCGAAACTGGTGACCGTGGATCTGCAAGGCAAGGTGAAGCGGTTGGATCCGTCGCTGGTGGAGGCATTGCAAACGCCGGTCGAGCGAGGCCATTGATGGAGAAGCTCGGCACCTGGGTGGCCATTGCGGCGGTCGCGGTCGGTTTCGTCGTCCTGGCCTGGCTGCTGTTCGCGGAGGGCCCCAAGGATAAGAAAAAGTGAGCGTCGGGTCACCCGCCGTCCGGCAGTTCGCGGAGCCGTCGTTCAAGAAACCGCCGCTCCGGCTCCTGCCGTGCCAGACCGAGCGCGCGTCGGTAAGAAGTTCGGGCCTCCGCTGTCCTGCCCAGCCGCCGGCACAGGTCCGCCCGCGCCGCATGAGCGAGGTGGTAGTCCCTGAGATCGCCGCGCGCCAGGATGGCGTCGATCAGCGCCAAGCCGGCATCCGGTCCATCCCGCATCGCCACCGCCACCGCGCGGTTCAATTCGACCACGGGCGACGATTCCGCCTGCAACAACACGTCATACAGTCCGACGATCTGCGCCCAGTCCGTCTCGGCGGCGCTCGGCGCCTCGGCGTGCACCGCCGCGATGGCCGCTTGGAGCGTGTACGGGCCGAACCGGCGCGAGGCGAGCGCCCGGTCCACCAGCGCGAATCCCTCCGTGATCTGATCATGGTTCCACAGCGAGCGATCCTGATCGGCCAATAGAATCAGCTCGCCGTCCGGCGCCGTGCGGGCGGCGCGCCGCGATTCGTGCAGCAGCATCAACGCCAACAGGCCCAGCGCCTCGGGCTCGGGCAGCAACTCGATCAGCAGCCGCCCCAGACGGATCGCCTCGGCCGAAAAATCGGGCCGCGTGAGCGAAGCGCCCGAAGAGGCGGAGTAGCCCTCATTGAACACCAGGTAAATGACACGGAGCACCGCATCCAGCCGGTCCGGCAGATCGGTCTGCGAGGGGACTCGATAGGGGATGCGCGCGTCGCGGATCTTCCTCTTGGCCCGTACAATACGTTGGGCCACCGTGGGCGGAGCAATGAGGAACGCGTGCGCGATTTCTTCCGTGGTGAGGCCGCAGACTTCGCGCAGCGTCAGCGCCACCTGGGCTTCGGGGGAGAGGGCGGGATGGCAGCAGGTGAAGATCAGCCGCAAGCGGTCGTCCCCCACGCTGTCGTCGTCCCACAGCGCGGGGTCGGAAGTCTCGGTTTCGAGCCGCTCGGCCAGCTCCGCCAGCGACGCATCGTACCGGGCACGCCGACGCATGCCGTCGATGGCCTTGAAGCGGCCGGCCGAAATGAGCCACGCCCGGGGATTAGCAGGGACACCGTCCCGCTCCCATTGCTCGACCGCCGCGGTGAAGGCGTCGTGCAAGGCCTCTTCGGCGAGTTCGAACTCGCCGAAGAGGCGAATGAGCGTGGCGAGGACATGGCGCGACTCGGAGCGGTAGACGGCGTCCACCACTGCGCGAACCCGCTTGGTCGTGTCCTCGTTGTGCTCCATCACGGGACCGATTTCGCCAGCGACAGGGTGGAAGGCGCCCGCATCAGGCTGTTGCGCTGGAGTCTGAGGGGCGAGCGCCGGTTCAGGCGTCGACCAGGACCTTGAATCCGCCGTAGGCCATGCGCTTGGCATCGAAGGGCATCGACTTGTGATCGCACATCGCCTCGATGCGCGGGTCCTTCATCACCTTGGCGTTAACGCGATCACGATGCGCTCGCGACCTATAGACGATATACGAGAACACCACCGTCTCGCCCGGCTTGGCCTTGGCGCTTTTCGGGAATGGCATCCCCATCTTTGTATTGAGATCGTCGCCGACGCACTCCCGGTACTCGAGGGCGCCGTGCTCTCGCCAGATCCTCCCCGCCTTCTGCGCCATGCGGCGGTAGGTCGGGAGGTTCTTCTTCGGAACGGGAAGCACAAATCCATCGACGTACTGTGCCATGAGAACCTCCCTTCTCATTGCTTCAGGCCCTTCTTCAACTCCTCGGATTGCGCGCGCAGGCGCTCCTCTTGCCGCCTGAGCTCGGGCGTGAACTCGGCGCCAAAGTCTTCCACCTCGAACACCTGGCGAATCTCGATCTCGGAGTCTTCGCCGGGCATCGGATTAGGGCAGCGCTTGACCCATTCGATCGCCTCGTCCATCGACTTGCATTGCCACAGCCAGTAGCCGGCGACGAGTTCCTTCGTCTCGGCAAAGGGTCCGTCGATCACCGTCCGCTTGTTCCCGGAGAACCTGACGCGTGCGCCCTTCGAGCTGGGCTGGAGTCCCTCGCCCGCGAGCATCACGCCCGCCCTCACCAGGTCCTCGTTATATTTGATCATGGCGGCCAGAAGCTCCTGGCTCGGCGGCTTCCCCGTTTCGGAGTTCTTGGTGGCCTTGACGAGGATCATGAATCGCATCGTGGCAGCTCCTTATCTGGGGTTCCCCCTGTCCCTCGCCTTTCCCCCTGATAGGGGGAGAGGAATAAGGGGGCAAAATCGACACATGCAGCTGAAGCGGATGGTTGGACCGCCGACTGCTCATCTTCGCGTGTGACCCACCGATCCCGAGGGCGGGCGAGGAGCGGGGTGAGCTGCCGGATCGTCTCGGAGTTCTTGTATTTTTCCCGAACGGCGTCCGCGTCTGCACGACTCCGCCATTTGGCGAGAGCAATGATGTGCCCCGGTGTATCCTGATCGATGAAGATTTGATGCGAGATATAGCCATCGAAGCTCCGCATATCGGACCATACTCGATGCGTAAGGCGAAGTCCCTCTTCTTCTGTGCCAGGCTTCAGCCAGGTATCCCAAATGACGGTGATCATCTGCTTTCTCTTTCGTTCATCCCGCCGGCTCCGGCCTACTGCTTCCGCGTGTACATGATCTCCAGCATCTTCATTTCCTTTTCGCCCTGGTGAGCGCCATACATGTCGAAGGTCTGTGTGTTGTTATCGATGATCTTCCAGACTGCGCGGTGCGTCATCCTGCCGCCGCCTGGCTCAGGGTGCGAGCCTTTCAACGTGATCGTCTTGCCATCCGAGCTCGCCGTCCCTTCCATGATGAAGATTCCCGTGCCCATCGTATCCATCCAGGCCGTCACGTATTTCTTGGTCATGTTGTCATAGGCATCGATCCCGATTCCGGAGAAAGGTTGCCCCATCATCTGGCTGTTGTATTCCTGGTAGAGAAAACGCCCGTCCAGCAACATCTTCATCTCTGCGGTGCCGGTTGATTCCGTCGGAGGCTTGCCGGGTTCCATCCACTCCTTGGTCGTGGTCGTCCAGCTCCCGGCCAGGCTGGCAAACAACTTGTGCGGCTCGCCGGGTGTGGCCAGCTTCTTCCACAGTTCCATCATCGCCTGCGGGTCCATCGGCTTCTCGTCCTTCTTGCCTTTGGCCATGACCGGCGAGACCGTCAGCATGATGCATAATGTTGCGATGGCGAGCTGTATGAAACGCATGGTTCCCTCCTCGTGGTTGGATGCCGAATCCATTGTCGTTTTCTGCCTTGTAATCACGCAATGGAACAGCGCCTGCTGTCACACCGGCACGTCCCGCTCGACAAGGAAATCCGCCCCCTGATGCGCTCCTTCGCTTCGGCGAAAGAGCCGTCGACGACGGTTCGGTTCGTTCCGCCACACGTGACCCGCCATCCCTGTGAGCCGGCGTGAAGCCTTCGGGATTCTTGATGGCCCTGACGCTGCTCCTGAATCGCATGGTCGTCTCTCGTTCCTATTTCCGGTTCCGAACCGATGCTTCTGACCGGCCTATTGAGCGGGTTTGGTCTCAACCCGATAGTCGAACGGGAGACCGGAAATCGACACCCGCCGGCCCCATAAGAGCCCGTATCCTCCGGCCGTAGCCGCTGCGATGAGTGAAATGAGGACGAGCGCTCCAGATTCTGCGATCAGCCGTCCTCGGATGCCGGCTATGTGCTCATCGGACGGCGGAACCCCTCCTTCGAAATCAGCCTGTTTGGTCCATCGACTCAGGTGCAGGGTCGGGGAGTTGCGCAAGGTGATCGAGCGCAATGCCAGACCGTTCCGATTGAGATAGCGCTCCGGCGGTATTGAACCTCCTTCACGACGGCGGCAGTCACAGACTCGACCCGTTCGGGCTGGTTTGCGAAGGCGGCACACGTCTCTCGTACGGACGGATACTTCCATGCGGTGAGCTTTGCCCCGGCCGAGGCGACCACGACGGGAACCAGGACTGATCCCCTCCTGCCACGACGATTCATAAATGCGGGCTTCTCGAGTATCCGACGCTGAACACCGCGGCGATGAAGCCAAGACTTCTTGCGGCGTATACCGGCGTGTAAGCAGCAACGCCTGTACCAAGGGTGGTGGAGTGGGTCGCCACGAGCTAACGACCGGTCAGCAAAGAGATTTCCAACAAGACGGGAAAGAATTGCGGAGCGCCATGAAGCCGGTGACGATCCCGTTCTGCCGACATCTCGGCAGATGCCGAAAAATCGGCGCGAGCCGATACGGCGGATGAGTCTCCATCGCAGCTATGAAGGGCGGAAGATGCCGAGCTTCTGCATTTTGGATTGCAGGGTGGTGCGCTTCATGCCCAGTCTGGCGGCGGTTCCGGCCGGACCGCCGATCACCCAGTTGCTGTCGCGGAGGGCCTTCAGAATGTGTTCGCGCTCGGCCTGCTCGAGGGTCATGTTCAGCAAGTTGGTCGCCATATTATTCGATGGCGATCTCAATTCGGACAACGGGACAAAGAGATCGCTCCCCTGCGTCAGGATCACGGCCCGTTCGATGAAATTTTCCAGCTCCCGTACGTTACCCGGCCACGGATACTCCTGCAGCGCCTTCATGGCCGCAGCGGGGATCGTCTCCACGCGTTTCTTCATTCGTTGAGCGAACTTCTGGGTGAAGTGTCTGTCGAGCAAAGGAATGTCTTCGACCCGCTCGCGCAGCGACGGCAGCCGGATTTCGAACGCCGCCAGCCGA
>JBBIOW010000070.1:541-5267 GCA_037443165.1 Nitrospiraceae bacterium | reverse complement strand
GTGATCGGGAACACATTGAGCCGGTAAAACAAATCGCTGCGGAACTTCTTCTCCTCGACCAGTTGAGCCAAATCGCGATTGGTTGCGGCGATCAGGCGAACATCGACCCGCAACGTCCTGTTGCTCCCCAATCGTTCAAACTCCCGCTCCTGGAGCACACGGAGTAACTTGACCTGCAACTCCAGCGGAATCTCTCCCACCTCGTCGAGGAACAGTGTCCCGCGGTCGGCCAGTTCGAATCGACCGATTTTTCTCCCGATCGCCCCCGTAAAGGCGCCTTTCTCGTGTCCGAACAATTCACTCTCGAGCAGGCCTGTTGGAATCGCGGCACAATTCAACTTGACGAATGTCCGTTCTCGTCGGCCGCTCAAGTTGTGAAGCGCCCGCGCTACGAGTTCCTTCCCGCTGCCGGTTTCTCCCAGAATCAGAACCGTGGAGTCGGTGACGGCGACCGTTTTCACCTGTTTGAGGACGTGCTTGAGCGCACGGCTCTCCCCGACAATTTCCTCAAAGTTGTATTCCGTCTGGATTTCTTCTTCGAGATAGAGCTTTTCCTTCGTCAGCTTTTCCTTGAGCTGGGCGATCTCCTGGTAGGCCAGCCCATTCTCCACCGCGATGGCGATCTGTTGCGCGGCCTGAGTCAGGAGTTCGACGTCTTCCTGGTCGAATCCATTGTCTGTTCGCCGACCAACGTTGAGCGCACCCAGCGTCCGGTTATGCGACAAGAGCGGCACGCTACAGAAGGATCTCACCCCGCGGTCCAGTATGTGACGCGCAATATCCGAGATCGTCGATTTCTCTTTCAAATCCTGCTCGGAAAACACCGCCGAGCTTCCCGGTTTCGATCGCGACGCAGGACGGTAACTATGTCACCGACTCCACTCGCCCTTGCTCGATGAAGTTCTCGTTATTGGAAAAGTCCAGCACGCGAAGACGCCATTCGCCGGTGTCGGCGTTGCAGAGCAGCAAACTGGAGCCATCGTGCAGGATAACCCTTCGCAGGCATGTGCTGACCGCGGCGAATAACTCGTCGAGGTCCAGGTGGGAGACGACGGCGTTGTTCACTTCGAGCAGGAGCCGCTGGCGGTCTCGTTCACGAGTCAGTTGTCGTTGATAGGCCAGCGCGGCCTCCGAATTGAGCGCGTTATCAACCGCCACCGCCACCTGTCTGGCTACCTGCTGCATGAAGTCGATCTCACCCGCTTGATAGGTTCGCCGCTGGAGGCTTCCAAACCCCATGGCGCCGAGACGCCGCTGCGCCGTCGTGAGAGGCACCACGCAGAACGATTGGACGCCGTTTTCCTGCAGCCGCGCCATCAGTTTCGGAAAGCGTTTCTCTTGGGTAATATCGTTCACGATCAGCGGCTCCTGGGTCTTCCACACCAAACCTCCCGGGGATTCTTCGACAGGTGTTTCCAGACCCGGGCTGATGGTGCTGGGTTTCGAGGTCACCAGGAAACACAGGCGCATGACCTCGCGATCAGGCTCGTGCAAGACCACATTAATGAAGTCGAACGGAACCATGTGAGGAAGCCGTTGGGCGAGATCGGTGAAGAGATCATTGAGATCACGGTGGGCTGCGATGGATTCAGACACTTCCAGCAGCAGTCGCAATCGGTCCCGATCACGGGTCAGGTCTTGATGATGGAGAACGTTGTCCACGGTCACCGCGACTTGTCGCGCCACCTGCTGGAGAAACTCCACGTCCTTTTCAGCGTAGGCCCCTTTCTCCACGCTTGCGAACCCAATGGTTCCCAGCCGGCGCAGAGCCGTGGTAAGGGGCACCATGCACAGCGAGTTGATGCCGTCCTCCCGCATGCGACCGATGACTCTGGGCCAGCGCCGTTCGTCTGAAATACCCTGGATAATGAGCGATCGTTGTGTACGCCAAACCAGTCCGGTCGGAGTCTCGTCAAGAGGGTCTTCGTGGCCCCCTACGATTTCCGCCGGGACATTGGTCTGAAGCGTGTGCAACCGCATCAGATTCCGCTCGGCATCATAGAGAGACAGCGCGACGAAATTGACGGGGACGACCCGAGGGAGTCGTTGAGCGAGATCGTGGAACAGATCCGGCAGAGTGTGCCGTGTGGAGATCACCTCGGCGACCTCCAGCAAAGTTTGGTATTGCTCCGCGAGCGTGTCGCAGGGAAATGCAGCCTGCCTACCCATAGCCCTCACGCTCCTCCTGTTCACGTCTCAGTCGCCGCCTCATTTTAGTCCAGCCGGAGGCCGCTATCCAATGGGGAACTGGGCTCTTCACTGCACGTGCCACGAGGCAACTCGAGAGACGGCCAGTACAGGAATTGGTGTGGACAGAGTTTCTAGACGACCTCCCTCCCGGAGACTGCGCGTTGCATCTGCTCCTTGGGTCCTGAGTCTGAAATCCGCTAAAGAAATCGTGCGCGTGGAGACCTCTTCGCACCCCTGTCCCGGGGCTTCCTCGCTCTTTCAAATGCAACGGATGATGGAGAGGGTAAGGGTGAGGGTGAATTTTCATTGGAGAGCCCCTCACCCTCCCCTCTCCCACAATGGGGCGAGGGAACCGTTGGCGCAAATTTCCGCCTCAGGACAGTAGCCGTTTTCAACAGCCCGTCAGCCGCCCGCCATGGCGCCCACGATGAGAAAGGGCTCAGCCCCCGTTGCAACGGCGTCAGGCAGCGGGGTGTCCGGCGATTCGTGGGAGAGATCCTGCTCGCAGGCGAAAAACCGCAGGAACGGGCGGCGCTGTTGCGTGACGTGATCGCGGATCGTCCCACGCAACATCGGATAGCGGGTCTCCAGCGCATCAAGGATCGATCGCTGCGTCACCGGGCCCTCGAGGTCCAGCATCACCTCGCCGTCAATGCGGGCCAGCGTGCGCAAATGCGCCGGCAGTACGACTCGAATCATTGGTCTCTTCCACTCCGCTCGAATAAGTGACGATCGTTCTCGACCATACGGCTGCTCAAAATGGTCTTCCAGCGAGGTCGCAGGGAGCGACACGAGTGAGGCGTACCCTCTCGGGTACGTCGCAGCGACGGTCGCGACCGAGAACGAAGCTGCCGGCCATTTTCCGCAGCCGTCATGACAGCGTCTGCACCTCGACCGAGAGCACCGCCGGCAGATCCCGGACAACCGGCGCCCAGCTCTCCCCGGCGTCGGCCGAGGCGTATACCTGGCCGCCGGTAGTCCCGAAGTAGAGGCCGCACGGATCGAGCGAGTCGACCGCCATGGCGTCGCGCAACACGTTGACGTAGCAGTCGCGTTGCGGCAGACCTTTGGTCAGCGCTTCCCATTCGTTGCCGCCGGTCCTGCTCCGGTACACCCGGAGTTTCCCGTCCGGCGGAAAATGCTCGGAGTCGCTTTTGATCGGAACGACGTAAATCGTCTCCGGCTCGTGCGCGTGCACGGCGATTGGGAACCCGAAATCGCTCGGCAGGTCGCCGCTGATTTCATGCCACGACTCGCCTGCGTCGTCGCTTCGCAGCACGTCCCAATGTTTTTGCATGAACAGCACGTTCGGCTGCAACGGATGCATGGTAATGCGATGCACGCAGTGGCCGACGTCGGCGTCCGGGTCCGGCAATTCATACTTCGACGTGAGGCCTTTGTTAATCGCCCGCCAGGTCTTGCCGGCGTCGTCGGTTCGGAACGCGCCGGCCGCCGAGATGGCAATGTAGATCCGCTGAGGGTTGGTCCGGTCCAGCAGGATCGTGTGCAGACACATCCCGCCGGCGCCCGGCTGCCACAGACGGCCCTTCACTTCACGCAGTCCGGCCAGCTCCCGCCAGGTTCGCCCTCCGTCGGTCGAACGGAACAAGGCGGCGTCTTCCACGCCGGCGTACACAACATCGGGATCACTCAGCGACGGTTCGAGATGCCACACACGTTTGAACTCCCAGGGGTGTTGCGTGCCGTCATACCACTGGTGCGTCGTGAGCGGCTTCCCGGTCTCAGCGGACGTATCGTAGAGAAACATGTTGCTTTCGCCCTTCGGCATGCCATCCGGCCCCATGAGATCTTCGGGTTTGGTTCCAGGGGCGTTCCACGTTTTTCCTCCATCATCGGAGCGTTGAATGACCTGCCCGAACCAGCCGCTGGTCTGCGACGCGTAAATCCGGTTCGGATCAACCGGAGAGCCATTCATGTGATAGATCTCCCATCCGCCAAAGTGCGGACCGCTGACGTCCCAATTCTTGCGTGTGCCGTCCGATGTCAGGATGAATGCGCCCTTCTTCGTGCCTACCAAAACTCGCACTGTGCTCATCGCCTTCTCCTTTGCATGATGAACCACCGCTTGCGGCCGGTCTTTTTGAGACAGATGATCGCTCGGCTTTCATGTCGTCAGGTTGCAACCGCCGACCGGAACCCATCGCCTAGCAGCGATCCGGCTATGTTTGCTGTCGGCCCGCGCCCTCACGCTGTTGCGCCGGCAACCTGTTCGCGATGAGTCGCCTGTTCCGACGCCCGCGCGCTCTCCATGCACCGTTCGGCCACCGGGCGGACCTCCACCACGCAGCCGTATTCGAGACCCGGACACCGTTTGGCGATCTCCACCGCTTCGTTCAAGTCGGCGACCTGAAGGTAAAAGTAGCCTCCGATGGCTTCCTTGGATTCGGCGAACGGGCCGTCGATCACGGTGCGGCTGGCGCCGGAAAAGCGCACCCGCTTGCCCTTCGAGCTTGGCTGCAGCCCGTCGCCGGCGAGCATGATCCCGGCCTTCACGAGCTCCTCGTTGTACTTCCCC
>JBBIOW010000070.1:0-531 GCA_037443165.1 Nitrospiraceae bacterium | reverse complement strand
CGTGCATCGGCCTTCCTGCATCAGACGTTCGAACCAACCAGCCCAGTCGGACACGATCCTCTCACGTTGTTCTGGCGACAGATGTGTCTTCCAGTCCGTCCCGCGAAACAGCAACAAGTAATCGGATTTTGATGTCGGTGCGTTCATATTCCCTCCTCTATTGGTTGTTCGGTTCGACAGAGGACGAGCCGCGTCTCTCACATATTTATTTCGCATTTGCGTTGTGTTCCCAGAGCGCAAACGTATTGTTCTCCGTATCCTGACAAACCACGAAATAGCCCATCTGCGGCACCGCCGTCTTGGTCATGCAGATCTTGCCGCCGAGTTCCTCCACCTTCGCCGCGGATTCGTCAACGGAGGACACGGCGACATAGTTCGTGATGGGCTGTTGCGGGTACTTGCGTGCCATCAATCCGCCATCGGGCGTATCATCGCTTCCGCCAGTGTCGATATGCCAGTAATCCGTCACGCCTGGAAACAGCTCAATCTTCCAGCCGAACAGATTGCTGTAAAACTTCCGCGCCCGCTCGG
>JBBIOW010000069.1:0-13863 GCA_037443165.1 Nitrospiraceae bacterium | reverse complement strand
CACATAAATCGCCTGCACCGATGTAATGGATCCCTTCTTGGTCGACGTGATCCGTTCCTGGAGGGCTCCCATCTCGGTGGCCAGATTCGGTTGATAGCCCACGGCCGACGGCATCCGGCCCAGTAGAGCAGACACTTCCGATCCGGCCTGGGTGAACCGAAAGATATTGTCGATGAAGAGCAAGACGTCCTGCTGTTCTTCGTCCCGGAAATACTCCGCCACGGTCAGTCCGGTGAGACCGACCCTGAGGCGCGCGCCGGGAGGCTCGTTCATCTGGCCGTACACAAGAGCCGCCTTCGACTTCGTGTAGTCGTCAGGGTCGATGACTTTGGACTCTTGCATTTCATGCCACAGATCGTTTCCCTCGCGCGTCCGTTCGCCCACGCCCGCGAAGACCGAGAACCCTCCGTGGTGGAGCGCGATGTTGTTGATGAGCTCCATAATGATGACTGTCTTGCCGACGCCGGCGCCGCCGAACAGGCCGACCTTGCCCCCTTTGCTGTACGGTTCCAGCAGGTCTACCACCTTGATGCCGGTCTCCAGCACTTCGGTCTTGGTTTCCTGCTCGACCAGCGGCGGCGCCGGTCGGTGAATCGGGTAGAACTTCTTCGCCTTGATGGGGCCCCGCTCGTCCACCGGCTCGCCCAGCACGTTGATCAGACGCCCCAACGTTTCGCGGCCGACGGGAACCGAGATGGGCGCGCCGGTGTCTTTGACCGGCATGCCCCGGACCAGCCCGTCCGTCGTCGACATGGCGACGGCCCGCACGCGGTTCTCCCCGAGGTGCTGGGCAACCTCCAACGTGATGCGAATGGCGGGTCTGCCCGCGTTCTTGTCCTCGTCGACCTCGATCCGCAGCGCGTTGTAGATGTTGGGCAATTGTCCCGGCGGAAACTCCGCGTCGACGACTGGCCCAATAACCTGAACCACTTTCCCTGTCGCAGTGCTCATAGGACTCCCCTAGTCGCGAGTGACACGTCCTGAGTGCTGAGTTTTGAGTTGAAGCCGCTTACTTAATAACTCAGAACTCATCATTCAGAATTCAAAACTCTATTTGAGCGCTTCCGCTCCGCCGACGATGTCCATCAACTCCTTCGTGATCGCAGCCTGCCGGGTCTTGTTATAGTACAGCGTAATTTTCTTGATCAACTCGCCTGCGTTGCGGGTCGCGCCGTCCATGGCCGCCATCCGCGCCCCCTGTTCCGCGGCGGACGATTCCAGTAGAATGCGATAGGCCTGAGTGTGAAAGTGCTTCGGGAGCAGCGCGGCCAAGAGCTCGTCTTCGTCCGGCTCATACAGGTATGTGCCTCCTGAAACCTCGGTGGGCTCGCCGGCTCCGTCCGTGTGTCCAAATTCCACGACGGCGTCGACCGGAAAGAGTTTTTCCACCACGACGCGTTGCTGGATGGCAGATTTGAATTCGTTGTAGATCACGTAGAGTTCGTCGAATGCGTCCTTCTTGAAATGGTCGATCAAATCTTGGGCGATGTCGATCCCATGTTCATAGGCCAGGCGATCGAAGATTCCCGTCCACTCCTGGCGAACCGGCCACGAGCGGCGCCGGAAGAAATCGCGAGCCTTTCGGCCGACGACGCTCAAGGTGACCCTGGCACCTCGCGCCTCGATCTCCCGAATGAATTCCACAGCCCTTCTGATGATGTTCGCGTTGAAGGCGCCGCAGAGCCCCCGATCGCTCGTGACGATCAGGACTTCGATGCGAGTGCCGTTGCGTTTCTGAAGTAACGGATGGGCAGCTCGATTCACCCGTCGGCTCAAGTTGCCCAGCACCCCCCGCATCTTATGCGCGTAGGGGCGAGCTGCCAGGATGCGATCCTGCGCTCGCTTGAGCTTCGCCGCGGCCACCATCTTCATGGCCTTAGTGATCTTTTGCGTGTTTTTGACCGCCGCGATCTTGCGGCGAAGGGATTGTAAGCTCGGCATCGTTTAGGAAAATACGATACAGATCACTCGATCACCAGATCCTACTTGCCTCCGTAGCCCATCTTCTCTTTGAACGTCGTGATGATCTGCTTGAGCTGCGCACTAAATGCATCGTCGATCTTGCTCTTGGCCACAATATCCTTCTTCGCTTCCGGATGGTGCTGTGCGACGTAATGCAACAGGTCCTCTTCGAATTGTCGAATCTTGTTCACCGGAACGTCGTCCAGAAAGCCGTTCACCCCCGCGAAGATCGAAATGACCTGGTCGGCGACCGGCATGGGCCGATACTGTCCCTGCTTCAGCAGCTCGACCATGCGCGCGCCGCGCGCCAGTTGTGCCTGCGTGGCCTTGTCGAGCTCGCTCCCGAACTGCGCGAAGGCCGCCATCTCCCGGTACTGCGCAAGATCCAAACGCAGGGTTCCAGCCACCTGCTTCATGGTCTTGATCTGCGCCGAGCCTCCGACGCGGGAGACCGACAGACCGACATTGATCGCGGGCCGGATGCCCGAATAGAACAGGTCGCTGGCGAGGTAAATCTGACCGTCAGTAATCGAAATGACGTTCGTGGGAATATACGCCGACACGTCGCCAGCCTGGGTTTCGATAATCGGCAGCGCCGTCAGACTTCCGCCGCCCAGCTTATCGCTCAGTTTGGCGGCGCGTTCCAACAGGCGGGAGTGGAGATAAAATACGTCGCCGGGATACGCTTCGCGGCCGGGAGGACGGCGGAGAAGCAACGACAGTTGGCGGTACGCGACGGCGTGCTTTGAAAGGTCGTCGTAAATAATGAGCGCGTGCTTGCCGTTATCCCTGAAATACTCCCCCATCGCGACGCCCGCGTAAGGAGCCAAGAATTGGAGCGAGGCCGATTCGCTGGCGGTCGCCGAGACCACCATGCTGTATTCCATCGCGTGATGTTCTTCCAGGGTTTTGACGACCCGCGCCACCGTCGAGCGTTTCTGCCCGACGGCGACGTAGATACAGAAGACACCCTGCCCTTTTTGATTAATGATGGTATCGACGGCGATGGCAGTCTTGCCGGTCTGCCGGTCGCCGATGATGAGCTCGCGTTGCCCGCGGCCGATCGGGATCATGGCGTCGATGGCCTTGAGGCCGGTCTGCAACGGTTCGCGGACCGACTGGCGCGTGACGACGCCGGGAGCGACTACCTCGATACGTCGGGTTGCAGTCGCCTTGATGGGCCCTTTCCCGTCCAAGGGCTGTCCGATGGCGTTGACCACCCGGCCGATCAGCTCCTCGCCGACGGGAACTTCGGCGATGCGGCCCGTGCGTTTGACAAGGTCGCCTTCTTTGATTCCGGTATCGTCGCCCATCAACACGACGCCGACGTTGTCTTCTTCGAGGTTCAGGGCGATGCCGTACAATCCGCCCGGGAACTCCAACATCTCACCGGCCATGGCGCCGTCAAGGCCATAGACTTTGGCGATGCCATCGCCCACCTGGATGACGGAACCCGTCTCATTCACATCGACGTGCTTGTCGAAGCTCTTAATCTTTTCTTTGAGGATCGTGGTGATCTCTTCGGCCTTGATCTGCATAGCTACTCCTTCGTCAAAAGACTCTGCATCGCGGTCAGCCGTCCGCGGAGGGTCCCGTCGATGACCGTACTGCCGATCTGAATATGAAGACCGGCTAGTTGGGCGGGGTTTGACGCAAACGTGATGTCCACATCACGTTTGAGAATGTCGCGCAGGTGCGTGCGGAGACGGTCCTGCTCGGCGGCGTCCAAGGGCGAAGCGGACCACACGGAAACCTGCTGCTTCCCCTTCCGCTCATCGGCTAGGCGGGCAAACGCTTCCGCGATATCCGGTAGAAGCCCGACGCGGTTCTGCTTGACCAGTTGGGCGAGAAATTGTTCGCCGGTCAGCGGAGCCCCAAATCGACGACCGAGTTCCGACAAAACGGACACTTTCTCGTCGCGCCCGAAAGCTGGAGTGGCCATCGCATGGCGCAGAGGCTGAGAAGTGCTCACCGCCTGCCCGAGTCCGGCCAGCGCGGCTCGCGTCGGTTCGATGTCGGCTTCGTCGAGAAGTTCAAACAGCGCCTTGGCGTAACGGCGCGCGACCGCAGTCTTAATCACCGTCCGATCCCGTTGAAGGTAACCTGTGGATGCGCAAGGGAATTGTTCGTGCGGGTGGGCACGAAAAAACGCGGCAGCCTAGCATTCACCGGGTTGATGTGTCAAGGCGGGGAAACACGCGGTACATGTAATCAGCGGCCTTGCTCCGGCTGAATGATGCCGCCGCCGATGACACGATCTTCTCGGTAAAACACCGCGGACTGTCCCGGGCTCAATGCGCGCTGCGGAGCATGAAACCGAATGCGCAACCTGCCTTCGCCGCACGGCTCGATGGTGGCCGGTGTCGGCGGTGTCGCATACCTGATCTTCACTTCGGCGTTCGTCTCCTCGTTGAGCAAAGAGGAATCGAACAGATTGAGATCGGCCACCAGGCAATTCGACCGGAGCAAACTGTCCTCCGATCCAAGAACGACCGCGCCGGTGGCTGCTTCGACCCGCTGCACATAAAGGCGCTGCCCGGCGGCGATCCCTAGCCCGCGACGCTGGCCCGGCGTGTAAAAGGCGATGCCGTTGTGCTGTCCAAGGACTCGTCCGTCAAGATCGACAAAGGGACCTGGGCGTCTGGCTTCCGGCGCTTCTTTTTCGATAAAGGTCCGGTAGTCTCCTTGGCTGACGAAACAGATTTCCTGGCTTTCCTTCAGCTCGTCTGCCGGGAGCCCCAAAGACTCCGCCGCCACCCAGACTTCCGACTTGCGCATCGCCCCGAGTGGGAAGAGCAGCCTGGGCAACCAGGATGGCTGGATCCGGTAAAGGAAATAACTTTGATCCTTGCGGGCATCCGCCGCTCGCTGGAGGTAGAGCCGTCCGCTCTCACGAACGAGGCGGGCGTAATGGCCAGTAGCGATATAGTCGGCCCGTCGCTCCTCGGCAAGTCGATAGAGCGATTGCAATTTTACCCGCTCGTTGCACCGAACGCAGGGGTTGGGCGTCGTTCCGGAGAGGTATCCGGACAGGAAGTCATCGATCACGCCGGCGCGGAAGCCGGCTCGCGTGTCGATCACTTCATGAGGGATGCCGAGCTTCTTGGCGACATACCTGGCGATGCCTACCTTGCAGCATCCGCGTTCCTGCCACCGCCTGGAAACGGCAACCGTCTCATCCTCAGATTCCCAGACCTGCAAGGTGATGCCGACGACGTCGAATCCCTGCTCGACGAGCAACAAAGCCGCGACGGAGCTATCCACTCCGCCGCTCATGCCGAGAAGCACCCGCGGGCGCGCCATAGTCACACGTGAAGACGGTGTCGGATTTAGAGATCCTGGGTGCGGACTTTGCCCCGGTGGGCCGCGATGTCGTGGACGTTCTTGTCGTGGACCGCCTGGACCGGGGACTGGTCTTCAACCCACTTGGTGGCACCCATATCACACATTCCGTGAAAATGCGAGCCCTCTTCCATCGAGACCACCGGAGTGCGCATATCTCCGATGAGTATCCCCGGCTTAAGGATCTGGATTTTTTCGACCGCCGTGACTGTCCCGTTGATTTTTCCGCTGGTCACCAGGACTCCGGCCGAGACGATGCCTTTGATAACGGCGTGCTCGCCGACGATCAACGTCCCGGTAGTATGGATTTCCCCTTCCAAGCGGCCGTCGATGCGCACGGTGCCATCGAAATTGACGACCCCCTTAAAGTCCACCCCTTTTCCCAAGAACGTGAAATTCTCATTGTCGTCGGAAGTGCGGTGCTTTCTATCGCCAAGTGCCCACATGCGATCCTCCATGACTACGAATCCCCGCCGCCACCACTGTACCGGACCATCAGGCTCAAAACAGCCATGCCCATAGGTGTTCAATTATTGGGATGGCGACCTAGAGAGTGCTACCGCAGCGTGGTGATCCACCCGCCATCACGCCAGGTCACAGGAACCTACATTGCAATTTTATCCGGTGCGAACGGCTTTTGATGAAGACGCAATAGAATGCAGCGTGGTCTCGCGCGGAACTTCCCGAATCGCCGGTTGAGTCATTTCAAGAGTTCCGTTGAAGAGCACTCCTTCTTCCATCGACAGCAGAGGTGTTTTGACGCTGCCATTGATAACAGCCGGTGCCCGCAACTTCACTTTTTCTTTGGCTTCGATGTCGCCTGTGATTTTGCCCTTGCAGACAACCATCCCTGCACTCACTTTAGCTGTAATAACGGCTGCTTCCCCAACAAGCAGATTTCCCTCTGTATGAATCTCACCTTCAAGCAAGCCATCAATACGAACCGTACCGTTATATGAGATAGTTCCCTTGAATTCGACACCTTTGCCGACGAAAGCAATGATTTCTTCTCCGCTTTCGGCACGTGTGTCTGTCACGACGTCTCCGTGCTCGTTGCCGGGAGATTCAGACTCTTCTTGAGCCGCAGGCCTCTTCGGTTCAGACTTTCCATGTCCCCACATGAGATAGCCTCCTCTCTCTGACGCTGAAATCTCATAGCTTGCCGCCTGAGTTCAGGCTAATGGGTCTTATACGTCGAATTGGCCATCTGAGCAACGCAATTCTCTCTTTCAGCACACAGCGCGCAAAGCCTTCGAGCGGCTTTAGTTCACAAGGATCTCTACAAGCCTGTCCAACTCTGCGGCGGAAAAGAAATGAATGACGATCTTCCCTCGGCGACGGCCTTGCACGATATTGACCCGAGTTCCGAGTCGTTTTTGCAGCCGCTGCTCGACATCCAAAGTCGGCGGCTGAGTCCTTGACCGTCGCGCCCGCTGCCTGCTTCGAGCTTCAGATGCGAGCATCTCTTCGATGTCTCTGACTGAGAGATGGTCTTCTACAATTCGGCGCGCGAGCCGAATCTGGGTATCGGGATCCTCAAGTCCCAATAGCACCTTGGCGTGCCCGGTCGAAAGCTGACCCGATTCAATCAGGTTTTGGATCTCGGGTGGAAGATTCAGCAGTCTCAGGACATTGGCGACAGAGGAACGTTCTCTTCCGACCCGTTGTGCAACCATGTCTTGTGTGAACCCGAACTCATTGAGCATCCGGTGATAGGCCCTGGCCGTCTCCATCGGGTTCAAATCGCTTCTCTGGAGATTTTCCACGAGGGCTAACACTATGGCTTCTTGATCGCTGCAGTTTCTGACTACCGCGGCGATCTTCTTGAGCCCGGCCAATTTGGCTGCACGTAGGCGACGTTCCCCCGTGATCAGTTCATATACCCCATCACCCTTGCGTCTGACCACAATTGGCTGAAGAAGTCCATTTTCTTTAATAGATTCAGCTAGTTGTGAAATTTCATCATTGTGAAAGTTTTGTCGCGGCTGGTAACGGTTGGGAACGATCGAATCGATGCCGAGTTCCTGGGCTTCTCCTCGGCTTGCAATCGGAGACGCACTATCGACGGTTGGAAGCAGTGCATCCAGCCCTCTACCCAATGCTCTTTTCTCCATGGCCGAGAAACTCCTTTGCTAAAGAAAGGTAAGCCTGTGCCCCTGCCGAGGCGACGTTGTACAACATGACCGGACGACCATAACTGGGGGCCTCTGCGAGCGTGACGTTTCGAGGAATGACGGTTTGATACACCTTCTCCCTGAAATGACTTCTCACTTCCTCGGCGACTTGTCGAGACAAGGTATTCCTGGAGTCGTACATGGTGAGGAGAATGCCCTCAAGGTCCAAACTGGGGTTTAGGGATTGTCTGACCCGCTCCACGGTGGCCATCAGCCGACCCAACCCTTCCATAGCGTAGTACTCGCACTGAACGGGGACCAGTAGCGAAGAAGCCGCGACCAAAGCATTGATAGTCAACAAGCCAAGGGCCGGGGGACAGTCCAGGAACACCAATTCATACAAGGATTGAATCTCAATCAGGACCCTCTTCAAAGCCTGTTCACGGTCTTGTATGGAAACAAGCTCAACCTCTGCCCCTGCCAAATCGGCATGCGCCGGTAAAATGGACAAGCCTTGAACTGTTGTTTTCTCAATCACTTCAATTGACGGTTGATGTTCAATCAGACAGTGGTAAAGACTCTTGGGAAGTTTTCGAGGATTGAACCCAATCCCACTGGTAGCGTTAGCCTGAGGATCGACATCCACCAGCAAAACTGAATGGCCTGATACCGCACAGGCGGAGGCAAGATTAATAGAAGTAGTGGTCTTGCCTACACCCCCTTTTTGATTTGCTATGGCAATAACTTTGCTCAATGGACGAATACCGAAATCGATTTATTGTTCCACGTGGAACAAGGAACACCGAGGCGTAAGGATACGCAAGGACCTCTCACCCATGCCGCATGGCAGAGCATAAAAAATTTCTTGATGGAACATCAGCCCAGCTTGTTTGACGAAGCGATCATCCAACACTTGTGCCTTGGCTTGATACAAGATCAATCGTCCATTTGAGCTGAGCAACTTGGCAATGAGCGGAAAATGTGGCTCCGGTCTTAATGCACGGATTGTAATGTGGGTGAAAGAGCGATCCAGGTGGGTACTAAAACTCTCTAATGTCTCTGAATTGACAAACGATTTTTCGAGACGAAGGACACCGATCACATGCCGAAGAAAGGCTGCCTTTTTGTGATGAGGCTCTAGCAGTATCAATTCAATGTCAGGTCTTAAAATTTTGAGTGCCGCACCGGGGAATCCAGCCCCACTGCCGATGTCCAACAAAGAAACTTTCTCGTCTGAGCGAATCGCCTCCGATCCGGCAAGTGAATCGAGAATATGCTTCACAACGATTTCTCGTGGATCGATGATCCCAGTTAGGTTCACCTTCTGGTTCCAAATCAGGATCTCTTTCAGATATTGCAGAAATTGCGAAAGATGCTGCTCGGAAAGAGTTAAACCCAATTGCTGAGCACCGGAAGAGAGGAGGTTACGTAAAGACTCCAGTTGTTCCACGTGGAACATGTACGCGAAATCTTGTACTAAGGTCAAGGAGTTTTTGTTAAGTCCGGTAATAGCGGGGAACGACTTTCATCTACGTAGGGATGCGCCTTGATTCTCTATGGAGCAATGTCTATATCGCTCCAAGGCAATCAACAACAGGGAAATGGCGGCGGGAGTGATCCCGGAAATACGGGAGGCCTGACCGACCGTAGAAGGGCGAACGCGTTTGAATTTTTCCAAGACTTCCCGCGAAAACCCTTTCACGCTTTCATAATTGAATGACTCTGGAATGCTGCGCGCTTCGAATTTCTTAAATTTCTCCACCTGCTGGATTTGTCGTGTAATATAACCTTCATATTTAATCTCTAATTCTACTGCCTCGGCGGTCTCATCATCCAGAGCACTTTCCCCCCCGAAAATCTCCAGAAGATCGGAATACGATATCCCCTGTCGTCGCAGGACCTGAGCTAGGGTGTGGTTTGAAGACACGTCACCGAGATGATACTTCGCTAGTCGGTCCTGCACCTCGCTCGTCAGCTTCGCGCGAGTTTCCTTCAGCCGTGTGACCTCTCGACGAATCGCTTCGCGCTTGGCTTGGAGCTTAGAGTAGACGCCCTCAGGGATCAGACCAATCCGATGGCCGATATCCATTAACCGCAGATCTGCATTGTCGTGACGGAGCAACAGTCGGAATTCAGCTCTTGAGGTAAACATGCGATAAGGTTCGCGAGCGTCTTTCGTGATGAGATCGTCGATCAACACCCCGATATAGGCCTGTGATCGATCCAAGATCACTGGCGGCTCGACTCGCAGTTTGAGCACAGCATTGATGCCGGCCAAGAGGCCCTGTGCGGCCGCCTCTTCGTAAACGGAAGTCCCATTGATTTGGCCCGCGTGGTACAGGCCAGAAACGAGCTTGGTTTCAAGCGTCGGATAGAGTTGGCACGGAGGGAAATAGTCATACTCGATGGCATAACCGGGTTTGAGCATTTTCGCATGCGTAAGCCCGGGAATCGTGCGTAGCAGGGCAGGCTGAACATCGATGGGCAGGCTGGTTGAGATGGCATTGGGATAATATTCGTTCGTGTCCAGACCTTCAGGCTCGATGAACACCTGATGGCGCTCCTTGTCGGCGAAACGCACGACCTTGTCCTCGATCGACGGACAGTATCGTGGTCCGACCGACTCGATCACGCCGCTGTAAAGCGGCGAGCGATCCAAATTGTCTCTGATAATCTTGTGCGTCTCCTCGTTCGTGTACGTAAGATGGCAGGGCACCTGCGGCGTCGTCACCCGCTCGGTCCGATAGGAAAACGGCGAGGGGGGGTCGTCGCCAGGCTGGACAGCCATTGCAGAAAAATCGATCGTGTCTCGATCCAGCCGGGGCGGTGTGCCGGTTTTCAGCCGGCCGACCTCAAATCCAAGGTCCCGCATACAGTCCGAGAGATGTTCCGCCGAGGCTTCGCCGGCTCGGCCGGCAGGGAAATGGTTGAGGCCGACATGAATAAGACCCTTAAGGAATGTACCTGATGTCAGGATAACCGCTCCGGCCGCGATCCGCTCGCCGTCTCCCGTCAGGACCCCGGATATTGCTCCGCTGTTGAGCAGGAGGCGATCGACGGTGCCCCGATCGATTTCCAGGCCCGCCTGCACACGGAGCGTTTCCTGCATGGCTCGCCGATAGAGCTTCTTGTCACATTGCGCCCGCAGGGCCCGGACGGCCGGTCCCTTGCTGGTGTTGAGCCGGCGGAACTGGATACCAGCTCGGTCGGTGTTGCGAGCCATCTCTCCCCCCAGCGCGTCGATCTCCTTGACCAGATGGCCCTTGGCAATACCCCCGATCGCGGGATTGCAGGACATCTGCGCAATGCGGTCTACATCCATGGTCAGCAGCAGCGTCCGGGCGCCCATTCTGGCCGCGGCCAGCGCGGCTTCGCAGCCTGCATGGCCCCCGCCCACCACGACGACATCATAGGTTCTCATCGGGACGCCCCATCATTTTCCTATACAAAATTCGGAGAAGATGCGTTCGAGTATCTCGTCGGTTGTCACGGCTCCGGTTATCTCGCCCAGCGCATCGGTCGCCGCCCGCAGATCCAGCGCGACAAACTCCCCCGCGAGCTTGTTGTTCACGGAATCAACAGCGTGGAGCAGCGCGTCCCGAGTTCGCGCCAGGGCCGACTGATGGCGCAAGTTGGTGATGACTGCGCCCTCCCTGGCCTCGAGATCGGGACGGACCAGCAGCGCCCTGAGGCGCTCTCGCAGTTCGTCCAGGCCAGCGCCGGTTTTTGCCGACACACTCACCATCTGAGCAGTGGGTGTGCCGCCTTCCAAACCGGGTAGGGCGGCCAGATCGATGTTGCGGGGCAAATCGTTCTTATTCACCACAACGATCGACGTCTTCCCCTTGGCCTCCTGCAACAGCGCATGATCCTCGGGGCCAAGTCGTTGGGATCCGTCGATGACGGCCAGAATCACATCCGCCTGCCTGGTCGCGAGACGGGTTCGCCGAATGCCCTCCTGCTCGACCGGATCCAGCGTGTCCCGGAGACCTGCCGTATCGAGCAGACGAACCGGCACTCCTTTGATGTTGAGGATTTCTTCCAGCACGTCGCGGGTAGTCCCGGGGATCGAGGTCACGATCGCCCGATCCGTCCGCAGCAGCGCATTCATCAAACTCGATTTCCCGACATTGGGACGGCCGACAATGGCCACCGTCGCGCCCTCGCGCAGGATCCGGCCTTCACGTCCCGTCTCCAGCAAATCGGAGATCCGGTCTATGATCCGCCGCAGCGCTGTGAGGAGTTCGTCCTGTTGGACGAACACGATATCTTCTTCCGCAAAGTCGATGGCGGCTTCGACGTGGGCCAGCAACCGGATCAGCGACTCCCGAATCGCCTCAATCTCAGACGAAAGGCGGCCGCGCAACTGGTCCTGCGCCAGCTTCAGGCCGGCGGCGGTCTTCGCCCTGATCGTATCCAACACCGCTTCGGCCTGTGCAAGGTCCAACCGTCCGTTCAGGAACGCTCGCTTGGTGAATTCGCCCGGCTCCGCCAACCTGGCTCCTGCCGCCAGGAGGGCCTCGCACAGGGCCTGCAATACCAGAAGCCCGCCGTGACAGTGGAATTCGACGACATCTTCGGCTGTAAAAGACCGTGGCCGACGCATGACGACAACCAGCGCTTCATCAATGAGAGACCGGCGTGCACCGCCGCTTCCGATGGCCAAAGGTCGGTCGTCGGGGCCAGCCGAGCTTCGTGGCAGCGACACAAGATCGGCGTGGTACAGGGTGTGGCTTCTGACCGCATGAAGGGAGCGGCCCGATTTCAAACGGACCAACCGGGACGCGATGGGGATGGCCTGGGCGCCGCTGAGACGGACAATGCCGATGCCTCCCTCACCGACCGGCGTGGCAATCGCGCAAATGGTGTCTTCAAGCGCGCCGCCCATAGACGGGTCTTTCTCGACTTCAGCTAGTTTTCAGCATCGGCCTGCTGGATGGCTTGTCCTTTCTTCCGCTTTCTGCTCGACGCCGGCGATTCGGGTTCTCCCGATTCCTTCTCTGAAGGAATGTCTCCAACGGCAACGACGGGCCTTCTCGAGAAATATCGCTCAGTGATGAGCTGCTGGGCGATTGTCAGCACATTGTTGGTCAGCCAATAGAGCACCAGACCGGCTGGAAACGTGATGAACAGAAACGTCATGAAGACCGGTAGCAACAACATGATCTTGGCCTGGGTCGGGTCCATCGTCGTGGGCGTGATCTTTTGCTGGATCACCATGGTGGCACCCATGATCAGCGGGAGGACATAATACGGGTCCTGGGCCGAGAGATCGGTAATCCAGAGGATAAAAGGCGCCTGGCGGAGATCGATCGTCATGTACAGGATGTTGAAGAGCGCGACGAACACCGGCATCTGGAGCAGCATCGGCAGGCACCCCCCGACGGGGTTGACCTTATGATCGCGATACAGTTTGATCAACTCTTTGTTCAGCCGATCGCGGTCATCCTTGTATTTCGCTTGCAGGGCCGCTACCTTGGGCTGGATCACCTGCATCTGCTTCATCGATTTATAACTCTTGAATTGGAGCGGGACGAACAGCAGCTTGATCCCGACCGTCAGCAGAATGATCGTCACGCCATAATTGTGCGTGTAGTCGTACAAAAAACGGAGCACATAGAAGAGCGGCTTGGCCACCGCTTTGACGAAACTCCAACTTCCGTAAATGAACCAGCCGAAGTCGATCGTGTCTTCCAATCCGACATTCAACGCCTTGAGTGTGTCGTATTCCTTGGGCCCGGCGTAGAGCTGCGTCGCGATGCCAGAGCCGGAAGTCGGCGTGGTAGTCCGAAAACCGGCCGAGACGAGCTTGTCTCCTTCTTTTTTGATCACCGCGGCCGTTGCCTGGGCGGGCATCAGGACGCTCAGAAAATATTTGTCTTGCAGCGCCACCCACCGGACCGTGCCCTTTCGCTCTTCCTCGGCATCGGGAAGGTTCTTTTGGACATTGCCATCGACCTGCGAAGCCGGACCGATGAGCCCGATGAACCCCTCTCCCCATTCGACGATACCGAAGTTCGTGCCGAGGCCGATGTCGAGCGGGCCCACCAGGCCCTCGGTTCTGACCGCTACATCGACCAGATAGCTCTGGTAGCGGAAGGTCAGTTGTTTCTCGACGGCGACGCCGGACCGCGCGTTGCGATACCGGAATGTGACATGTCCGATGGGATGGGCTGGGTCAAGGGTCGCCACGTCCTGCTCGACATGGTAGAGCGATTCGTTAAGCGCTTTGCTGAGGGTCTCGTCCGGAGTAACAAGATTCAGGGGACGTTTAAATGCGCCGTCTTCATGGACCAGTTGCACCGGTCGGTGTCCGGCTCCCGGACCCAGCGTATAGCGCTTTAACTCCCAACTCTTCAGCACTCCGCCACGGTTGGTGAGGACAGCGCGGAACAGATCGGTTTCCACCACCACCGTCTGTTCCTCGGACGGAGGACCTGAACCC